>JAAYOS010000083.1 GCA_012520195.1 Clostridiales bacterium | reverse complement strand
GCTGCGGCGATGACTTATCTGGCAGCGTTAGCTGTATCACTTGCACAGTTTACGCGCTTGCTAATGCTCGGCAGACGGCGCAGATAGTTCCTATGTCATGACGGGTCTAATAATTTGTTAGAAGTAAAGATAGCATAAGTATTTGCTAGTTTTGAGGAGATATAAATGGCCGGAAAGAGCGCTAGAGAAGTGGCGCTAGATGCCCTGACAGCTTGGCAGGCTGGTGGAGTCTGGTCTGCAAGAAAGTTGTCCGATGCAATAGTTAAAGCGGGTCTTGACAGACGTGATGCCGCCCTTACAACATATCTATGTTCCGGTGTACTTCGCAACCTGATGTTACTTGACTACCATATTGCGAGACACTCATCGGTCAAGCTCAAAAAGATGGAGACAAGGGTATTGTGTGCTCTCCGTTTGGGGGCATTTCAGCTCCTGTTTTCTGATTCTATCCCCCAGAGGGCTGCTGTCAACGAGACGGTTGCTCTGTGCAGGGGGAAAAACCGCCGTGTAGCGGGATTTGTCAATGCTGTTCTGAGAGCAATGACATCAATTGATGATCCGTATGAGGTGCGGGAGAAGAACCAGGTTAAGAGACTTTCAATAATGTATTCTCACCCTGAATGGATATGTAGAGAACTTATCGAAGCCTTAGGAGAAGAAAGAGCAATAGATGTGCTTGCAGCAAACAATGAGGCTCCTCCTGTGACTATTCAGATCAACACATTACTAAAGGACAGTTCTGCTGTAGCTGATACCCTCGCAGAAGAAGGAGTCAAAGTAGAACCGCACTCAGTAGTCTCTAATTGCTTCAACCTATACAGCTCCGGCAATATTGAAGACTTGGGGGCATATAGGAAGGGATGGTTCTGGGTTCAGGACGCATCATCAATGCTTGCAGTTATGGCACTTAACCCGAAGCAGGGCGATAAAATTCTTGATGTATGTGCAGCACCCGGAGGTAAGAGTTTTGCTGCTGCTGTGCTTTCCGGAGGAGGAGCTGAGATAACCTCACTTGACATAAGCGCTCCAAAGATGGAGCTTGTCAGGGAGGGGAGCGACAGGATGGAAATGAAGATCCGAACAGGTACGGCTGACGCGACAGAGTTCATCCCCGAATACTTTGAGAGGTTTGACATGGTCATCTGCGACGCCCCGTGTTCCGGCCTCGGCGTAATAAGAAAGAAGCCCGATATTAGGTACGTCGATGTGGAGAGGGTAGCTGAACTTCCTAAACTGCAGAGCAGAATCCTCGCAAACGTGGCAAAGTACTTAAAGCCCGGAGGACTGATCCTTTACAGCACCTGTACTTGGAGAGAGGCTGAGAATGGAGAAGTGGTCAGTAGATTCCTAGAAGAGAACCCTAATTATAGTTTGGAGGGCTTTGTGCTTCCTGAACCGATTGGGGAAGTAAAGGCGGGTAGATATACTGTTTGGCCTGAGACTTTGACATTTGACGGATTTTTCATTTGCCTTATGAGGAAAAATAATGTATGATATTAAATCGATGAAGGAAAACGAGATAGCTCAGATCGTAAGTCATGAGGGTGAGCCGGCCTTCAGGGCAGGGCAGATATTCAAATGGCTGGGGGCAGGGGTGTCATCCTTTGACGAGATGACAAACATACCGCTTGCACTTCGGGAAAGATTGAAGGAAACCTGCCTGCTTTACCGTCCAAAATGTCTCAATAAGCAAGTGGCTAGTGATGGAACCGTAAAGCTTCTTTGGGAGCTCTTTGATAAGAATGCAATTGAGAGTGTTGTGATGTCTTATAACCACGGAAACACTGTCTGCATATCCTCACAAGTTGGTTGTAGAATGGGGTGCGCTTTTTGTGCTTCGACAAGGGGTGGACTCGTTAGAAATCTCACCGCTTCAGAAATGCTCGATCAAGTACGTTATTCGGGTTTTAAGGCAGAAAAGAAGATTTCAAATATTGTGATCATGGGAATCGGTGAACCGCTAGATAACTTTGAAAACGTTATTAGGTTTCTAGAACTTGTAAATCACCCCGATGTCCTAGGTATTGGTATGAGGCACATATCACTATCTACAAGTGGTCCAGAGGGTGGAATACGAAGACTGGCAGATGAGGGCTTACAGATTACATTATCAGTTTCTCTACATGCGCCCGATGACGCGACACGAAACATTATGATGCCAATAAACAGAAAAGGCGGAGTAGCTCGTCTGATTGACGATTGCAGATACTATTGTTTGAAAACAGGGAGAAGAATCTCCTTTGAATATATAATGGCCAAAGGTATAAATGATAGTGATACTCACGCGAACAGCCTTATAACATTGCTTAACGGAATGAGTAGTGAGCTCAGTCCGCTCATACACGTAAACCTGATACCGCTCAACTCTGTAGAGGGATCTGCCTTTAGACCCAGTGACCCTGACAGGGTGTCCGCATTTGCAGAAGCTCTGAAAAAAGGTGGAATTCGTACAACTGTGCGCCGTCGCATGGGTGCGGATATCGATGCAGCTTGCGGACAGCTTCGTCTAAAGCGCAGAGCTCAATCACCTGATCGCCGGTAGATGGAGGCCTATATGAAAGCATGGGGGAAAACAGATAACGGCTTAGTACGCACCGAAAACCAGGATGCTTACTATGTGGACCTTATTAATGAGGACAACATCGCATTGTGTGTAGTGTGCGATGGAATGGGCGGTGCAAAAGCCGGGGGACTCGCAAGCTCGCTTGCCGCAGAGACATTCGTAAAAAGCGTCAAGGAGAAGCTAAAGCTTAATATGTCTGCGAAGTACATAGAGACAGTTGCTAGGGAATCAGTGCTAAGCGCTAACAGACTGCTTTATGAGAAATCAGTATCTGACAGTGAGTGTTCCGGAATGGGGACAACTCTGGTTGCGGTCATAGCAGACGGCAAACACGCTGTTGTCGCAAATGTTGGTGACAGCCGTGCTTACTCGATAGATGAAAACAATATCGTCCGCGTTACCCGTGACCACTCGCTCGTTGAGGACTTACTGATGAAGGGAGACCTCACAATCGAGGAGGCTAGAAGTCATCCTCGAAAGAACTTAATAACAAGAGCGCTCGGTACCGAAGAGACCATAGAGTGTGATATATTTACCTTAGATATAAAGCAGGGAGATAATATTCTGCTATGTTCCGATGGGTTGACAAATCCGGTAGAGGATCAGGAAATCCTCTATGAGGTGCTGCACGGAGGAAAGAAAGAGCTTGCGTGCGATAGGCTTATAGATATCGCCAACGAACGTGGCGGCAAGGACAACATAACAGTCGTCCTACTCGAGATTTAACTAGATTGCCGCCGGAGAAATGGAGTTCATTATGGAAAGTACGGACAAGTATATCGGCATGATGCTGGACAATCGTTATGAGATTCTCGAAAAGGTTGGCTCGGGAGGAATGGCGGTAGTATATAAAGCACGATGCCACAGACTGAACCGACTTGTAGCAGTAAAGATACTCAGAGATGAATTTGCAAGAGATGATGACTTCCGCCGCCGTTTCCACGCTGAAAGTCAAGCGGTAGCGATGTTGTCGCACCCAAATATAGTGGCAGTATATGACGTAAACAAGACTGCAGATATCGAGTACCTAGTAATGGAGCTCATTAATGGAATCACGCTTAAACAGTACATGAGCCGCAGAGGTTTGCTGAACTGGCGTGAGGCATTGCATTTTACTGCACAGATAGTACGTGCACTAGAGCATGCACATAGTCGGGGAATAATCCATAGGGATATTAAGCCCCACAATGTAATGGTGCTTCGGGACGGCAGTGTTAAGGTGGCCGACTTTGGCATTGCACGTTTTACCGCATCTCAGAGCACTTTGACACAGGAGGCCCTGGGATCTGTCCACTACATTTCACCTGAGCAGGCAAAAGGAAGCCATATAGATGCACGCTCCGACATCTACTCAGTCGGTGTTGTCCTCTACGAGATGCTGACGGGGAGACTTCCCTTTGAGGGGGACTCCGCTGTCTCAGTGGCAATCCAGCACATAAACTCAATGCCGCTCTCACCTAGGGAAATCGTACCCTCAATACCCGAAGGTCTTGAGGAGATTACCTTGAAAGCGATGGCTGCAGACACATCGAAGAGATACAGCTCTGCACACGAGATGCATCTCGATCTTGAGGAGTTCCGCAAAAACCCAGATATACTTTTTAATTACAACCTCAATGATTTTGATATTTCTCCGGAAGAGGAAGAACCCACAAAGAAGCTACCTGCGGTAAGTTCCGAGGCAGCAATGGCTGGCGTCGGTCGCGAAACCGGTACTTCGAGGAAGAAGGTCTCTACCATGAGCAATGACAGAGGTCGCCAGAGTAGGACGGCGGCAATGCTTGTTGCAGTATTAGCTGTACTGCTATTTACGGGCGGTCTATTTTTCTTTTTATGGCAGACTGTTATCAGCCCGTTACTGAATCCCGAATCGAACAGTGTTGAAGTTCCGGCTCTTGAAGGACGGATGATAGAGGATGTCCTAAGCAATACGGAATATACCGATAACTTTGAAATTGTTGTGAGCAGTGAATCAGTTTATCACAGAAGCCCCGCAGGCACCATTATTGACCAGCGTCCATCTCCAAACCGTAAGGTGAATAAGGGTGAGGTTATAACCGTGACTGTAAGCTTAGGGGAGAAGTATATAGAATTAGACAACTACAAGGATATGGAATATCGAAATGCCGAAAGTGACCTGCTCAAGAAGGGCTTAAAGGTAACCGAGATTATCCGCGAAAAGAATGATACCGTACTCAAAGACAATGTTATTCGAACTGATCCGCCTGCTAAAAGTACTCTGACAGAAGGCGACTCGGTAACACTATATGTAAGTTTGGGCCCTGATGTTGTCCAGGTGAAAATGCCGGACCTCTACGGAAGAAGTGAGGAGGCAGCAAAGCAGGCAATTTCAAACGCCAAGCTTTCGGACGGAGGAGTGACACTTGTAGAGAGTGAAAAACCTGCAGGAGAGGTAGTTTGGCAGAGTATTGAGCCGGGCATGTTAATTGATGAGGGAACACCCGTATCTATCCACATTAGTATCGGCCCACCAGATACACCGTCTCCATCTCCAACCGAAGAAGAACCGTCACCCAGCCCATCCGGTGGAAATAATGGTGAAGGAAACAATGAAGTTACTAAAAAAATCCCGATCCTGCTAGACCGTGATAAAGAGAATATACATGTTATTGTTAAGGTTAATGGCAATGTTATCTATGATAAAGTTGTCAGTACAGAGAATGAGTGGCTGGATGTCTATATAACCGGCAAGGGCCGCGTTTGGGTCGATATCTATTTTGATGATGTCCTGAAATACTGGCAGGAAGTTGCACTTACCGATTAGTGAGGATACAGACAGGGAGTGAATATGTCGGACAGTGGTGTAATCTATAAAGGAATTGGCGGATTCTATTATGTGAAGACAGCCGAGGGAATGATCGAATGTCGTGCCCGTGGCAGGTTTCGGATCGACGGGATAACTCCGATCGTAGGCGATAGAGTCGAGATTGAATTGACCGAAACCAATAAGGGCTTTATAAAATCGATCATTGACCGGAAGAATTTCTTTGAGCGCCCCCCAGTTGCCAACTTAGGCCAGTTAGTAATAATCATATCCGCGGCGCCCCCAGTCACAGATTTATTTCTGACTGACAGGATGACTACAGTGGCCTTTCATAAAGGTATTGAGCCACTAATAGTAATTAACAAGTGTGATTTGGACCGAGGCGAGGAGTTCCTTTCGATTTATTCAAAGACAGGCATCAGATGTATACAGACAAGTGCAGTAACAGGTGAGGGTATTGACTCCCTTAAGGAAGAGCTAATAGGAAAGGTGTCCGCTTTCTCAGGCATTTCCGGTGTTGGTAAATCAAGTTTGCTTAATCGGATTGATACGCGTCTCGGGCTAGAGACCGGTGAAGTAAGTCAGAAGCACGGCAGAGGCAGGCACACGACCCGTCATGTCGAACTCTTCGAGCTACCTAACGGCGCAATTGTTGCAGATACCCCCGGTTTTTCCTCCTTTGATGTGACATCGATGGATCTGACCGACAAGGAGAGTATCCAGTTTGCATTTCCCGAGTTTTCTCCCTATATTGGGCACTGCAGATTTACCGGCTGCGCTCACGTCAAGGACCAGGGATGTGCCGTGCTTGCTGCAGTGGATGCAGGCGAGATTCCAAAGCAGCGCCACCAAAGCTATGTGCAGATTTACCGTAAAGCAATGGAGTATAAGGAGTGGGAGCACCGATAGAGAGACGCTTGCCACCATTAACACCGTGATTGTGTATAGGATGACTCCGTGGCATTGGAAAGTCGGGATTGCATTGACAAATATTTGAATTGATGTCAAATGCTGTATATTTTCTAGACTGATATATAGTGAGAAGAGGGCTGCAGTAAAGTGAATTTACTGCAGCCCTTTTTTTAATGTTTCGAATTATTTATATATTTATTTTTGGTAGTGAAGCCTCGTTTTGCATGGTAAATTACCCAACACCGTATGAATGCGAAACAAGCAAAATGTTACATTCCAACTTCGGCTTTATTTGTTAGACCGAAAAGCACAAATCCGGCGCACAATGAAAGAGGCACGAAAGATTGTGCATAATACTCTTATAAGAAAAAGAAGTTGGAAGGATGTGTTTACCATTCTAAAAAAATGGATAAGCGGGATTGATATAAATTCGAAAACAGGTGACCGTTCAGCACATTACAGCAGGAATGGCAAGTCATTTGTGATGCTTACAATAATAGTTGTACTAGTACTTCTAACAACTTCAGCTAGAGCTGCTGGCTGGCAGGAAAGCGCACAAATCCCTAAAGAGGTAATACCGTTGGGTAGGACTGCCGGAATTAAAATGTCTTCAGACGGAGTACTAGTGGTCGGGATTTCCAAGGTTGCAACCGAGAAGGGCGAAAAAAGCCCGGCAGGTGATGCAGGTATGAAACCCGGTGACATCATTATAGAGATAAACAGGAAGAAGATAACATCGGTGGAGGATCTTAGGGATGCGGTTCAGTCAAAAAACCGGTTAAATCTGAAATACCTTAGGGATGGCAAGGTTGGAAGCTGTCAAATCCAGCCGCTTAAATCTTCCGATGATGGGACAATGAAGTTAGGTGCATGGGTAAGGGATAGTATGGCTGGTATTGGCACATTGACATTTTACGATCCCAAAACGAGAATCTTTGGAGCTCTTGGCCATGGTATCAACGATGTCGATACCTCATCATTAATGCCTCTTGCTTCTGGAGCACTGATATACTCAAGAGTTGACTCGGTTCGTCCTGGGGAGGCGGGTTCGCCGGGTGAGTTGTACGGAATGTTTGACGCGAAAAAGGAGTTTGGAACGCTATTTGCAAATACAGAGTTTGGAGTATTCGGAGAAATGGACGTAACAGCATTGATGCCTCTGGAATTAGAAGCATTTCCTGTCGCTGCACCCGGTGAGGTACAGGCCGGCAAAGCGACTATTCTTGCAAATGTAGACGGGGAGACAGTCGAAAGCTATGATATAAAAATCAAAAAGATATATCCTGCAGACAGAAGCTCAATCCGTGATATGACAATTGAAATTACAGACAGCCGGTTATTGGCAAGAACAGGTGGAATTGTACAGGGTATGAGCGGATCGCCGATAATTCAAGACGGGAAAATAGTCGGTGCAGTGACTCATGTTTTGATAAATGAACCTTCGCAAGGATATGGCATATTTATTCATAAAATGCTACACGCAGCGTATAACAGCAGAAACAATTAAGAGATAATGTCAAAACTTATCGAATAATAAATCAGAATATTTCAATAAATAGACAAAATTCTATTGCATCAAAGGCAAATCCTGTGATAAATTATATGCAATGAATATCGACAAAAAGAAAATTGAAAGGAGGTACAGAACCTAGGGTCGTGGACTATATTGCGTATTATGGAAGAGAATTGTCGGCTGCAAATCACATATGGGGGAGTTAGTGTTGGAAAATGATATAAGAATTATTATAGCAGACAGCAGTTCAGATTTTAGGTCGATGTTGAAAGAAAGCATCGATATGGAAGAGAAGATGACTGTCGTTGGAGAGACGTCGAATGGTCTTGAGGTTATGTCATTAATTGAGAAGAAGACCCCCGATATCCTTTTGATGGATGTAGTACTTTCGGGCCTTGACGGGCTTGGAGTGCTCAAACAGATTTCGCAACTACGAAGCAATAATAAGAGACCTCCTGCAGTCATTATTTTATCCTATTTTCTAAACGAGCATACTATCTCTGAAGCATCTGAACTTGGCGCTAGGTACTTTATGTTGAAACCATTCGATATAAATAGTCTGATTGATAAAATCAAAAGTTTCTCTACACATTCAAAGACTGTATCGATTGATAGGGGAAGGCAAATAAAAAACATTAATCTTGAGACTATGGTGACTAATATTATTCACGAAATAGGAGTTCCAGCCCATATTAAAGGATACCTCTATCTTAGGGAAGCTATTATGCTTGCAGTAAAAGACATGGATGTAATAAATGCAGTCACAAAGGTGCTCTATCCGACAATAGCAAAAACTTTCAACACTACAGCATCTCGTGTGGAGAGGGCTATCAGACATGCAATTGAGGTTGCATGGGACAGAGGAGATATCGATATTTTACAGAAGTTTTTTGGTTACACTGTATCAAATACTAAGGGTAAGCCAACCAATTCTGAGTTTATCGCAATGATTGCAGACCGTCTGCAGTTGCAGCTTAAAACAGGTAGTTGAATCTTAAAAAAAGGACGAATGCCCGTAAGGCAGCGGAGAGAGCTTTGCGGGTTATTTTTTTGTGTGGAATTATGTACTAACGCCGAACTTTGTAGATAAGCACTTGTTTCTAAAAATTATAGACAGGGAAACTGTTAATTTCACAAAAGTTGTATTAATCGGGCTGATTTCATGGAATTTGCTTTTCATTTTAAAAATAAGTGTGAAAAAGGTATTTGAAAAAAGAAAAAGTGTGGTATAATATCAGTGGCTTAAGAAAAAGATTTTGGCTGTAAAATTCAGGAGGTATAAACATGGCGAAATACGTCTATCTGTTCTCTGAAGGGAACAGCGAAATGCGTGAGCTTCTCGGTGGAAAGGGAGCAAATCTTTCCGAAATGACAAACCTCGGTTTGCCGGTTCCGCAGGGCTTTACAGTAACAACCGAAGCATGCATGCAGTATTACAAAGACAATGAGCAGATTTCAGATGAGATTCAGGCTCAAATACTGGAATACATGGGCAAACTTGAAGGTGTAACCGGTAAGAAATTCGGGGACAAAGAGAACCCGTTGCTGGTATCAGTTCGATCCGGGGCACGTGCATCAATGCCCGGCATGATGGATACTATACTCAATCTAGGTCTTAATGATGAAGTTGCCGAGTCACTAGTTAGCCTAACCGGCAATCCGCGTTTTGTTTACGACAGCTATCGTCGTTTTATCCAGATGTTTTCCGATGTAGTTATGGAACTTCCAAAGGAAGAGTTCGATGTGCTGCTTGACGGCATGAAAGAGCAGAAGGGCGTAACTCTGGATACAGACCTGACAGCTGACGACATGAAGAAGCTGGTAGAGAGCTTTAAGGATCTATATCGCGAGAAAATGGGCTCTGAGTTCCCTGCCGATCCAAAGTCACAGCTTATTGAGTCAGTAAAAGCAGTATTCCGCTCCTGGAATAACCCGCGAGCTATCACCTATCGCAGACTAAACGACATCCCCGGTGATTGGGGAACGGCAGTTAATGTTCAGGCCATGGTTTTCGGTAATATGGGTGATAAATCTGGAACCGGTGTTGCATTTACCCGCGATCCTTCAACTGGTGAGAATAAACTGTACGGTGAGTACCTGATGAATGCTCAGGGAGAGGACGTTGTTGCCGGAATCAGAACACCAAATCCCATTTCCCATCTTGAAGAGACACAGCCAGAAATCTATAAGCAGTTCCACGACATCGCTGAGAAACTGGAAAAGCATTACCGCGACATGCAGGACATGGAGTTTACAATAGAAAACGGTAAGCTGTATATGCTCCAGACAAGAAACGGTAAGCGCACTGCACAGGCAGCAATTAAGATTGCAGTAGACATGGTAGCTGAGGGCATGATTACAAAGGAGGAGGCCATCCTTAAGGTCGATCCTAAGATACTTGACTCACTCCTGCATCCTCAGTTTGATCCGGATCTACTGAAAAAAGCTGTACCTGCAGCAAAGGGACTACCGGCATCACCCGGTGCGGCATGCGGACAGATTTACTTTACAGCAGATGCTGCGGCCAAGGCAGCCCAAGAAGGCCAAAAGACTATGCTGGTACGGATGGAGACATCTCCTGAGGACATAGAGGGGATGAATGCTGCTGAAGGCATTCTGACTGCTCGAGGTGGCATGACGTCACACGCAGCCGTTGTTGCTCGTGGAATGGGTAAATGCTGCGTCGCTGGCTGCGATGGCATAAATTTCTTTGACGGATACATCACGATTAACGGTACCCGTGTAAATGAGGGAGAGTTCATTTCCCTTGACGGTTCAACCGGTAACGTATATATAGGGGTTATTGACACAGTAGGAGCTACTGTCAGCGGTGATTTTGCTACCTTCATGAGTTGGGCTGACGAACTCCGTGTATTGCAAGTACGTACAAATGCTGATACCCCACGCGATGCGAAGCAGGCCTTAGAGCTCGGCGCAGAAGGAATTGGACTGACCCGTACAGAGCACATGTTCTTTGAAGCCGACAGAATTATGGCCGTACGTGAGATGATTCTTGCAAAAGATGCAGATCAGCGTAAACGCGCTTTGAATAAAATACTCCCAATGCAACGCAGTGACTTTGAGGGAATCTTCCGCGCAATGCGTGGCTACCCTGTCACAATACGTCTACTAGATCCTCCCCTACATGAGTTCCTACCGAAGGAAAAGGAAGAGATCGAACATCTAGCCAAGGAGATGGGAGTTTCATTTGATGAACTTAACGCCTCAGTGGAAGCACTGCATGAGCTCAATCCGATGCTCGGTCACAGAGGCTGTCGTCTCGCAGTTTCCTATCCTGAGATAGCAGAAATGCAGACTCGTGCTATAATAGAGGCAGCTATTAACGTAAACAGCGAGCCTGGAGATCCTGTAATACCCGAGATAATGGTTCCGCTGGTGGGCGAAAAGAAAGAGCTGGCCTTTGTTAAGAATACAATAACAACGACAGCAGATGCTATTATCGCTGAGAGTGGCACTGAGCTCAAATACATGGTTGGCACCATGATCGAGATTCCGCGTGCTGCACTGAATGCCGATGAAATTGCTGAGGAAGCTGAGTTCTTCTCATTCGGAACAAACGACCTCACCCAGATGACCTTCGGATTCAGCCGCGACGATGCTGGCAAGTTCCTTGAGGACTACTACTCCACAAGAATCTATGAGTTCGACCCGTTTGCACGATTTGACATAGAGGGCACAGGAAAACTAGTGTCGACTGCAGTCAAACTTGGACGCGCAGCACGTCCCAACATCAAATTAGGCGTATGCGGCGAACACGGCGGAGATCCGAGCTCTGTCGAGTTCTTCCACAAGGTAGGACTGAACTACGTATCCTGCTCACCGTTCCGCGTGCCAATTGCACGTTTGGCAGCAGCACAAGCAGCAGTAAAGGGAAAGGGCGACGAAGTAGGTCAGAGATAGGAATCTTTTGCAACTTGATTTAGGAGCTTCTCTACAATATTATGAAGCATCTCATAAATCGAAATGTCATATAAACTTATAGCAAGAATAAGCATAGAAAAATGTAGCAAAAAGGCACCGATAAACCCTTTGGGTGAACCGGTGCCTTTGATTTAGCCTTCAATCCCTACCATATGGGGAAAAACTATTTATGATGATATTTATTTAGTTGTGTGATTATTGACCTTCCGCTGTGAAAGACTTAAGAAGGTGCTGTATCTATCAATACTTTATATATCAGTCTTTAAATAGTTCTTTATGATTTTGTGAAAAGGCTTCTATTAAAATCCTGTGCCCCATGTTTTGAGCTTCCCATCTTTCTCGGGCAAGCCAAAACAGACGTGCTGCACTAAAAACAGCTGCAAACCCTGCCGCAAGCAGAACAAACTTAATCTTGTCAATTAGAATAGAGGGACTGAATGGGAGGGACACTCTGGTGTTTGCTACAAGAGCATATTCTTTAATGGATTCCAACCAGCCCTTGAGTCTGAACAGCTCAGAAGGTACGAGAGAAGGGTCCATCTCTGGCTGGAATCTTACAAGTCGGAACCATATCACAAGAAGCGCAGTCATTATTGCTATTACTAAAACATGCAAAACTAGTGAAAGCCAGTGCTTCTGTAAGTAGCCCAATAAATATCTTGAACCAAGCTCCTCTTTAGTCAGGCTAACAAAGTCCCATAAATACTTCCGTACAACCCGAAAAACGAATACCAACGCAATAACCCAAATAGCAAGAAGTGCAAGATGCCCAATCATTGCGACTGTTTTTGCTCTCATTGAGATGCTGACAGTGTTCTGTACAGAGCCGAAGCTGTAAGGGTCAAGCCCCGATATTGTATTGATTATAATCGGATTATCTGCCCGATATATGCTTCCGATGAGGGAGTTAGGAAGTGCCATGCCTGCGAAAGGCACATAAACGGAATAAAGGTCAACAGCTGTCAATGTATCAAAAAAACCATCCTTCGTACCGACTACACCGATAACCTTAAACTCCTTATCTTGAATATATATTGAGCGACCGATACAGTCTGTGTTGGAGAATAGCAAAACAGCGATATTCTCATCAATAACTGCATATGGGTTATTATCTCTAACATCATCATTGACCAAAAAGCTGCCCGATACCATCTCAAGATCCATGAAATATCTGAACTGCTCGTCACAAGAATAAATAGTGGTATTTCGGACATTTCGAAACTCGGTATAAACGGTGATATTGGAACTGCGGATGAAGGGTGCCGCTTCCTTAGCATACCTGCTCTTGATGTTTTCATATTGCATGTAGGAGGGTGCTGTGATGTAATTTACGAGGATATAATCGAGGTCTCGGAGTAAGCCTAGACAGGAGAGGATTATTGCAGTTGAGATGGCCAGCAGCAACACCGGCTTTATGTATTTGAGCAGCATGTTTCCACCCTCCCAAGCTATCCTTGAATTTCGACAACAGTACCCGATTCGATTGCTTTGCTCCACCCTGTGACAACGATATCGTCATATTCCAGACCTTCGACGATCTCAGTGTTAAGTTCATCAGAGCGACCTTTTAGAACTCTACGCAGTACTACAGAATACTCTGGTCCGAATAATCCCCTGCTCTCCCTAATAACATATAGCTGGTCCGAACTGACTAATGCACTTGAAGGAACCGCTTGTTCTGCAGTGAGTTCAAGTAGTGTAACCTCGGCAATGAAGCCCTGTACAGTTTCGTCAAAGCTGCTGCTTTTGGGGATGGAGATCCATACCCGTCCTTCTCTTTTTTTGCTGACAGCACCTACGCTTTTGATGTAGCGGTTTTCCTTAATGCCGATGACAGTACTGGTTTGTCCTACCCTTACTGCCTCCATATTGCCTCCTGTAAATAACAACATGGATTCGTCCTCATCTGTATCACCATCTACAAGCGTCCCGGATGTGAGAGTCGTCGTCTCACGAAAGATTGACGGCGATGGACGATATACGGTTACTTTGGGCAGGTTGAAACTATATATTGTTTTAGAGAAGAAAGTGCAGACCAGTAGTATTACTAAAACCACCTGTGTAATCGATCTGATCCTTTTCTTCCTAATGCTCACATTTGTGTCCATGGAACACCTCCAGCTCCTGCGTTATATGATTTCAAAATGGTTCTGTGCGCCATTAACGCTACTTCAGATTCGAAAACCTGATCCCTTCCACTAACTCGTCCTCAAAGTACAGGAATACAAGCAGTGGTGGTATGAGAGCGAGTACACTGCACGAGAAACCTAGTGACATATTATCCGTTGCTATTTGAGCTAGAAATATGGACAACGGGTATTGTGATCGGTCGCCCAAAAGAACCAAAGGCATCTCTACCATATTCCACGCATCGAGGAAACCTAGTATAATAAGAGAACCAAGCCCTGGCTTACTCATTGGAAGCACAATCGAGAAAAGTATCTGTATTTCAGATGCACCATCGATAGCAGCAGCATCCAGTACTTCGTTAGGTATGGCATCAAAGCTTTGTTTCATCAGAAAGACACCGAACGAGTAAAAAATCATGGGTAGAATTACTGCGGCGTATTTACCCACTAGCCGAAACTTTTCAAGTACAATAAAGTTGGATACGAGTGTTACCTGGTATGGCATCATCATCATTACAATAACAAGATAGAAAAGTATGTTGCTCCCTCTGAACTTGAGCTTGGAAAATGAGTACCCAGCAAGGCTAGATATCACAATCTGTCCGCATACAATCGTGACCGTCAACCATAAGGAGTTCCAAAACTTCACCAGATAGTCGGGGCGCGATAGTAGCATCTGGAAATACGCTTCAAAGGAGACATGGTCGGGGATCAAATGAAAAGCGGAATACTTTCCAAATGTCGAGTCGTTTGCGTAATACTTGAGTATCTCTTCTGTATTCATAAAGGAGTTTGAAACAGTGTAGACCATAGGAGCTAATACAATGATAGAGCAAAGAGTCAGAAATATAGCGGATAGCACATTGCTTTTTTTCCTCATCACAGTTCCTCACTAACTCTCCGATTTGCCTTATAAAGCCAAAAAACAAGTGCTGCAAGAACGACAAAAACACTAAAAGCAGCAACCGACAGTCTAGCGTAGTTCAGGCCTGCAAAGTTATTGTTAATAAAGTGTTGAAGCACATAAATGCTTTTGTGGGGGATATCACCGCCGAGCAAGTAGGCCTCGCGAAAGCTCTTGAATGTGTTCACGACAGAGATGACCAGAACAAAAAATAAGCTTGGCCGGAGCATTGGTAGTGTGACATATCGGAAGGTGTCCCATCCGATTGCGCCCTCAAGCATGGCAATCTCAAAATACTCATGTGATATTGATTTTAAGCCAGCTAGAAAAAGCACAAGATTGTAGCCGGCATTTTTCCATATGTACAGAAGTATTAGAAGTACAAATGCCCAATCTGATTGGATCCAGGATTGAACCGGGATGCCTAGTAAAGATAATATTGAGTTGGTGACACCTTTATCTGAAAAGAAAACCTGCACAAGCATTGCTACAGATGCCACCGGCATAACCATTGGCGATAAGAAAATCGTCCTGAAAAGTGCGGACCCGGAAAAGTTTCGGAATAGAAGAAGCGACAACATAAGTGAAACCGCTACTACCAAAGGGACGCCAACTAGAATAAATCGTCCGGTGTTGATTGCAGCAAGCTGAAATGCGGAACTTGCGAACACACTTCTGTAGTTGGACAAGCCTGCAAACTCGTTCCTACCTGTTTGAAAAGTGTAAGTTATGCTAACTGCGAAGGGGATTATGTAAAACAGGAAGAAACCGCAAAGAAAGGGAAGCGCAAACCAGAGCCCAACTCTCGAATTTCTTTTAATACAGCATCCCTCTCTTTCAAATGGTGAAGTTGGATAACGGACCGTTTTACTCTGAAAAGTAGATTTTGAAATAATCCTCCGCTTCGGCAGCACACTCTTCAAAGCTCTTTTCACCGTCATAATATGGCTGCATGATGTCGTTGAGAATGGTGTATGTATTTCGGAAAAGAGGGCAACTTGCATCATATCCGGGGTTTTTGAGTATTTCGATATACTTCTTATAAACCTTATCACTTTTATCCATCCCTACAAGCCCTATTGCCACTTCTTTCTCGTAGCCCCGTAGTATTGGATTTGCAAAGACTCCTATCTCCGGTGTTACTTTGGGTATAAGACCATACTCTTGTACTTCCTTCGAAACCAACAGCTTGATAAATTCGTAGCCGCCCTGCTTGTTTGGCGAGTTATCTAGAAGGAAGGCATATAAGTTGCAATTCCAATACAAGCCATCTTCTGTCATTAGGGTTGGTACATACAACAGTTCCTCACCTGATTCCACCAGTTTATCTTTTACACGGGAGTTAGCATGTGTGAAAAGTACCGGGAACTCTTTCATAATGGCGGCAACATCATAGTTGGGATCCCTGTATGTTGATTCTATTAGCTTTTTACCGTTTATGACCACTTCACGAAACCCGTACTCCTGTGGGACGGAGATGGCTTTTTCAGCTTCCTTGATTAGCTCGTTCACCTCGATAATTCGACGTATCTGAGGATCATCAATTTCTGAAGGGTTGTTTACGTTCAGAAGATTCAAGCTCTTGTTTTCAAAATCGATCTGAGTTTTCATCCGGTTCCAGGCATAAATCGAGTTTCCATCTAGTGTGGAGTATCTACAACCGTTTTCTTTCATTACTCTGTACAACTCGTCTATGAATGTAGAGAAGCTCCCTAAGGCCTCCACATCAAAGCCATTTCTTTCAAGATTCTGGCGAGTTGTTAGGCTCCAGCTATCCAACCAATATATCGGCATTGCGTATTGTTTGCCATCAAATTGATATGAGCGGATAATATTCTCATAGTACTTGGACTCGTCAAAAGACTTATCCTCATCCATGAAGGGTTTCAAGTCTGCGATCATGTTGTTCGAGGCCATTTTATATATATCAAGATTTAGATAGATCGAATCTATGATGATATCCGGACCTTTCCCTGCCATAATGTCGGTTTGAAGCTTTTTTGATATCATCTCGACACTCATATTGGGATCTCCGCCGGACGGGTCGTATATCTCAATTTCAGCACCTGGATTATTCTTCTTATACAGTGTGATTGCACGGTCAACCATGCTTTGAGATACTAGATCTTGCCAATCCTGATAGTAGTAAATTGTCAGTGAGCCGTACGTTTTGCTGATGCTTTCGCTGGTGCTTTCGCATCCGAACAGGCTGCTGCCGGTTATGCAAACAATAACTAGAATACTCAGCAGAGCCAGCCCACGCTTATGCGAGCGTTGTCTAATGATAATCTGCATGCGCTTCATGACATTCTTCTTTTCGTTTATGAAACAGTTGACCAGCAGCTTCTTTGGACCATTAGAGCGCTTAATTTCACTCAGAAGCGTTTCGCCATATCGCTGCCTGTAAACGCTTGGCTTGTCGGCTACCATTGTTTCATCACAGGCTAACTCTAGAATACGATGTGTTTTGGCCCTCATAAGCCATGCAAAGGGATTATACCAATGGACTGCGGATGCAAGCATAAATAGTAACTTACGCCAATGATCCCTTCTTTTCAGGTGGGTCAGCTCATGCGTAAGGATAAGGTTTAGGTTCTCTATGTTATAGGGCAAGTTCGGTAGAAGGATGATTGGGCGAAGGACACCGGCAGTCATCGGAGTATTTACTCTATTGCTTTGATAGATTGGAATGAAATTAAGGTAACCAGTTGAATTCTGCGCTATATTGAGGCTCAAAAGAACATCTCTGTCAGTTACCGGCTTGCTAGTACGCATGATCATTGCTCGCCAGGTGGTGTAGTGAACTACCTGATAAGCAATGATAAGTAAAATGCCTGAAAGCCAAATGTAGAGCAGAAGTGTAGGGTTCTTATACCATGACGGGTAATTTGCTTGTGTATTTGATACAAGTTGACTTGTGCTGGGGTAAATAACCCTATAATCTTTTTTATCAAATGCTTCTGGTCGTGCATCTATTGAGCTTTCTGTACAAACTTTTGGAGCAGTATTCACCCGATAAGTGTTTTCAGTGTTTTCATGTGTTAGGTCTGTTTTCTGAACTGTAATTGAATAATCAACAGCCGGTGCATGGAGATGAGACCGAAGCTCATCAACTGGAATTGAGAAACGGGGCAGGGGAATTGGTTTAGCAAATAATGAGACAGGAATAAGCATGATAAACGCAAGGAGCACACAAAGCCTTCCTAACCATCTTGCACCATAGCGATTGATTAGCCGGGATGAGAATATTGATACTATAGCAATAACCAGGCTCGAGATAAATCCAACGAGCAAATAACTCAGAAATATATCTTTCATATTAACCACTCTAGTCACCTGCTTTCAGGGAATCGAGGTAGTCTTCGAGTTCTTTGATATCTTGTTCCGTTAGGTTTTCGGATTCGTGGAGTGCAGCAATAAATGTGACAGGGTTTCCTCTAAAAAGACTGTTTAGAAGCGAGCTACTGGCATTCTCAAGGTACTGCTCCTCGCTAATAATGGCCTCATGGAGGTAGGCCCTTCCGCTCTTGATGCGGTTGATAAAGCCCTTCTTTTCAAGGCGGACAAGGAGCGTAAGAACGGTATTGGTGCTCCAATCCTTTTCGCTCTGTAGGGCGGACTCGATCTCAGCTCTTGAGAGCGGTATATCCGATCTCCAGATTGCCTGCATTACAGCGAGCTCGGCATCAGGGAGTTTTGGAATTTCCTTTTTCATGCGTATCACCTACAAGTGTAGTATTTACTGTATCTTACAACTGTAGGAGATGTTTGTCAAGAGATATTTCTCTGTTGTGGAGATTTATCCGGTTTTTCGTACTACTTACTTAACTCACTTGCGCTATTTTCTGTTTTGAATATTATTCAGGGAATTAGTTTTCTGTTATCGCTTGAGACAGTTAATAACTCGGAAATGAAATTAGGTCAAAGCCAAAAGTATCATACAGAACTTCATATCATCAACACGACTCATATTGACGCGCATGTTTTTTTCTCCGTCCCAATTCAGGCAAACATAGTCAAAATAGCCTGTCACCTTGAACAGTTCAGTATCTGAGAATTCTACTGTGCATTTTGTAATATCTAAATAAGCCGGTATAGCTGTTATATTATCTTCGGATCTAACATTATAGACGATTATGGGAATTATTGTGCTGTGTTTAATAATTTTCCCAGGAGGTATGGACTTTTGTGAGTTTTTATATTTATGAATAACTAAGCAATGTGGTAGAATCATATATATGGATTCTTAAATGGAAGTCAAGTCCAAATTAGTGTGTAAATTACCTCGGTCATCAAACG
>JAAYOS010000082.1 GCA_012520195.1 Clostridiales bacterium | reverse complement strand
GCGCATTTTTCGCATAATATGTATCTTCCTCTTTGCGCAGTATGCAACTGACCGCATATTTTCACATCGTATTTTCGCATTATATCTTATTGAATATTACGAGATATCTTGTTGAATATAAATAAGGTTGTATTTTAAGATAACATTATGACAGAATGACAGAGAAAAGTGTTTCACTTTAGCTTACAATTTGCAGCGCAATCAAAATTCACATTTTATTAACATAAAGTCAAATTTTGTGTCTATAATATTTAGTGTTGTCAATTATTAACCAGGTTAACTATTCCGAATCTAGTTATCTTAGTTATCTTAGTTATCTAGCAATCTAGTGAAAGTAGTAATATATATTATCTTAGAAGGAGGAAGTATGGATACACTGCAAGTGCCAAGCGACCTGTTTACCGCCATACGAAACATGCGAAAGCTAGATTTCTCTAACCGCCTTGACGGCATAACCGAACGTGAATACTTTTTTCTTGGTATTCTTCATTGCCTGGCCAAGAAACAAGGATCAGAGCCTGTATATGTGTCATCCATAGTTACAGAACTAAACATATCGGGTCCAGCAGTATCAAAAATGTTGAGAAATCTTGAAGAAAGACAGCTGATATCAAGGAGACCGGACAAGTCTGACAGAAGGAATACCATTGTCACACTCACTGACAAGGGACTTAGGGCAAAGTCTGAAGCTGATAAAATAGCTGCTGTTTTTTTCGATAAAGTATCTGAAAGATTTGGAAAAGCCAATATGGATAAGTTTGTAGACCTGCTGACGAAATTTAGCCGAACCGTTGCCGAAGTGTCTAAGGATTTTGACTTAGAGAATTAATTATATAGAGAAATAAATATTGAAACACATAGAAAAATAAATATATAGAGAAATAAATGTATAAATAAATATATAACGAAAGAGAGTACCTTTATATGCTGAAGCTGACCAATATTGTAAAAGTATATCAATCTGGAGATACAAAAGTGGAAGCGCTGAGAGGCGTATCCCTAGAATTCAGACAGAATGAGTTTGTATCTATACTAGGACCATCGGGGTGTGGAAAGACAACCCTGCTCAATATAATCGGAGGCCTCGATCGCTATACAAGCGGCGATTTATCTGTGAACGGTCGGTCAACTAAGAACTTCACTGACCGCGATTATGACGAATACAGAAACCGTTCAGTCGGATTTGTCTTCCAGAACTACAATCTCATTTCGCATCAGACAGTGCTCGCCAATGTCGAGCTCGCCCTCACGCTCTCCGGAGTGTCAAAATCAGAACGCAGAAGAAGGGCAATTGATGCGCTCACACAGGTTGGTCTCGCAGACCAGCTTAAAAAGAAGCCAAATCAACTATCCGGAGGACAGATGCAGCGTGTCGCCATAGCGAGAGCTCTTGTAAATGACCCAGAGATTCTTCTCGCCGACGAGCCCACCGGTGCCCTCGACTCAGAGACAAGCGTCTCTGTCCTTGAAATACTTAAGGAGATATCAAAAGACCGGCTCATCATAATGGTAACTCATAACTCGGAACTTGCTGAGAAGTACTCTACAAGGATAATCAAGCTTCTTGACGGCAATGTAACCGACGATTCAAATCCATACTCAAGTGATTTATTGGTTGAGAAATCAACTCCTAAGAAGCAGATGAAGACAAAAAGGGCGAGAAAGGCAAAGAGAAAGAACGCAATGTCCTTCTTTACTGCACTCTCCCTCTCCTTTAACAATCTCCTTACAAAGAAAGCCCGAACTCTTCTCACATCTTTTGCGGGAAGCATAGGCATCATCGGGATTGCACTGATTCTCTCCATCTCGAACGGGTTTCAGACATATATTGATTCGGTGCAGGAGGCCACACTATCATCCTATCCCATAATTATTGAAGCTGAGACTATGGATATGGGTGCCATGATGACATCGATTATGGGAGCCCGACAAAAGGATATTTCCCACGACCTTGATGCCGTATATTCATCCTCGGTAACATATGAGCTCTCGAATGCACTCAATACTGATGCAACTACAAAAAACAACTTGCATGCGTTCAACAAGTTCCTCGAGACAGACACCGAACTCGACGAGCTGCTTAGTGCTATACAGTACACCTATGATATAGACTACAACATCTATACCAAAGATGAGGATAATAATATCATCAAATCGGATATATCAGCCCTAATGGATTCTCTGATGTCAACGGGACCGTCAGGCAGTTCTGAGGATATGTCAGGACAAAGCGGGACACAGGGAAGCAATTCAGGCTCTATATCGAGCATGTTCAATATGTCGAGATATACAGACTATTCAACCATAAAGATTTGGGAGGAAATTCTTCCTGGCGAAGGAGATGCGCTGGTAAACGACCTCCTCTACGAGCAATATGACCTCGTTTACGGCAAATGGCCGGAATCCTATGACGAACTCGTCCTGATCGTTGACCGCAACAACGAGATAAGTGACCTCATCCTTTACGGTCTGGGTCTAAAATCGATAGACGAGATGCGCGAAGTGATGATAGCATCTGCAAAGGGCGAGAAGATTGATATCAAGCAGGAAAAGTGGTCATATAGCGAAATCTGTGACAAGACCTTCAGTTTTATCCCGTCATGGGAGTTCTATCAATACGACAGCACCAGCAAAACGTATAAAGATGTAAGCGGCAGCAGCACAGGTTTATCCCTGCTGTACGAAAATGGGATCGATTTGAAGATTACCGGTATTATCCGTCAAAATCCGGATGCCTCTGCTTCTATGATGACAGGAGCCATCGGTTATACTTCCGCACTCACTGACTATATTATTGATTTGTCCGAGAGTAGCGAACTTATCAAGGCACAGCTAGAGAACCCCGAAACAGATGTATTAACAGGTCTCCCATTCCTATCCGACGAAGAAGAGGTTTCAGATAGTGAAAAAGCCACTTTAGTTACCGAGTACTTCTCATCACTCGAAAACGCCAGAAAGGCAGCAATATACACCGAAATAATGTCGGTTCCAAGTCCTGAATACATCGAACAAGTTACTGAGCAACAGATGGCATCGATGACACGGGAATATGTTGAGACGGTAATGGCTCAGATGTATGCCGAAGAGATGGGAGTTGACCTTGAGACCGTCACAGGGTATATCTCTGAAATGGACGACGAAACGCTCTTTACCTCGGTACGCGAGATGATGGCACAAAGAGTTCAAGAAGAGTATGCTGCTGAAGTTCAGCAACGACTAGGGTCTCAAACGACCGACGAGCTGTCTTATGCATTCGATGCAACTATTTCCGAGCTGCCAGAGTCTGAGCTGGCAAAGTTGTTTGATAAATATATGCCCTCATCCGTCTCCGAGTCCACATACGAAGATAACCTCAAAGCTCTGGGTTATGTAGACCGACAGAGTCCCAAGAGAATAAGTCTCTTCACCGCTACCTTCGAGGCAAAGGACAGGATTGCAGACATTATTACTGAATATAACAACTCGGTTGAGGAAGAGGACAAAATAGTGTACACCGACTATGTGGCACTGTTAATGTCATCAGTTACAACGATCATTAACGCAATATCCTATGTGTTGATAGCGTTTGTCGCGATTTCCCTGGTAGTATCTTCAATAATGATAGGCATAATAACATATATTTCCGTACTGGAACGCACTAAGGAAATCGGTATTCTCCGAAGCATCGGTGCCTCCAAGAAGGATATCTCTAGAGTATTTAATGCCGAGACACTAGTTGTCGGTTTTGCATCAGGTTTCTTGGGTATCGGTATTACACTGCTTCTGATTATACCAATCAACGCGATTATTCAAACTCTTACAGGCATTTCATCACTCAGTGCCATACTGCCTCTGACAGCTGGAGGAGTGCTGATCATTATCAGTATGCTGCTCACATTTATTGCGGGTCTCATCCCCTCAAGAATTGCTGCGAAGAAGGATCCGGTAGAAGCACTGCGCACCGAATAGAAGAGTTTCCATAACGAAAACTAAAGGGAGGCTTTCTCCGCTAGTATTTCTGGCAGAGAAAGCCTCCCCTATATTCATTTTTGATTCAAGAAGAATTGTTCTGTCCTTCTGCTTTTACTCTCTTGAACTATTTTCCCGAAATGGTGATGCCGTCGAATGCTATCCAAGGCAGGATCGATACTCCATCACATACAGTGTCTGCAGAGACTGCAATAACATTGTTAAGCATATCAGCCAGGTTTCCGCTAATCATAGTCTCACTGATTGGTGCCGTTACTTTGCCGTTCTCAATCAGGAAGCTGTTTTTAGCTACACCTGAAAAGTCTCCGTTTACACTGGGCATACCGCCTGAAAAACGGTTAAGGAGTATTCCTCTGTCAATCGACCGGATGATCTCATCATGTGACTCATCCCCCGGCTGAACAGCAAAATTGTAACTGAGGTTCTTCGCTCGTGTAAAGCCGGTCTTATTGGCACCATACTGTGAGAGCATGAAGTTCTTCAGAACACCGTCTTTGATAATGTCCATGTTTTCACTTCTGTAGCCCTCTGCGGTGAATCTCTCACCACATACAACGCGCTTGTCAAGGGGAACGGTTGAAACTGATAGCTTGTCGGAGGCGACCTTCTTGCCCAGACTGTCTTTCCACATACTTGTGCCGTTTATCAGCATGGTGTCCGAGATGAAGTTTCGGAAAATAACCATCAATATGCTGTCGAGGCAGGCTGGTGTTATAACGATCTTTCCTGCAAACTTACCCTCAACTGGCTTTGTGTCCAGTTGCTTTTCACTCTCTTCCAGCAGGATTCTCATCATGCCAAAATCGATGAGCTTATTATCGAGATTTTCAAAATCTCCGCCATACCCCACAAAGGATGATGACTTCTCCCCTTCACTGGCCGAAAACATCGAGCTCAAATCGTATCCACCGTAGTCATATTCATAAACTACACCGTTTGTATTCATTAGAAGGGTGCTGGCTCGCGTAAAGGATGAGATTAACTGCTCGATTACTACCTTTGGATATTCTTTGCTAACATCCTGCAGATACTCCTGAAGCCTATCGAACAGTTTGTCTCTGTCGGGTTCCACGACTCCAACAACGAAGTGTTCATTTTTTTCTAATTCAGCGATACTTTCGGCTCTGTCTGCAACTGATGACTCAGCTGCAGCGATACAGTCCTTCACTGCGTTGTCGATAGTCTCTTTATCGGTTTTGTTGACCGAGGCAGTGCCCTTTTTCCCGTCCTTTAACACTTTCATTGAGACAGAGCTGTTAAAGAGCGTACGCATTAGACTGAACTCGCCGCTATCCGCATTAAGTTCGTCTACATTACCGTGTGATACAATGCACTGAGCGTGGTCGGCGCCGGCTTTTCTCAGGGCTTCAAGTGTATACTCCGCAATCTCGCGGTTTGTCTTCATAAGTCATCCCCTCCCTATCTTCCGCCGATGTTGACCCTGCATTTGATTGCGGGGCCGCCCATACCGACGGGTATCGGCTGTTTCTTGCCGCACATGCCGGAGCATGTCCATATCATGTCATCCGATAGCATGTCTACCGTTTTCAGCATCTCAAATGCAACACCGGATATTGTAGTGTCCCTAATAGCCCTACCCAGCTTACCGTTTTTGATTTCATATCCCATAGAGATACCAAACATGAACTCTCCTGTCATGTCGGCCTGTCCGTTATTTGTTTCGGTCAGATAGTACCCATCGTCTACCGAAGCAATAATATCCTCTAATTTATCTTTGCCTGGAAGGATTGCAGTATTGCGCATGCGGATCAACGGTTCATCCGAGAAGAGATATGCACGGGCATTTCCCGCAGGCTTCATTCCAAAATGATTCGCAGTCTCTCTGCTGTTCATATAACCGACCAGGATGCCGTCCTTGATTAGTACCGCATCTTCGCAAAGTGTTCCTTCATCATCGACGTATATGGGAAGCGGAGCTGTCTCTCCGAGCGCTGTATGGGCAAAGTCCACCATCGTCACTATCTCGCTTGCAACCTGCTTGTTGAGGTTATGGGCGGCAACTGAGCCTCCAAGGACCAGGTCAGCCTCTACGGTATGGCCTACTGCCTCATGTGCAAGAATACCTGCAAGATTTGGGTGCATAACAACTTGCTTATAGCCTGCATCGGGGTAGACACCTTCAGCCTTCTGAACTAGTGCATTATATAGTTCCTCAAGGCCGTCATACAGTTTCTCAGGAGTTGAAAAGACATCATCAAAATATTCGCCACCACCAAATACCTTGTACAGCTCAACAGGAACACCGTCTGCTGCCTGAAGAGTAAATGTGACGTATATGAAACTCCGCGGCGACAGTGAGTGGGAGTTGTGTCCGTTGCTGACAACCAAAAGCTTCTCCATTGAATCACAACGGACATTAACACTTCTGCTTGCCAACTTTGGGTACTTCTCAGCAATATAGCTGTCGAGCTCCCTTGCAAACTCAATATACCGCTTCTGTTCGGCATCTTTTACTTCCCTATCTAGTTTTATAGTGCCCTCTTTCAGCGGAGGCAGCGGTCCCCTGTTTTTCTTCACACGAGAGCTCAAAAAGAATGCGTTTTCTTCTGCTGCCCTGAGAACCTCACGGATGATCTCATCACTGTACTCCGCACTGGACGCAAATCCATATACACCGTTTTTGTACATTCTTGCGGATACGCCGCTCTGCTCAGAGCGTGAGTTGCTTACGAGGTTTCCCCCTACGAGAGCAACACCACGGTTTCTGTTAACTTGAGCCCGAAGCTCGGTGTGGTCCTGCAGCTCTCCCCTATAATGGGATATCAGGTCTTTTAGCAATCAAATCCCCCCTACAATTAGTTGGCCCTAAGAGAGTTCAACAGATTCTATTGTCACAAGATTCTATTGTGCTCAAAGATTTTTGGTTTACCTACATAGTATATCATTTGCTGGCATTTATTACAATTTGGTTTCTAATTTCGTTGACTGTGAATCGGTGCAGGAATTCGCCCACCCCGGGCGATAAATGAGGAAGAAGATCCGGAGTGAACCGGCATTATTGGAGCTTCACCCAGTAACCCGCCATAGCTGACGCTATCTCCAACTCCTTTACCGTAAACCGGTATAATTCGAACCGCAGTGGTCTTGTTGTTGATTGTTCCAATAGCAATCTCATCAGCAATTATTGCCGAAATTGTAGATGCAGGTGTTTCTCCGGGAACTGCTATCATATCCAGTCCCACAGAGCAGACAGCAGTCATTGCCTCAAGCTTGTCGAGAGTGAGAGAGCACGCAGCTGCTGCCTCAATCATCCCTGCATCCTCCGAAACCGGAATAAAGGCACCAGAAAGTCCACCAACATGGGATGACGCCATCACACCGCCCTTCTTGACCGCATCATTAAGCATTGCCAGCGCAGCAGTAGAGCCGTGCGTACCGACGACCTCCAGTCCCATAGCCTCAAGAATCCTCGCCACCGAATCCCCCAGTGCAGGAGTTGGAGCCAGAGAGAGGTCAACAATACCGAACTCGGCTCCAAGCCTCCTTGAAGCCTCGTTAGCAGCCAACTGTCCCATCCGTGTAATCTTAAACGCAGTGCGCTTTATGATTTCCGCTAGTTCTGAAAGACTGCAGTTGCCCGCCCGCTCCACAGCAGATAGCACTACACCCGGCCCGGATACACCAACATTGATGGCGCACTCCGCCTCTCCAAATCCATGAAAAGCACCTGCCATAAAGGGGTTATCTTCAGGTGCATTTGCAAACACAACAAGCTTTGCACATCCAATTGAGTCTTTCTCCTTTGAGAGAAACGCCGTGCTCTTTATAATCTGCCCCATTTCATCCACTGCATCCATGTTTATGCCTGCCCTTGTAGTCGCCACATTGACTGAGGAACACACACATTCGGTCTCAGCAAGTGCCTGTGGAATTGCACCTATGAGGCGTCTGTCTCCAAGAGTAAATCCCTTATGAACTAAGGCAGAGAATCCGCCAATGAAGTTTATCCCTACTGTTTCTGCTGCACGCTGCATAGCGTGCGCTAAAGGTATGACATCGTCGCTTTCAACCGAATCGCAGAGAAAGGATACGGGGGTTACTGATACCCGTTTGTTGATTATGGGTATTCCGTATTCTCCGGCAATGTCATCGCATGTAGCAACCAGCTTTTCGGCACGTCTGCAAATCTTATCATATATTTTATCCGCTACCTTGTTAACACTATCTGAAGCACAGTCACGCAGCGATATTCCCATAGTAACCGTGCGTATATCCAGGTGCTCCTCATCTATCATTTTTATTGTTTCTAATATGTCAAATGTATTCAGCATAATAATCACTTTCCTCTATATTTAGGAGCATAACAAACTGTTATTCTATATCCTGTGCATGGAGTTGAATATGTCCTCGTGCATGACATGAATCTTAACACCCATCTCTTCGCCCTTATCTACCATTGCCTCGACGAAATCTGTAAATCGTAAATCGCACTTGGACATGTCTACAAGCATTATCATAACAAACAGGTCCTGCAAAACACTCTGCGTAATATCAAGAATATTTACCAAGTTTTTTGAAAGCTCGGTGGATATTTGTGCAATTATCCCGACACTATCCCTACCCACAACTGTTATTACCGCGCGCTTTTCCATATCGCTTCTCCTTTGTTCTTTCAAATATACCTCAAAATGTGTCTCCAAAGTTCTTAATGTCAAGTTTACATTATTCTCTTTTCGTTTGCAATTGAAGATAGTCAAAAACAGGGCATTGACCCTCATTAATTACCTGATATCCGCATATGCTTAATGTACAAGCATACAGGAGAGAAATAATCTGCAAAAGCGGCCAAATATAGGAAACATATGATGTTGAAGTACGTCGAACTCTATGATAATATGAAAAAAACAAGAGCATGTCAAAAGAAATCTTACTGTTGTCAACAGACATTGGTAAAGATAATAATCTCACAGAGATGGAAGGAGGGCGACATTCTCCCGTTCGAAGGGATGGGCTGTTCTGTCGCGGCAATATGAAATTTCGCAGCCTTCGATTTGCTATAGTTGTAGTTCTCGTCCTATCTGTCATACTATCCGGTTGTAGTGGGATAAGCGGAATAATTGGTGCCATAGGCAATACCGGCCCGGAAGATGAAGAGGAGCCAGTTCCCGTGACCACCGACCCAGAAAATACTATACCTGAACCCGAACCGCACGACGAAGAAGAGTTTCGGGGTATTTGGGTGTCAACAGTCATAAATCTAGACTACCCATCAAAACCGGGCATCCCTGTATCCGAGCTGAAAGAGGAAGCACTAGAGATATTGGACAACTGCGCACTGATGGGCTTTACAGCAGTCTTCCTTCAGGTACGCCCGTCGGGAGATGCTCTCTATAAATCAGAACTATTCCCCTGGTCACAGTACCTTACCGGAGAACAGGGTCTTGCACCCGAAGATGATTTCGATCCACTGGAATTCTGGGTGGAGCAGGCACACTTAAGGGGCCTTGAACTCCATGCATGGATAAACCCCTACCGCGTTGCCCGCTTGACACATGATGTAAATACTCTGTCGCCCGATAACTACGCATACTTGCATCCCGAGTGGCTTGTAATGCACACCGATGGCCATATGTACTACAATCCAGGCATCCCTGCCGTCAGAACGCTCATAGTCGACGGCATAATCGAAATAGTGGAAAACTACGATGTTGACGGGATACACTTCGACGATTACTTCTATCCTGACAGCAAATTTGATGATGATAAAGAGTTCGAGAAGTTTGGCGGCCGGCTCACAGACAAGGGTGACTGGCGGAGAGATAATATAAACAAGCTTATCGAGGAAACATACACCGCCATTAAGTCTGTGGATTCATCCGTTCGGTTTGGTGTATCCCCCTTTGGTATCTGGGCTAATGAATCAGAAAATCCTCTAGGCAGCAAAACAAGAGGTAACCAGTCCTACTACAGTCACTACGCCGACACAAGAAGATGGGTTCTTGAGAGCTGGGTCGACTATATATGCCCACAGATATATTGGAATATCGGGTACAGTATAGCCGATTACGAGGTGCTTCTGCAGTGGTGGGCTGATGTGGTACGAAACACCTCTGTAGACCTTTATATCGGACACGCATCATACCGTACCGGCAATCCGGATCCTGATAGTGCTTGGTACGGAACAGCAGAAATCCGTAGACAGCTGGAACTCAATGAGAAGACGCCCGAGGTAGATGGGTCAGTCCATTTTCGCTATGCTTTCTTCATCACATACCCACCTCTGGCGAGTTTCATTATAGATTACCACCACGGTCCTGCTGAATATGTGGATTACCCTATCTTGCAGCTTCCTGAGTATGAGGAGGCACTTGCCCTTGGCCGTCCTGAGAAAAATATCACCACAACATTCGACAAGATGTACCTCATAGGGCGGTGCAATCCGGATCTCCCACTGTACCTCAATGGCGAAGAAGTAACCCACATAACCGGAGATGGTTATTTCGGTAAGATGGTAAAGTTGGATGAAGGCGAGAACTCTTTCGAATTTGTCCAGGGCGATGTACGAATAACCCGGATAATACACAGATCAGTACCTCATGGTGCTGAGCCACTAAGGAAGGACACCGCAGAGATCATTGATGGTTCAACATATCCTAGGGATTATGATGTATATATTACACCCGGTGAGAAGATAACTTTCAGGTGCACTGCTCCGATTGGAGCATCGGTATCGGTAACTCTTGCCGGAAAAAGCTATAAGTTATACCCCTCCACCACAAAAAGTCCTGGAGACGACGCCATCTACTATACAAGGTTCTCATACACCTACACTTTACCCGAAACCGATGTGACGGGCAGACTTGTTGTTTATGGCACCCCTGTGTACAAAATGACTTATGAGGGCGTTACTCAGACTGTTACCGCTAATGCAGGGCTGGTATGCGTCACCCCTAATGCCCCTTATTATGCAAGAGTAACAAATGACAACGCCTTTATCTATGCAAAGAGCTCCACTTCCGGAGGCCCTATCGGAGAACTCAAGGCCGGCATGGTCGACTATATTACCGCAGTCACTTCAGCGGGCGACTGGGTTAGACTTGGTATGGGAGGTTGGGTGCAAAGAACTGATGTGGATCGGTTTGAAGCTAGTGACAGCTTTTCAGTGGAGCTTGTTGATACGCAATATGACTCCAGCGACAAATGGGACACATTGAGTTTCAGTGTTGATGGAACCCCCGCAGCTAAAGTCTCCCTCGACAACTCAACGCTTACTCTTGTAATCAGCAATACTGAAAACCTGCTCCCAATCAAACTTGTCTCTGGCGGCATCATATCCGCCTACTCATCAAATATTGAGAGTGGCAGCGCGGTCTACCGCCTTACGGTCGATAAGGACATAGTCCTTGATGGTTACTATCTAGACTCCGATTTTTCCATGACAGATAGCAGTGAGCATACAGATAATGACCCTTCCGCTCCCCGAACACTTACGCTACATCTCAAGCGGCGCCCAAAAGTAAGCGGTATCGTCGCCAAGCCCCTAAAAGGGATAACAGTAATGGTTGATGCTGGACACGGTAATGCCGACGTCGGTGCCCTCGGACCTCTCGGCGTCGATATGGCCGAAAAGGACATCACACTGTTAACAGCAGTAAAGGTTAAGCATGAGCTCGAGCGTCTGGGAGCAGAGGTCCTGATGACTCGTTCTGGGGATGAAGCTGTATCTTTGGACGAGCGGCTAAGCATGTCTAGGAACGCAAGACCCGATCTCTTCCTTTCGATACACAATAATGCTGTAGAGGTCAATGTCGATGCTACTTCAATAATGGGCATCAGCACATGGTATATGCGCAGTATTTCTAAAGATGTTGCAGAGGACATTGTTAACTACATCTCATCTGATTTAGGACGTGTGGACCGAAGGGCAAACCAAGCCAGTCTGTATGTCTGTAGAGGGTATTGGGCACCATCTGTTATTCTCGAAACAGGATTCATATGTAACCCCACCGAATATGAATGGCTTACAGACGATGAGGCCCAAAACGAGCTTGCCCGTTCAATTGCTCGAGCCCTTATACACTACTTCTCCTAATAACTACAATATTTAAGGGATGGTCTCTAGTGCTCAGTGCACAGAGAGACCATCCCTTATTTTTTGCATAATCGCCTACTATAAATTTGCCTTCTTAAGCATTGCAATAACTACTGTTCCCACTGCCAGGGTAAGAATGAGCTCGGGTATCATGTAGGATAGGTTGTATGCAAAGGTGTACGCCACAGCAGAATCAAATCCCGCTTCTGCTGCATATTCGCCGAAGAAGAGCACTCCCGATAGAACATGGCATATAGTCCTGACCCCAATGGAGATAAAGGAACCAATCTGAAATCCATACTTCCTGTTTCTAAAGAAACTAACCAGCCCAAGAGCTGTGAACGGCAGTGTATAGTCTAGTAAGAACTGTAGAGGCAACAAAAAGTATGGCCTCTCAATAAACTGCAGAATCGAATATCCAAGTCCTGAAATCAGACCCCACACCGGTCCATGCCTATAACCGATAAGCAATATGGGCAGCATAGAGACAGGGGTAACGCTTCCGCCCAATGGCATCGACCAAAGCTTTATCATACTAAGTAATGAAGCCATGGCGATTAGAATTGCACTCTCAGTAAGTACTCGTATTTTTGAATAACTTTTTTTCATAACAACCTCCTCAATATTTGGGAAGAATGTTTATGGACCCAATACAAAAACCGCATCTTATACCCTTCAGTACAAAATGCGGCGTAGAAGTAAGCCCATCAACATACATCCCTACGCCGGCATTATCCGGATCAGGTTCACGGGTCGAAGCCGCACTCAGGCTTCCTCTCAGCCGGCTTGTCGCCAGCCCCCCAACGTCTATAATTCTAAATTAGAATACACTATCCGTGTAGCAATGTCAACACCCTGCTGAAACTTTCGGGTAGCTCAGCTTTGAATGACATTCTCTCTCCTGAAACAGGATGAGAAAACTCAAGTTGCTTGGCATGCAGGCACTGTCCTTGCAGTCCGAGTTCTCCTTTTCCGGCTCTACCCCCGTATACTGGATCCCCAACAACGGGATGTCCTATGTGCGCCATGTGAACCCGGATCTGATGGGTCCGTCCTGTTTTCAGGATGCAGCGGATGTGCGTATGAGAAGATAATCCGTGTCCTCCGGGGTATCGGGTGATTACTTCCCAGCCAGTATAAGCATATCTCGCATTTTTCTCAGTTACCGCCATCCTTTTTCTATCGGTGGGATGCCGCCCTATCGGCGCCTCAACATAACCTCTGTCTTCACGTAGATTGCCTCTTACAACAGCTTCGTAAATACGCTTTGTGGAATGCTCCTTAAACTGCCTAGACAGTATTATATGTGAGCTGTCTGTTTTTGCGGCCAATAGTACTCCCGAGGTGTCCTTGTCCAATCGGTGGACAATACCGAGGCGATTTTTGCCGCCGACAGTAGAGAGCCTTTCGCCGCAGTGTGAGAGCAGTGCGTTCACAAGGGTATTACGGGAGTGTCCGGGTGCGGGGTGGACCACCATTCCTGCAGGTTTGTTTATAACGATTATGTCATAGTCCTCATAAATAATATCAAGGGGGATATCATCCGGAACCAATACCTCTTCATCCTGTTCCGGCACCACCACTTCAAAAACATCGCCTGCTGTTACCCTGTAGTTTTTCTTTACTGCTTTTCCTTGTAGCGTTACAGAACCTTCTTCGATAAGTCTCTGAACAGCGTTCCTGGCCATATCAAGCTCCGCCGCCAACAAGCTGTCAAGACGATCCCCAGCACTGTCCTCTGACGCTTCTATCCGAATTATCTCTCCCATGTCCCCATATTTCAAATCAGATATTCTCCTCACCCTCAGAGAAGCAGCTCTCCTTCCCCTCATCAATAACATCTTGCCCTGCTAAATCCTCAGTGGTGTTAGTGTTGCTACCACCTGGTGAGTCTTGCTTTTTAATGTTTTTGGTTTCACTGTAGAGATAGTAAACACAAAACAGGACACCACCAACAGTAATAAATATATCAGCTACATTGAATATTGCAAAACGGATAAACGCAAACTCGAACATGTCGACGACAAATCCTGCATAGATACGGTCAATCAGATTTCCAACCGCCCCTCCAAGCACCATTGAGAGCGGCACTAACCCTAGGGGAGAGTCTATGCGTTTTGAAAGGACGATGTAGACCATAACGAGTGATGCAAGTATAGATACTATGATAAATATCCAGCGCTGATCTCTAAGTATGCTAAATGCAGCTCCGGTATTTTCGGCATAATACAGGTTAAGGATTCCGGGAATGAAATCTTTAGTACCCTGCCCCTTTAAGTTGAGTACCGCCCATCTCTTAACAATTTGATCGGCGATCACTATGAGTGCTGAAAACAACAGGTAAAGCATCTAGCTACCTCCAAAACTGCTCAAATATTTATTCGGCAGGACGGGGACGCCCCCCCGTCCTGCCGCAGGAATTACGCTTCGAGCTCGGAGTAGTTCTCCTTGACAACTTTTGCACAGCGCGCACACAGCGCAGGATGTTCATCATCCTCACCGACACTTGTCGAGAAGATCCAACAGCGCGGGCATTTCTCGCCATCCGCGTCTTCAACTACAATCGAAATGCCATCGAGTCCCTCACAGGGAGCACCTTCAGTTCCGCTGTTTACGTGGACCTGTGAAACTATAAACAGTGTGGGCAGGAAGTCTTCAAGGGGTTTTAGGAACTCCAGCATACTTTCATTACAGTTTAGGATTATCTTTGCCTCGAGGGGCTTTCCGATCCTCTTATCGGCACGGGCTTTCTCTAGTTCGAGGTTTACACCGTCCCTAAGCTGAACAAGTCTATCCCACTTCTCCTCATCGGATGCATCAAATCGGTATTCGGCGTGTGTTTCAGCCATCGTATTATAGACCACGTGTCTTGGGTCGGAGCTCTGGCTATGCGGCATCGCTTTCCATATCTCATCAGAAGTAAATGCAAGGATAGGTGCCAGCATGCGGACCATCGAATCTAGAATTATATACATAGTAGTCTGTGCACTTCTATATGCAAGGCTGTCCGCTGCTTCACAGTAGAGCCTATCCTTTATTACATCGAGATAGAAGTTGGACATATCCACTACACAGAAATTATGAATTGAGTGATAGATAATATGGTATTCAAAATCCTCGTAGGCCTTGACTACCCGCTCAACAAGCTTATCCAGCTTCATAAGCGCCCAGCGATCCAGTTCGAGCAGGTCTTCATACGCTACTTTATTATCTGGATCAAAACCGTTGAGGTTTCCAAGTATATACCGTGCGGTGTTTCTTATCTTCAAATAGGCCTGCGAAAGCTGTTTGAAGATTGCATCAGAAACGCGTACATCAGCACGGTAGTCGCTTGAAGCAACCCAAAGACGCAGTAAGTCCGCACCATAAACTTTGATTATATCCTCTGGCGCAATTGTATTACCGAGGGACTTATGCATTGCCTTACCTTCACCGTCAACTACCCAACCGTGAGTAAGCACCGACTTGTAGGGTGCAGTCCCTTTTGTAGCAACTGCGGTGAGCAGCGATGACTGGAACCATCCCCTGTACTGGTCAGAGCCCTCGAGGTACAGGTCTGCAGGCCAGCTCGCGTCCTCCTGTTTGTTAAGTGATGCGTAATGAGACGAACCCGAGTCAAACCAGCCGTCGAGTGTATCAGTCTCCTTTGAGAAAGAACTGGCACCACAGTGAGGGCAGGTAAAACCATCGGGAAGCAGCTCCTCAGCTTCCTTTTCATACCATATGTTTGATCCGAACTCTCCGAACAGCTCGGAAACCGCATTTATAGTCTGATCGTTACAGACGGGCTGTCCGCACTCCTCGCAGTAGAACACGGGTATAGGCAGACCCCAATGACGCTGACGTGAAATACACCAGTCTGCTCTATCGCGAATCATGCTGATTATACGCTCTTCACCCCATGCCGGTATCCATTTTACAGCTCTACAAGCAGCTACAGCCTCATCCTTGATTGCCTCAACCGAGCAGAACCACTGTGATGTTGCTCGATAGATTACAGGTTCCTTACAGCGCCAGCAGTGTGGATATGAGTGGACAAGCTTCTCGTCTGCAAACAGAGCGCCCGTCTCCCTCAGATGCTCGGTAATGGCGTCCGCTGCCTTCTCGTAGAAGAGTCCCTCAAACTGCCCAGCTTCAGCGGTCATATATCCCCTATCGTCTATCGGCGTAATCTCTGGCAAGTTATATTTCCTGCCCGACTCATAGTCTTCTATACCGTGTGCAGGAGCGGTGTGTACACATCCTGTACCTGAATCCATTGTGACATAATCCGCAAGCACCAGTAGACTCTCTCTGTCAAGGAATGGGTGGCGAGCCTTCATGCCCTCTGCCTGTTTTCCTTCGAATGTGTGAATTATTTCGTATTCATCGTATCCAGCAAAGTTCATAACCTTATCGATCAGGGCCTTTGCCATAATGAAAGTCTCACCCGAAGGAATCCGCGCCAGTGCGTACTCCTCCGACGGATTAAGCGCTATGGCCAGGTTTCCAGGCAATGACCATGCGGTTGTTGTCCAAATAACGAAATAGAGCTTCTCTATATCGCTTATACCTGCAAATCTGCCCAGATCATCGGTCACCTGGAATTTCACGTAGATACTCTCGACAGGGTCGTCGAAGTATTCAATTTCAGCTTCGGCCAATGCCGTCTCATCGTGAGAACACCAATAGACAGGCTTAAGACCCTTGTAGATGTATCCTTTCCGGTACATCTCTCCGAAAACCTTTACCTCTTCCTTCTCAAATTCGGGGGTCATGGTGAGGTATGGGTTCTCCCAGTCACCCAACACTCCGAGACGAATAAACTGCTCCATCTGAATATCCACAAAGGATTGGGCAAATTCCCTACACCTGTCACGGAACTCGGGGATTGTCATTTTGTTGCGATCGAGCCTGTGTGCCTTGATTATCGCACTCTCAATAGGCATTCCGTGGTTGTCCCAACCGGGCTTATATGGGGTATAGTAGCCGCTCATCGCCTTATATCGGTTGATAAAATCCTTCAACACCTTATTAAGGGCCGTTCCCATGTGAATGTTTCCGTTCGAGAAGGGAGGTCCGTCGTGGAGGACATACTTGGGCTTATCTGCATTGATCTTTAGCAGCTCTTCAAAAACCCCGTCCTCTTTCCACTCCTCAAGAAATCCCGGCTCACGTTTAGGAAGCCCTGCACGCATAGGGAAATCTGTTTTGGGCAAATTTATCGTCTTGTTATAGTCTACTGGCATTGGAACTACTCCTTTGTAATTGGAACTAATATATAGTCTAAAGTATGGCGTCTTCCTTCTTATCGTCTGTCAGGTCCATCTCAAAAACACGAACATTCATTCCCCCAACATTTACTTCTCTGGGCTCCTGAGCATCCTTACGTTGATTGGTCGTACTCTGCCTAGCTTCTGAAGGAAACAGTTCGGATAAGTCATAGCTATTGTACCCTGTATCGACCTTTAGATTCTCATTCGTAACTGGATTAGAGCTTGCAACATTGATTGTATTGATTTCATTGCTGGCGTTGGCAGGGGAACTTTCATCTACAGCTTCATTTGATGGGTTTATCTCTAACTGGGCTGTAGCAGCAATTCTTTCTGCGACACCATCTTCACTCTCTTCGGTGATTTCGGGAGATTTAGTCACAGTCCGGGTCTCCTCGTCGAAAGATCTGCTAAAGTTTCTTTCTATGTCTTCGACAACCTGATTTACTTTATCAACTTTCTCCACAACCGGTTCTGTAACCATTCTTCTTATGTTCTCGATTTGTCGATTATATACCAAAATTGAGGCCTCTGCAAACTTGCTAGTCTCCTCGCGCAGCTTTTCAAGCCTCTTCTCCTCATTCTTTATGTTGTCCTTAAGCGCTGCGACACTATTCTCATAGTCGGTCTGAGCTTTGATGCGAAGTTCCTCACACTTCAATTTAGCCTCTTCAGTTATCTCATTTGCCATCTTCTGTGCACTGAGAAGCGCCTTACGCATTGCCGCATCAACACTTCGGTATTCTTCAACTTTCTCTGCAAGAATCTTTAGTTTGTTTTTTAAAACAACATTTTCCTTGTAGAGGGCAGTATAGTCCTCTGAGACAGAGTCGAGGAAGTCGTCCACCTCACCCATGTCATATCCACCAAAAACGGCCTTTGGGAACTTTTTATCCTGGACTTCTTGGGGTGTAAGCATTTTCATACCTCCCTTTCTTTCAATCAATTTTGAAAAAGGTCGGACAAATGCCCGACCTTCACCATCTCTCACCAGCGGAGCACCGTGCTAAAAGTACAGTCCGTTGTTTTCCAACTCATCAATGATGTCACCGAGGATTTCGACGTTAAACGGTGTGATTATGTAAGTTGCATTGGCAACTTTTTTAATCTTGCCCTCATTGGCATAGGCAACACCGCTCAGGAAATCGAGTAATCTGCGCGCTATGTCCTTATTTGTTGATTCAAGATTAAGGACAACAGTTCTTTTCTCCCTCAGGTGATCAGCTATTTCAGCGGCATTCTCAAACCTCTCCGGCTTAACAAGCACAACGGAAAGCTGTGTTGTCGCGTGGATATTGACGACCTTGTCACGCCTGGAATCAAGGTTTATCTCAGTTCCGATATCACGTTCACGGATGGCCGAACGCGTGACAAATTCTTCAAAATCGTCTTCGCCCTCTTCTGCATATGGTCTTGCAAGGCGTTTCAGTTCGTCAAAAAGGCCCATTTTTTCTTCCTCCCGTGCTTTATTGGTTCCTCGCGCCGAATATTGCCTGTCCAAGCCGGATCATATTTGATCCACAGGCAATCGCAGCTTCAAAATCACCGCTCATGCCCATAGACAGAATATCCATAGATACATTATCATATTTTTTCCCTCTTATGTCAACTAATAGTTTATGCATTTTCAAAAAATGTTTAAAATTTGAGTCGTCTTTCTCAGGTATTGGGGGTATTGCCATCAATCCGCGTACATTTACACCGCCCATTTCGGATATCTCTGCACAGAGCTCCTCAGTCTCTCCGGGCTTAAGACCCGACTTGGTAAGTTCTTCAGCGATATTGACCTGAATAAGGACATCCTGTGTTATACCGAGCTCAGTTGCACGTTTAGATATTCTTCTTGCGAGCCTGGTACTGTCAACCGATTGGACAAGCGCAACCTTGCCAACGACCTTGTTGACTTTGTTGCTCTGGAGGGTGCCTATCATATGCACCGGAGTGGTCCCATATGCCCCCTCACACTGCTTCTCCAAAAGCTCCTGTACACGGTTTTCACCATATGCGTCAAACCCGCACATGTGTGAGCACCTAATTACATCTGAGCTGTAAGTTTTTGTAACTGCAACGATTGAAATCTCATCAGGATTTCGTCCTGCATCAATAGCGCCTTTTTCTATTTTCTCTCTAATGCGTTTTACATTCTCAGTGATTTGATTGGCAATGGCCTCTGCATCAAAGTAATTACTTTTGCTTTTCAATGTGTCCGTCATCCTCTCCACTGTATTGAATAGGACACTTCTTATTGTACTATTTTCCCGTCATAGAGATTCTTTGAACTGACAATAATCTCATCTCCCGGTCTTAAACCGCCCTTAGCTTTGGGATCATAGCTTACTATATAGTGGTGGTCCAATTCATATATCTGTTCTGTTTCGACAAATTTCGCCTGCATAGCTACAATGCAGTACACCCCCGTCTTTCCCTCATCGTTTATCCGAAGGGCCTGCTTTGGTATCCGTATTCCTTCATATGTTGACATTACAATGTCGGCGCTCTGGTAGCGAAGACTTAAGAGCTCACTTGTAAGTGTGTTGCCCGAAAAAATAACCAGGCAGGAATCTGAACCCTCTTCGTCAATACGCAGGACAGGTACTTTTATCTCGCCGATATAATCCCCTGTAAACCGGAGCTTTACAATATCACCTTTCGACAGCAGTGCTGCATACTCAACGGGGACACTTGCAGCAAATCTCCATTTATAGTCTGTAGCAAGTCTACCACAATATGCATTTAGCCCTTCCTTTACCCTCAACAACTCCAACTCATTGAACTGGGCAAGAGTAAGAGTGTTGCTCTTTTCAATGGTGAGTATCCCCTCAAAACCGTCGACAGCCCGCGAGAAGTAACCCGAAACAGGGGAGATAACCGATGCTACCCCACTCTCAGCAGCAGCCGAGAGCCGTCTAATTTCGGAAGTAAGACGACTTATCTCGGCTGAAACCTTTTCCCTACCTGTATTCGAAAATGCAAGTCCTCTCTTGAGCACCTGTGTCTTTAGATTTATAATTTCTTGTTTAAGGTCTACAGATTTCGGATTCTCAACACCATAAACCAGGCTTTCGAGGTGCAGTGATATATTCCTGTCGACTCTCTCAATATCAACGATGTTCTCATCGCTTATAGCTTCATTGAGAAGTGACAATAACTCCCTGTACCAAGCCAACTGCTGGTGTATTCTCATGTCCTCTTCACTGTCGTAGCTTACCGATAGCACCTGGCCTTTGTGTACCTTCTCACCATCCGAGAGAAGGATCTGCTGCACTGGACCGCTCCCTGCGGGAACAGGGATCTCATCGCGAAAGAAGTACCCCTTTATCGAAACTATTTCTTCCGCAGTATACAGAACAGCTTCCGTAGTCTCAAACGGGGTTGAGATCGCAACATATATGTAGTAGGCCATGTAACCGACCACCATTAATATAAGCAGGTAGAGCAATCCGGACACAAGGCTTTTACGTCTCATCTATACTTCCTTGATTCTTATTCCTCATCTTCCTGTTTTGACAGTGAGGACATATCTACAGGTCTGAGAGGGATAATAGTGGAGATGGCATGTTTATAAATCATCTGTTGCCTCCCCTCGACTTCGACAATAACGATAAAGTTGTCAAAGCCGCGAACAAAACATTTTATCTGCACCCCATTCATAAGAAAAATGGTTAGCGGAATCTTGTCCTTCCTAGCTTGGTTCAAAAAGAAATCTTGTAGGTTATAATTTTTTGACATGTCGGCAGCTCCTTATATTTTTTTCGGGTTGTTGCATGTTTTCAGTTGTCTATATTATCCTTTTCCCGTCTATTGTACTCATCCCTGAGAAAATAGTCTGTCGAAGCTTGTAATATATCCTCATGTTTCTGCAAATCCCTGTAAAACCAATTAATACTCTTGTTTCTGCGAAACCATGTAAGCTGTCGTTTAGAATAGCGCCTAGTTGCACGTTTTATTTCATCGGCAGCCGTTTCAAGGGGCAGTCCCTTCTCTATAGTGTTTATAATCTCCTTGTAGCCAATCGCCTGAGCAGCGGTTGCGGACAATTCATATTTCTCGATAAGGCCTCTGACCTCTTCAACAAGGCCAGAGCTGAACATCTTGTCCACGCGTTCGTTGATCCTGTCATAGAGCAACTGCCTATTTTTATAGTTGAGGCCTACATATACAGCATTATATCTGAGCGGAAGCTCGCGAGTTTTCTCGTTGTGTGAAGAGATAGTAGTCTTTGAGCCGTAGTAGACTTCAAGCGCTCTACAGACTCTCTTTCGGTCATTTGGATGTGTTTTTTCGGCTGCAGCGGGATCGAGAGATCTGAGATGTGAGTAAAGCCGCTCGCCGCCGAATCTGTCATAAAGCTTTTCAATCCTGCCTCTCAGTATATCACTGTTTTGACCGTTTGAAAAGTGTAAACCTCTGATTAATGCATCCATATACAGTCCAGTTCCGCCCACAATAACGGGAACCCTACCGCGGGCCAAAATGTCATCCACAACGGCTGAGGCCTCTTCGACATATCTCGCAACGGAATAGTCCTCATCGGGGTTGATAATGTCTATCATATGGTGCGAAATACCCTTCCTCTCCTCTATGTCGGGCTTTGCAGTCCCTATATCCATCTCGCGATATATCTGCATCGAGTCGCAGGAGCAAACCTCCCCGCCCAATCGTAAAGCGAGATCAATGGCCAACTCAGTCTTTCCTGAGGCAGTAGGACCTGCTACACAGATCACTCTTCCCAAACTATGATCTCCCAAATACTTTGACCTCCTAAATACTATGTTCTTCCAAATCTCTTTTCAAGCTCAGACCTTGATAGTACAGCAGCAACCGGACGACCATGGGGACAGTATCGTACATCCTCCATTTCCATCACGCGTGTTACGAGCTCGCGGTTTTCGCTGTATGAGGATTTGTTTCCGGCCTTCAGTACGGCCTTGCAAGCCACAAGCCGCAACGCCTCATCCCGCTTCTTGGTTATGGACATCCTTCGATTCTCTCGAAGACTCAGGGCAATCTCCTGCAGTGAAGCTTCAACATCATCACCGTCAATCTCTTCAGGCACTGCCCGTACGATCAAGCTATTCCCGCCAAACTCCTCTACCTCAAAACCCATACTGCAGACTAACTCCATATTTGCAATTATTGACTCATAATCATCCCTGTCAAACTCTATAACACGGGATTCAAGCAGATATTGTGAAATGGGGTTGTCCGAAGTCTCAAGCAGCTTGTTGAATATAATTCTCTCATGTGCGGCGTGTTTATCAATGAACAGAATGTCGTCTCCGTCCTCCACAATAATATATGTACCAAATGATTCTCCCAATATTTTCCACACCGGTATCGGTTTGTCAGTGAATTGCGGGGGCTTTTCTTCTTTCGAGTCAACAGTTGAGCTCATGGAGTCTTGGAGATCGTCTGAAGCACGGGGGGCATATAGATCTCTGTAACGCTCCGCAGACATTGCGCTATAGAAATCAGGGTTTTTCTTTGGGGCTAAAGTATTTATGGATGTCTGAGGATACTCCCTTTCGGGTATATCGATCTTCAAAACATCCGGACTCTTTGATACGATAGCGGCGCGCGGGTCTTCAGAATCAACTGCATCCTTTACTGCAATAAATATTGCGTCATAGACAGGTCTCTCGTACGCAAACTTGACTTCAGATTTTGCTGGGTGGACATTAACATCCAGAAGGACCGGTGGAATCTCGATATGCAGCACACATGTTGGGAATCGCCCAGTCATCATTCTGTTTTTGTATGCGCTCTCCAGTGCTGCGGTCATTGTACCCGATCGAATAGGCCTGTCATTAACAAAGAACTCCTGTTTTGAGCGGTTACCCTGACTGTAAGTCGGTTTTGATACGTAACCCCACACTCGTATTCCCTCATAGGAAGTGGATACCTTCTCCATGCCCTGGACGTATCTATTTCCGTAGATACAGTACATGGCCGAGAGTAGTGAATTGTCTCCGGGCGTATGTAGAAGCTCCTCACCATCGCGAATCAACTTAAAAGAAATGTCAGGCCTGGCTAATGCTGCTCTCCGGACTACGGTCTGCACATGTCCTGCTTCTGTTACGTCCTTTTTGATGAACTTCATTCGAGCGGGAGTATTATAGAAGAGCTCGCTTGCTACGATAGTGGTACCAGGGGGACACCCCGCCTCGGTGAGGTTCTTCTCATCCCCGCCCCAAATTTCATAGCTGTAGCCCACGTTGGAATCGTGAGTTCGGGTGTACATCGATACTTTTGACACTGCTGCGACTGACGCAAGAGCCTCGCCCCTAAACCCCATCGTCATAACAGCATCTATATCCGCAGCTGTACGAATCTTAGATGTGGCATGGCGCAAAAACGCTGTACGGATATCCTCAGGCTCAATCCCACTACCGTTGTCGCTGACTCTGATCAGATCCATACCTCCGCGCCTGATTTCAACCGTTATCGCATCAGCTCCCGAGTCCACTGCGTTTTCCACAAGTTCCTTTACAACCGATGCCGGCCGTTCGATAACCTCTCCTGCTGCAATCAGGTCCGCAACATGTCTATCGAGTTTTATAATTTTACTCATACAAATCTCCTGTCCCGGAAATCATGTAACAACCTACTCAATCTCTTCTTCACTGCTCAATCTTTTTCTTTAGTGAATATATTAAGTTCAGTGCCTCAATAGGCGAAAGTGTGTCCGGCTCAGTCTTCTTGAGAATCTCAGCCACCTCGTTTATTCTCATATCCACAAGAGAGATCTGTCCGCTCTCATTACTGCTTTCATTCTTTTGATGCCTCTTAGACCTCTGGAGTCCTCCATGCGGCACCGCCTCATCATTTTCCAGGGAATGCAGTATTTCATTTGCTCTCTTTGTAAGTCCATCGGGCAAACCAGCAAGCCTTGCAACCTCGATGCCGTAGCTCTCATCAGTACCGCCAGGTACTATCTTTCGTAGGAATATTATCTCCTTACCCCTCTTTTTAACAGCAATATTATAATTTTTAACACCACTTATCTGGTCTTCAAGGTCGGTAAGTTGATGGTAGTGAGTAGCGAAGAGGGTCTTTGCACCTAAGCGCCTCTTATCGCTTGCCCACTCCAAAACTGCCCGTGCAATCGCCATACCGTCAAAGGTAGATGTTCCGCGGCCAATCTCATCCAAAATCAGTAGGCTGCGCGACGTTGCGCTACGCAGTATATCGGAGACCTCACTCATCTCCACCATAAATGTCGACTTCCCGGATGCCAGGTCATCCGAAGCCCCAATACGTGTAAAAATGCGGTCGACTGCTCCGATCACTGCTGATTTAGCAGGTACAAAGCTCCCTATCTGAGCCATAAGTACTATTAGAGCAACCTGCCTCATGTACGTCGACTTTCCGGCCATGTTCGGCCCAGTTATGATTGATACCATGTTTTCATTGCAGTCCATGTAGGTATCATTCGGTACGAACATACCACCCGAAAGCATTTTCTCAACCACAGGGTGCCTGCCGTCAGTTATCTTGATCCTATCCGAGTCGTCTACATCAGGCCGACAATAATTCTCACGCGATGCAGTCTCAGCAAATGAACAGAGTACATCTAGACGGGCCACAGCATGTGCAGTCTTTTGTATTCTATCAATCTGTTTTCCTATAAGTTCACGGAGCTCGGTAAAAAGCTCGTATTCCAGTGCTGTAATGCGCTCATTCGCTGTGAGAATCGTGGTCTCCAGCTCTTTAAGCTCCTCTGTGATGTACCTCTCACGGTCAACTAGGGTCTGCTTTCGTATGTAATGGTCCGGAATCATCTCATTAGCGGATTTTCTTACTTCTATGTAATACCCGAAAACTCGGTTGTGACCGACTTTCAGGGACTTTATCTTTGTGCGTTCTCGCTCCTCCGCCTCAAATGAAGCTACACTGCCGCGTCCACCCGAGAGTACCTGTCTGAGATGGTCTATGTCGGAGTTATACCCATCCCTAATGAACCCGCCTTCGCGAACAGAGAAGGGAGGGTCATCTACGATTGCACTGTCGATGAGGTCTGTGATGTCAGTGAGAGGGTCTGCTTCGGCTCTGATCTCTACAAGAGCCTGCGAACTAGCCTCTTCCAGCAACTTAATGATTGAGGGGATGTGCTTAGCAGCTTCGCCTAGGCCGCGAATATCTCGACAATTTGCAGTACCGTATACCACCCTTCCGATTATTCGCTCCATATCCGAAATACCTTTCAGCTCCTCGAATATGCGGTCGCGAAGCATGTGGTTACTCTGCAGTTCATCTACTGCAGCAAGACGCCTGTTTATTGCAACAGGGTTTATTAGCGGCTTCTCGATCCAAGACCTTATTAATCTGCCGCCCATAGGTGTCCTTGTTCTGTCAAGGACCCAGAGGAGGCTGCCCTTTTTTTCACCTGTACGAATTGTTTCACAGAGTTCCAGGTTTCTGCGTGCAGTATAGTCTAGCGCCATGAACATGTCCTGTTCATAGTAGTCTAATGTTCTGATATGGCTCAGATCGGTCATCTGAGTCTGATACAAGTAATGTAGTAGTGAAGCACATGCTTCGGCAACGGCGAGCATTTCCCTGCCGCCGCCGAAGGTAGGATTGTCCTCTCCGAAATGTTTTGCAACAGACTCCAATGCCGAGTCCCCTGTTGGAGCCAAGGGGCTGATCTCTTCAACTATACTTCCTAGTCTATCTTTAAGAAAATCGACGATTTCGGGCACCTGCATAGCGTCATTATTTAGGAGCACCTCCACAGGGGAAAACCTGCCAAGCTCATTATTGAGCCTATTTACAACATTATCGCCCTTAAACTGGGTGCAGTACGCCTCGCCAGTTGAGAGATCACAGAAACATACGCCTGCTCTCAATGGCGTTTCATTGTAGAGTGTGAGGGCACATATGAAGTTGTTCTTTGAATCCTCCACCATAGAGGCCTCTATGGCGGTACCCGGCGTGATGATGCGGATAACGTCGCGTTTAACAAGTCCCTTTGCCTGCTTTGGGTCCTCTACCTGCTCACAGATTGCAATCTTATAGCCCTTCGCTACCATTCTTGATATGTAGTTCTCGGCTGCATGATATGGCACTCCACACATAGGGATTTTGTCTTCCTCGGGGACATTCTTACTGCGGCTTGTCAAAACCAAGTCCAGTTCTCTTGACGCTATAACTGCGTCATCCCCAAACATCTCGTAAAAGTCTCCGAGTCTGAAGAATATTATGCAGTCTGGATTCTGCCTCTTTATCTCTGTATACTGCTGCATCATTGGTGTTTCAGCCATTATTTCCTAACCCCATTCATCAAACCCTTATCTATCTCTCCTACAAGTGACCATGTAGTTGCTTGCGTAATATGAACAGGTACAAACTCGCCAATGAGTGATTTATCTCCGCTTAAGTGTATGAGCCTTCCGCCATTTGTCCTGGCTGACAGATTATGATCGCCCTGCCGCCCTTCCCCGTCGACAAGCGCTCTGAGTGTCTTGCCAACATATTCTTTGTGCTTTTTTAGGGAGATGGCGTTCTGAAGCTCGATCAGGCGGTTAAAGCGGTCACTCTTCTCCTCAGGTGTGGTTGGGTCCTCCATCTCAGCTGCAGGGGTCCCTTCCCTTTTTGAATATATAAAGGTGAACAGAGAGTCGTATTCAACCTCACTTACAAGCTTTAGTGTCTGTTCAAAGTCTTGTTCTGTCTCTCCCGGGAAACCAACTATAATATCACTCGTCAGGACTATATCGGGCATTACTTTTTTTGCATAGTTGATGAGTTCCATATAACTCTCAGCATTGTAACGCCGATTCATAATTTTCAGTATTCGGTCCGAACCAGATTGAACTGGAAGATGCAGATGGCGTGCAATCTTCGGGTTTGAAGCCATTGTATCCAGCAGTTTCTTGGATGTGTCCTTTGGATGACTCGTCATAAACCTGATAAGGAAATCTCCGTCAACCTCCGCCACTTTCGCGAGCAGGTCGGCAAAATCCAAACCTTCTCCGGTCATCTCCCCGTATGAGTTGACATTCTGACCGAGTAGCGTGATGTCCTTACACCCATCAGCCACTACTTCACGTATTTCCTTCAGTATATCTTCGCTATTCCGACTGCGTTCACGACCTCGTAAATATGGCACTATGCAGTAAGAACAGAAATTGTTGCAGCCGTACATTATTGATACCCATGCTTTGTGCGGGTACAGCCGCGAAACAGGCATACCCTCCGCAATGCGGCTATCAGGCTCCACTACGCCGCCTACTGTATTTATCTCTGCGGCTCTCTCATCTCCCTCAAGCAGACCCAGGATCAACTCAGGAAGCCTCCAAAATGATGTGGTATCGAGTACCGCATCAACATGTCTGTAGCTCTTTTTGATCTTCTCCCTCACAGATGCCTCTCCGCCCATACATCCAGCAAGAATTATAATCTGGGAGGGATTTCTGCGCTTTGCATGCACCAGGCGACCGATAACACCGAACACGCGGTTCTCGGCGTTCTCGCGGACGGCACAAGTGTTGATGATCACAACATCCGCATCATCAGAGTTACAGAGAACATATCCCATCTCTGTGAGCATGCCGCTCATACGCTCCGAATCAGCCTCATTTTGCTGGCACCCGTAGGTGTCGACAAAGGCAGTTTGTCCGTTATTGCGCGCAGCGACTCTCTTCATGCACTCGCGCTGGAATTCCATTTCACGTTCTGTAACGAATTTGCTCAATTGGTTCCTCCGTCTAATAAATGTCGTCTTACTAAATCAAGCGCGCGGTTTACAGATGCTGTCCTTATTCTGCTGCGGTTGCCGCGGAGCTTAAAAGTGTAAGCCTCGGTGCCCATATGGGAGGAAACACCGATACAAACAGTCCCGACTGGTTTGCTCTCACTTGCAGCAGGTCCGGCAACTCCCGATATTGATATTCCAATGTCGGCACCGAGTTTTTTTCGGACGTTCTCCGCCATCGAATACACAACCTGCTCGCTTACAGCACCGTATTGGTTTATAACCTCTTCGGGAACCGAGAGATTATTGATCTTTACATCATTAGAATAGGCGCAGACTCCGCCCACAAATACAGCGGAAACACCGGGAAGCTCTGTCATCCTCGCAGACAACAATCCTCCGGTACAGGACTCTGCGGACGCCAGAGTAAGGCCTCTCTCTTTGAGAAGAAGCATTACAGCTTCCTCAAGGCTTTCGATATCTACACCGTATACAACATCACCCAGCATCTCAGCAACCTTGTCCACAACAGGTTCGGTCATCGCATAGGCGTCTCTCTCATTTTCCGCTTTCGCGGTGACGCGGATCATTACCTCCCCTTCCTTGGCGTAAGGTGCAACTGTGGGATTTACCTGTGACTGCATATACTCATGCAGAATATCTTCTACCGCACTCTCGCCCATTCCGAAAATGCGTATGTTTCTTGAAACCAACACCGAATCGGAGAGCTTCCGCAGATACGGCACTGCTCGCTCTTTGAACATAGGCTCGCACTCCCTCGGAGGCCCGGGTAGCATTATCACATGCTTCCCATCCGCTTCGAAAGCGCATCCCGGTGCTGTTCCCCAGTCATTATCGAGGACTACGCAGCCCTCCGGGAGCATAGCCTGCCTTGCGTTACTTTCTGAAATCTCGGCACCGATTTGTGCGAAGTATTCTCCGATCCTCTCTAAGGATGAGTCGTCTCGGACAAGTCTTTTCCCAAAGCATTCAGCAAGGGCCTCCTTAGTTATGTCGTCGTAAGTTGGACCAAGCCCGCCTGTAGTTATGATTATATCGGAACGGTTTCTAGCTATTTCTACCGCCTGCTTTATTCGTGCAGGGTTGTCTCCTACAACTGTATGAAAATATACATTGATGCCGAGTTCACTCAGCCCCTGCGAAATAATTTGCGCATCGGTGTTAGCGATGTTTCCAAGCAGCAACTCTGTTCCAATCGATAATATTTCAGCCGTCATACTCACTTGCCGATTACCGTCCTCTCGGTTTCCTCTATAGCCTCAGCCTCAAGCTCCTCGAAAGGCACTGCCTTCTCAACCTCTACTACGTTGTTGATCCTCGGCTTTGTCTTTGGACGTCTGGGTGTGAATACGGTGCAACAGTCCTCGTACGGGAGATTAGAAGTCTCCAATGTTCCGATTTCCCGTGCGATCTGAACAATTTCCTCCTTATCCATTCCAACTAGCGGGCGTAAAATTGGCATTGTAATCGCTTGTTCAGTAACCGCCATGGCTTGCATAGTCTGGCTTGCAACCTGACCTAAGCTCTCCCCAGTTATTAGTGATTCGCACTTGTTTCTCAGTGCTATCTGTTCGCTGATTCTCATCATAGAGCGCCGCATAAGGATCGTAAAGTACTCCTCAGGACAATTGGCACTTATGGCTTCTTGAATCTTCGTGAAGGGGACTATATGCATGCGGATGTCACCGCAATACTCGCTAAGAATTTCTGTTAGTGTGATAACTTTCTGTTTTGAGCGCTCTGAGGTATAGGGATAGCTGTAAAAATGGATCGCTTCCAGCTCTACTCCGCGTCTTGCCATACGCTGGGCCGCAACTGGACTGTCTATTCCTCCCGACAAGAGAACCGCAGCCTTTCCGGATGTCCCTATTGGGAGTCCGCCAGCACCCGGCACAGGATCCACATGTACATACGCCGCAAAATCCCTTACCTCAACAAATACAATCACTTCCGGATTGTGGACATCGACTTTCAGGTGTGGAAACGCCTTTAGCAGTGCTGCTCCCACAGTTCTTGAAATCTCAGGAGATTTCATTTTGAAACTCTTATCCGATCTGCGGCTCTCCACCTTAAATGTCCTTGCCCGCAGAAGATTGGGTGCGAGTTCTTTTTTTGCAGTATTGATTATATCGGTAATATCTTTTTCCGACGAAAAGGCCCTGCTCACAGAGACAAGGCCGAATACCTTACGAACAATATCGAAGGCCTGCTCCATGTTTTGGTTCTCCTCAACAGGCTCGACATAGACAGTGGACTGTGCTGTGTAAGCATTATATTCGCCAATCTGTGAGAGTCTGCGCCTGAGACTCCTCATCATTCGGTTTTCAAAGGTCTTTCGGTTCAGACCTTTCAGTACGACTTCTCCCATTTTCCCGAGAATTATTTCCATGAATATCATTAACTCCTATCGGATAGTTTTGTTTGGATCTTTCGCCGGTGTGATTGTGCGAATTACTGCGTCCTCGTCATCTAGAAAGTTAATCAGACTCGCCACAGCGCGATAAGTCTCTTCTTTAACTTCCATACGAAAAACGACTGGCTCCATATTACCGGCGTATTCCATAATTTCTGATGTCCAACGCTGTGCGGTCTGCCATGCTGTTGTATTGACACTGTTGTCGGCGTCCATTGTCCAGCCCCAGGCAGCAAAGCCGGCATCCCAAAGCTGGTCTCTTAATAGTTCCATATCTGAATCCTGCAACTCGGACCTAACCCTGCAGAGCTTTGTTTTTGTGAATGTGTAGCTGTCTAAAAGCTTGTTTGATCTGTCCAAATAATCAATAACACCTTGGAGGTCGGTCAAATCATTGTAATCAGCGCCCGATTCAGGTACTAGCAAGCCGACAGTATGCCCCATGCCGATGATACGGATAACTGTATCCCGTTCCGAGTCGATAAAATCACCAGTGAGGAAGAACGCAGCTGTAACCCCATGTTCTTCTAGAGTATCGAGAAGATTCTTAAGCCCGTCCCTCTTTTCACTTTCCTTATCGCCTGTCAAAAAGCAATCAAAGGATAGATAAACCTCCGGAATGACCTTTGGTCCATCGCTCGGCGTCGGTGACACGCCTGGGTATGTCGGAGTGCCCGGTGAAGGGGTCGTATCCTGGCCCGTACCCAAATAGTCTTTCCCCTCGCTCACAATTCTGTTATAGAATTTGTCTTTAAATTCATTCTGACTGAGTTCCGCATCCGACACAACACGGATAACCTGTACCGGCGTTTTTATTACCTGAAAATCTAACCCGAATCTCTCGCAGACAAACTTTATCGGGATATAGAGCGTATTGTTTTTGTTAACTGCGCTTTCACGGTACTGCTGATTGTTGTCGTAGGAGTATCCTAATAGAAGCTGGAATATCAGGGTGTTTCTCCTATTAAAGAAAGTCAGAGTATGGTTTTCTTTATTATATGTATAATATACGCCTAAAGACAGGTCATCGAATATTTTGTAGGGGACATAGTACTGATCCTTATCGTAAAAAGGCATAGTAGCTGCGTCGAGCTTATTCAGAGTGTCGTTTACTGCGGTAAAGTATATGTCTTCCCCCTCAGCCGAGGAAGGTATAACCGCAACCGCAAGGACAAGAACCAACACTGCGGTAACGAATCTGTAATTGGTTTTTCTGTTCATATTTATCTTCCCTCGTAGGTGGTTCGTGTCAAAAAATCAGTAAATTACGGTGGAATTGCTGTGGATATATCTCAGTTAAGTATAGCATAACAAATAACCTACTTCAATGCGATATTTTTCTATGAAAACATGCTTGAATGCATAAATAACCAACATTTATCCCTTAACAGTGACCTGTATCCGTCATTTTATATCTTTCAATTTTTGCTAAAGGGTGGTATAATTCATTTTATATTTGGACAGATCTCTGCAATTCTCTACTGTATAGTGAAACAGTATATTTATGCATTGTCCTCCACTCTGTCAATGTATCTCGGCCCGCCACTGCCGATAAAACTGGCTACCGCCAAAACGCGGTTTGGAGCTTCTATGGATAAAATAAGAATCACAAAAACCACAACACCTAAAGTAAAACCCGACTATTCAAACCTCGGATTCGGCAAATACTTTACTGACCACATGTTTTTGATGGACTACGCATCCGACAAGGGCTGGTATGACCCGAGGATCGTCCCCTACGGACCTATCTCCCTGGACCCCTCGGCTATGGTGCTGCATTATGCGCAGGAGACCTTTGAGGGCATGAAGGCGTACTATTCGCCTGAGGGCAAGGTCTTGCTTTTCCGTCCATGGGACAACTTTGACCGCCTCAATTCATCACACAACCGCCTCTGCATACCGCCCATAGATCCCGACTTCGCATTAGAGGCTCTCAAGACGCTGCTTCGCGTAGATATCGACTGGATGCCGAAAGAGGACGGAACATCAATGTACATCCGCCCCTTTGTAATTGCAACCGAACCACATCTCGGTGTACGAACATCCAATAACTATATCTTCTGTATAATCCTCTCCCCTGTTGCAGCTTATTACCCCGAAGGTATGGCGCCGGTAAAAATATATGTTGAGGACGAGGATGTCCGCGCTGTTCGCGGGGGCACAGGTGAAGCAAAGGTTGGTGGCAACTACGCCGGAACTATCCGTGCGCAGAACAAGGCTCAGGAGATGGGCTTTACACAGGTTCTCTGGCTTGACGGCGTGCACCGTAAATATATCGAAGAAGTGGGCACAATGAATGTTTTCTTCGTAATTGACGGCGTTGTTGTAACTCCTTCACTTTCGGGAAGCATACTGCCTGGAATCACTAGGCGTTCCTGTCTTGAAATACTACGCGCGCGCAATATCCCATGTGAGGAGAGGATGATTTCCGTCGATGAGCTGCGGACTGCCCTTGAGAGTGGAAAAGTCAGCGAGGCCTTTGGCTCTGGCACAGCCGCAGTAATCTCGCCCATCGGCTCTCTTACCTTTGGTGATAAGACATATGAGATCAATGGCGGACAAACCGGTCCTATTTCGCAGGAGCTCTATGATGAAATCACAGGCATTCAATGGGGTAAGCGCGACGACTCTTTCGGATGGTCTGTTGAAGTATAGCTAAAATGTAAAATTTCGGGTAGATACCACTTTTTAGGTGGCGTCTACCCGATTCTGGTTTTAAATCTAATTAAGTACGCAAATCACTTGTTTTGCAGCTTGTAGACAACCTTATATCCGCCGTCTTGCAAGCTGTTTTCGATTCCTTCGGTATCTAGAGCATTTGTGCCTATGACTACATCGCTCTTACCGTTATTCCCCCTATAAATGGCCACATGCGTTATATTCGCATCGTGTTCGCCGTAGATCCCTGCAAGATTGGAAAGAATACCGGGGGCGTCAACAGCTTCAACCGTAAGCCGTGTACCTGGCTCCTTGAAGCCGAGCAACTCAATAAAGGCATCAAGTAGATTGCTCTCAGTAATGATTCCGACAAGCCTGTCGCCCTCAACAACAACTGGCAGACAACCCACATCGTTTTCGCGCATCAAGGTTGCGGCTTCCTCCAGCAGAGAATCTGGTGATATAGAAATTGGATTCTTGGTCATAATACTACTTATTTTGGTCTTAGCGAGCAGATAGCTTATCTCTCCCATGCTGAGCGAGGTCGCTTTTGAAGGCGAGTAACGGAGAATATCTCTGTTTGTTACAAGTCCTACAAGCTTATTATTCTTAACCACAGGCAGTCTCTTAACACCGTGTTTCGCAATGAGTTCCTGTGCATCTAAGATGGTCTGGGAAGGGGAAACAGTATACGGGTTTGAAGTCATTTTCCTTCTGACAAACATATTATATACCTCCCAAATATGCTTTCTTGATTTCATCACTCTGCATCAACTCGTGCCCTGTTCCTGATATGACCACTGAGCCCGTCTCCAAAACATAGGCACGGTCAGCCATCTGGAGCGCAAGTCTGGCATTTTGCTCAACCAAGAATATTGTGGTGCCTGACGCGTTTATTGATTTGATTATATCAAATATTTCCTGAACAAACAACGGTGCAAGCCCCATTGATGGTTCATCAAGAAAAAGCATC
>JAAYOS010000007.1 GCA_012520195.1 Clostridiales bacterium | reverse complement strand
GTACCTATTGGTCAGATCTACGTAAGAAAAACGGATTCCCTGAGCCGCATCCAATCAAAACCTGGTATCTTGGCAATGAGATGGATGGTCATTGGCAGATCGGATCGTGGGAAAAGGACCCTGTGGGTTTTGGTATCCGTACCCACGAGATTTCAAAGGTCATCAAATGGATTGACAACACTTCCGAAACTGTTTTCTGCGGTACGTCGGACCATCATAAACATTTCCCTGAATGGGAGATGGCAGCGCTTGAACAGTGCTATGAATCAGTAGACTATGTTTCTCTACACCACTACCATACAGCACCGGAAGGAGATATCGCCAATTATCTAAATGCTTCTTCAGTGTTTGAAGACTATATCCGCACAACAATAGCTACATGCGATTACCTACAGTCAAAGATTCGGACTCCGAAGAAGATGTATATCTCCTTTGACGAGTATGGAGTTATGTTTGGCCAGCAAGGGGAAGTACTCTTTGGCAGACGAGGCTGGCAGGATGTTTCTAAAGATTATAGTCAGTTTAGGCCAAGAGAGAATACATTCAGAAAGACCGATCCGACTGGAAGCGGCATGAACATGCGCCGTAGGCCGCGTATGAGCCAAATGCTAAGCGCTCTTGCTACTGCATCGATTATTCTTACATTCTTACGCTATGCTGATAGGATAAAAATCGGCTGCATGACAGGTGGTATAAATAGCGCCGTTGCTTTTGACAGAGAAAAAACTTGGAGAAATGCATCCTACTACCCATACGCCCAGCTGAACAAGCTGTCACGGGGTGCAGTTTCCCTAATGCCTGCTATCGACAGCCCTACGTATAACACAGAGCAGTATGCGCTCACAGGCTCTTGCCAGTCATATGCATACGAGGATGTTCAGTCAATCGAATCAGCTGTTGTGCATAATGAGGAAAAGGGTGAGGTAAGTATATTCCTTATCAATCGTGCAGTGGAAGACGATATCGAGGTAACGTTGGACGTTCGCGGATTTGAGGGGTATAAGCTTGCTGAACATATAGAAATGTACTCGGATGACCTATATGCAGAGAACACCTACGAAAATCCGGATACAATTAAGCCTCTACGGAATGTAGATACAAAAATGGAAGGAGGGAAAGTTACTGCTGTAACTAAGAAACTTTCTTGGAACGTTATTCGATTAGTAAAGTAACACAGCAAAGTGCTGCAAAGGTTACAAAGGTTGCAAAGGTTGCAAAGGTTGCAAAGGTTGCAAAGGGTTGTGGAAGAAGCTTTTGAAACCTTCAAATGAGGGGAAGAGAAGGACTCTACAGCGTATTTTACAGTGTAGCACTTGCCCTTGGATAGCAATAATAACTATTGCTATAAGATGAAATGAGAGGAGAAAACCATGAAAAGAAAACTATCACTAATTTTTGCAATTCTATTGTTTATTTCGCTGGTTGCAGGCTGCAGTAGTACCGACGATACACCACCCACTTCAAAACCTACCGTTACTGCAACTCCCGAAAGTCAAAGTACAGGCGATGAGCCCGCCTCTGATGATAAGCCTTATCCTCTTGTTGAGAGCCCGGTAACACTTTCGTGCTACTGGCTGGTTGAGGCAACAGAAATAGTAGATCTTTCAGACTGCATGTTCTGGCAGGAAATGGCGAACAGGCTAAACG
>JAAYOS010000181.1 GCA_012520195.1 Clostridiales bacterium | reverse complement strand
TGGTCGGTCTCGGTTTAAACCTCTTATCATTTTTTTCCAATAGATTTAAATTTCCCTTGTCTCCTCAGGCCGCAGAACAAATATACGGCCAGGAAGCGGCAGAATTGCTAAACAAGGGCAAACTCTTGTTCTTCACTTCTTCGGAAACCGCAACCCTCAGCTACTTAGGCAATATTATTCCCATAGGAAACTGGTTCGTGGTAAGCATCGGTGATATTATAGCCGCTATAGGACTTATATTGGTTGTCCAGTGCATCATGGCCGACAAGTTTATTCAAACCCGCAGTAAGATAACCTTTTCAAAGGATATATTCAGATAAAAAACAGGGACACCTTTCGGTGTCCCGATTTATTCTTCCTTAATTGTTTCGGTTATAGCTTTTGAAAGTCCCGCAAGCCCCTGGATTTCCGAAGGTATAATTATTTTTGTCGCCTGACCGTTTGCAGCCTTTTCGAAGGATTCAAAGCTCTTGAATGTCAGAACTTCCTTGTCAAGCCCCACATCTTTAATCATCTTCAAGCCTTCGGCAGTTGCTCTTTGAATATTTAAAATAGCTTCGGCTTCACCTTCTGCTTCTCTTATGGAAGCTTCCTTCTTAGCCTCCGCCCTTAGAATTGCCGATTGTTTTTCTGCTTCTGCCTGAAGTATCATGGATTCCCTGTTTCCTTGAGCAACTAAGATGGCAGAACTCTTCTGTCCTTCGGCTATAAGGATGGCTTCCCTTTTTTCCCTCTCTGCCTTCATTTGTTTTTCCATTGCATTTTGGATCTCTTTTGGCGGCAGTATGTTCTTAACTTCAACACGATTAATCTTTATCCCCCAGGGGTCGGTAGCCTCGTCTAAAATCACCCGCATTTTTGTATTTATTACTTCTCTTGAAGTCAAGGTTTCATCAAGCTCTAAATCACCGATAATATTTCTTAGTGTGGTTTGAGTCAAATAGTCAATTGCTGATATGGGCCTCTCAACTCCGTAAGTATAAAGTTTGGGGTCGGTAATCTGGAAAAATATCACCGTATCTATCTGCATTGTTACATTATCCTTGGTAATGACGGGCTGGGGCGGAAAATCAATCACCTGCTCCTTAAGAGATATTTTCTTTACAACTCTGTCAATCAAAGGAACCTTCACATGTACTCCCACGCTCCATGTTGCCTGATATGCTCCCAAACGCTCTATAACATAGGCATGGGCCTGGGGCACTATTCTTATATTTGCCGCAAGCAGTGCTACTGCTAATGCTAACAGTATAACAAATCCCAAATATTCCATATTTCCTCCTTATTTTTTTTCTACAATAAGCTTAACACCTACAATATTTCTGACTATAACAATTTCATCCTTTTCAATCACTTGATCATCAAGGGACCTGGCAGACCAAATTTGTCCGTTGGCCTTCACCGTTCCGGTATTATTTATATTATCAATTGTTGATTCCACCTTGAAGGACCGGCCTATCAAGGATTCGGCATTGGTCTTGACCCTTCCCACCTTGAATTTTTTCATTGCCAAAGGTCTTGTAAATAAAAGACATACTATGGAAACCAACAAAAACACCACAATTTGTACTTCAAATCCCAAACCGGTCAAATAAACCAGCCAGGCGACAAGGGCGCCGGCTGCAAACCATATTGTTGCCAAGCTGACGGTCAATGCTTCAATAATAACGCAGGCAACAACTAATCCAAGCCAGGCATATCCTACATACTCCATGGAAACCTCCTCATGCTTTATATTAATAGTATACCACAAAACAAGATATGGCAAACAGT
>JAAYOS010000188.1 GCA_012520195.1 Clostridiales bacterium | reverse complement strand
TTGTCCCAGCGCATTGGTTACTCCTGGTACTCCCAAGCCAATTCCCAAGGGCGGTAGGTTTTGGGCACCCGCCTCCTTATGGAGTTGGTGGAGTAGTTCGATTAGATTATCCAAGGGTTTATTAGGACCGCAGCTAGGGATCCGCTTTTCGAGCAAGATGTCACCTGCTAAGTTGACAACCGCACCCGCCATTTTTGTTCCACCTACATCGACTGCCAAGACAGAACCGGTCTGAGGCTTAAACATCACCAAGTTCTCTCCATCTCTAGGATCCTGGATCTCTGCGATGAGGCTTTTGGCGAGCAGCACCTGGATACAGGCGACCACTATCCCTTTGTCTAGATAGATCCTCTTAGCAATGTCGCTCGGAGAGATGGGTGCGAATTTGACTATCGCATCAAAAATTTGTGAGATATTATCGTTTGAAGTCGCCGTGGCGTTGTTGTTGATCGATAAGCTCATTGAAAGCACCCTTTACTGACTTCCTTATTTACCTTAAAAAAGAAACTGAATCAAATTTCGACGTGTTTAAAGGATCTCCTTCTTTATTTCGTAATAATTTTTTATGTTACTTAAATAACGGGTTGGCCAATGGGTTTTTGTTGTATATTCGTGGGGAAAGTAAATAACTGATTATTTCATCGCGAAAGAGCCATTAAGTTAATGAAGAGTGAGCCACGGTGTTAGCTACATTGAGCCACCTTGTTAATGGGTGAGCCGGGGCCCCGAAACCGGAGCCCGAGGTCCGTTAGATGCTAAGCCCTTTTCTCTTACGCATAGAGTCATTTCCTTGAATGGTGATCTTGAAGGAATTATGAACTATCCTATCAAGGATTGCATCAGCAATCGTTACCTCCCCAAGGTGGTCGTGCCACCCTGCTGGGGCGAACTGAGACACGAAAATGGTCGAAGTATTCTCGTGGCGCCTTTCTATGATTTCCATCAAATCTCTAGTTTCGGTCGTCGTTAGCGGTACAAGCAACCATTCGTCAATGATGAGCAATTTTACTTTCTGGTAGCTTTTCATGACCTTCTTGAACGCACCTTCAGCCCTTGCCATGGATAGTTCTAGCAGAAGGTCAGGAAGCCGGAGATACTTCGTGCTGTACAGATTTCGGCAAGCTGAAACGCCTAATGCACAAGCAATGTATGTCTTTCCAGCACCAGATGCTCCCATGCAAATGATATTGCGGTGTTCTTCGATGTAATTGCAGGTAGATAGGCGTAAAATTAGAGACTTGTCCAATTGGCGATCAGCATGATACTCAATATCTTCCACACAAGCACCGGGATAGCGCAGCGTAGCCTGCTTGATGAGTCGCGTCAGATGATTATTCTTTCGTCGAGACCACTCTGCATCTACGATTAACCCAAACCTATCTTCAAAAGACAATTCCGAAAATTGGCTGGTATCCATCTGTTCTAGAAAGGACTGTGCCATGGCGGTTAAACGCATGTCGTGTAGTTTGTTGATTGTCTGATTGTTTAGCATTAGCGTGTCCCTCCGTAATACTCCGCACCACGCGTGAAACCGTGTTTATTGGGCGATTCGGAGGTTCTCATACCAGGTTCTTCGAGTGCG
>JAAYOS010000081.1 GCA_012520195.1 Clostridiales bacterium | reverse complement strand
ATTTGACAGAGAAAAAGTGTTTCACTTTAACTTGCAATTTGCGGTACAATTAAATGTATTGAGAAAATTTGACAATTTTTCATTACTGGTATATAATAAGCACAAAAATATGAAATATATGTTAGTACAATTAGATATATATATAATTTACTGCTTATCTATTTAAAGCAACATCTGCTGATGATAGAAGTGTTTTAATATGGGGGGAAGACAGTATAGTATTTCAGATTACAGGAAGTGTTAGCAAGGATGAACTGATACATATATGTGAAAGTATAAGAAAATTCTAAGTATTATTGCTTTTTTACTGTTACCAAAATGCTCCTTTTTTGTTTATTAAGTAGAAGGGTGAAAAGACCTCATAATTGAACGAAAAAAGGGATGCGTATGAATGTAGGATTCAAAAGAAACGTATCTTTGCTGATGGCAATGGTAATGTGTCTGGCACTGGGTGGATGGGCACTAGCTGCTGAACTCCCGACAGCAAACGATATGCAACCCGATGGATCTGTTACAATCCAGTGGGTCAACACGACATCAATTTTAACAACATTGTCTTTTGATGGCAGCAGAGGAACCTGCGGTGCGCGAGTTCTGGGTAAGCCCGGAACAGACTACATAACGGCAACCATAGTGCTGGCACGAAAGAACTCGGACGGGAGCTTGACTCCAGTCAAGACATGGAGCGATCTCTCTGCTACCGGCGATATGTTGATCTTTGATGGTACCTATTATGTGACAACCGGATACACGTATAGGCTGACTATCACTGCTACGGTTTATCGAGATGGTATTGGAGAGGTTGTCTCCGGATACTTTAAAGCGTACTCTAGTTGAACTTGAAGTTGTTAAAGGAGGAACCCAGAATGAAGAAGAAGGCTTTTGCTGTTACAGCTGTTATTCTTATGGTATCGATATTAACTATTTCAGCAAATGCATTTACTATTTCACTTATTCAACAAGAAAAGAGTAATTGGTGTTGGGCGTCCTGTTGCCAAGCTGTTATTAAAATGCTTAATCCGCTAAGTACAGTTACACAGACACAGATTGTTATTGCTGCCAAAGGGTCGGCAGTAGACGAAGGTGCCTCTCTAGAAGAGGTTGATAATGTTTTGAGTAACTATAATGTGTCAAGTGATCAGGACTTTAGAGTACTAAACTATCAAATTGTTAAGCAGGTAATTGATACTGATTGCCCAATTATGGCATTTTGTATAAGTACTGGTTATGGTATTGGACATGATGTCATGGTTACATCATATTATCAAATTAGTGATCGACAGTATATAGGCTATAGAGATCCTGCTTTGCCTACAGGATCGTCTGTGGTAGCATTTAAAATTTCAGACGAAAGATTTTATTACGATTTATGGGTAGAAAACCCGGGATTCTATGTTTATTGTCCGCAAGAGTGCTCACTTATTAACTTCTCTTAAGTAGATTGGAGGTAAGTTGTGAAAAAGGTTATAATATTATTTGCTGCTATTCTTATGCTGGTAACGGCAGCATCTGCCAAAGAAAGTATACCATTATATGAAGATGTGCCAGCCGAATGTATTGCTGATATGAAAGAAGAGCTTTCATATGTGATAAAGGCCGCAGAAGCTATGAATATTTCTGCAATAGACTCATCACAGATCGGAAAAGACTTGTCAAATGTAAGTTTACGTGGTGGCTATCAATATTTTTACTTTAGTGCTGATTACTTGACCGACAATAATAGCGGCTTGGATTTTTATGAAGCAATAGATCGGACAATGAAAGAAAGAAGATTATTCATACTCTATGTGGATGAAAATCCGACAATGCTGATTATAGCAGCCAAAAGCGATGACGATGAATGGTATGCCGAGAGATTCGGCGAAGATGCCACGGAAATAATAAAAGCACTGAAGACCATATTACGAAAAGATTCAGAAATATATATTAACGGCAAGGTCATTTTCGACCGTTCAGGCAATACGCAAAGAGTAGTTTTTGCACAGGAAGGTAAAACTGATACGATTTACAAGGCAACAGACTACATGAAATACATTAAAGAGGCTAGTTCATATATGATTGAAAAAGCAAAACTGTATCGCGAGGAGCTTGGGATCGCTGACGATAAAGAATGGGTCCGCCATATCCCGGTTGGGTCTAGCGATGGGGAGGATGCTCCCAAGTTTGCTGCTGAACCATTCATAGAATCGGAGAATAGCTTTTCACAGTGGTACATCATAATTATAGCTCTTCTTGTTTCTTTCACAGGTCTAATTATTGCTATTCTCAAAAAAAACAAAAAGTCGAACGCAGTTTGCTAAATGCGATCTGCTAAAGTTAGTTTTTCTTTCCTATAGGCAACAGTCTTAATCAAGAGGATGGTTCTTTTGGATAATAGTAGAAAATAATCAAAAGAACAGTCCCCTTGATCGGCATTGGAAAATATTAGCAATAATCAAAATCTTATATAAACAACTGCTAGTTGCATTTGTATATAAGCTATTTTTCTGAAGAACGCGATTTTTTTAACATGGCTGAATATACTGATGACATACCCAATGAATATCCATTCATTTTTGGAACAAATGATAGCTTGCCAATAAATAATCTAAGTGACAAAAAGCTTGAAGAGCTGGTTCCAGGTCATATTTACCTGAAGAACTGGAGAACTGGTGAAGTCTCGCAATATATCAAAGTAGAAGCGACAGCATTTACTCTTACTGAGAATAATGAATTGTTTATAGCTGAAAGTAGTGGTATTATATACGCTTATTCTAGGGATGGAGTTAGAGGCAAAAAGCTGATCGACTTATCAAAAGAGAACGCTGTTATCAGTAATATGGTAGCTAACGACAATCTAGTATTTTTCACGGTAAAGGACACTGTTTATCGTTACCATATCCCATCAGGTATTTTAGATAAGCTAGGTACTATGGATACATCAGAACCTATATATTTTACTGCGGTGTCAAATACCACAGTAAAATGGATTACAGAAACAGATGAACATTACCAATCAGAAAGCGAATATGCTACTAAAACTGTTATAAAGAACTTCTCAACAGGTGAATGCATTGAGCTGTATGGACATAACATAGTAGATCTCTCAGAAGATGACGGAAGAGAGAACTCT
>JAAYOS010000080.1 GCA_012520195.1 Clostridiales bacterium | reverse complement strand
TCGCACTCCATATGGATCAGCTTTCCGCAACCGTTGCATTTCAGGTGATAGTGCCTGTTGCATCGCGAAGAGTTATCGACAAATTGGTAGCACGCACTTGCCCCGTCTCCAAGGTGATATTTGCGGACGATATTTTTCTCAACCAATAAGTTGAGATACCTGTAGATCGTTGCTCTTCCTATCAGTATGTTCCTATTACTGAAATGGTTTGAGATATCGTCAGCGGTGAGGTGAAGGTGGCTATTTTCCCTTAAAAAACTGAGAATTAGTTCGCGCTGTTTTGTCCTATAGATGCCTGCCATTATTTAGATCCCCCAGTTTTGAAAATGAAACTCAGTTTCAATTTTATAATACATTTCATAGCTCTTTATGTCAAGCAATTTCTAATACAGCTATTTTCGCTTCTTAGGTGCATATATCAGGATTCGAGACATATAAAACATAAACATTGCAACAGTCAGAACAACAGAGACGGTAAGTGACATTTTTAGCGAGCTTGCAAAGTTCAGTGTAAAGATACCGTCAAGCTGTTCTACAAGGTAGGATGCTACAGGTGCTTCGAATTTGAAAAGACCTGATAGAAAGTAGGTTAGTATAGCAGAAAGAACGGCGTGTAGCATCTTTCCACCAATGTATGTGCGGGTACTGAGGCCGCTGCCTCCGATAAAGGTCAATACCTGGCAGTGTACCGATATGCCTGCCCAGCCCATCATGAATGCAGCCATTACGAGCTGTGAGCGCATCGATGCTGCCGCGTCTCGAAGTGTCCAGACACCGGATGATATCTCTATTATGCCCGTTAAGAGAAGTTCAACCTTTTCTGCGCTTCCACCAATGCCCTCCGTAAGTGTACCCAAGAAACGGGCAATGGAGGGGATGATTCCAAATAGGTACATCAGCCTTATTGTAACCGAGAAAAATATAACAAAGGCACAGATGTTCAATATTGATGAAAAAGAGCCGCTGACAGACTTGGTAAAAGCCTCGGAGAGCTTAACAGTCTCAATTTGTGATTCGGAGCTACGCGAAACTGAATTGGGTCTGCTCCTGCCATAAAAACGAAACACTATTCCGACCAATATGGAAGCTAAGGCGTGGGCTAGATAGAGGAGAATGCCTGCTTTACTACTTGAGAATACACCGGCACCCACAACACCCAAAATGAATGCAGGGCCGGAGTTGTTACAGAAGCTGAGAAGTCTCTCGCCCTCAGTTTTTGTACAGAGACCTTTTTCATATATTGCAATTGCAGTCTTTGCGCCAGTCGGGTATCCACCGATAAAACCCAGCGCAAACGCAAGTGAGCATGCTCCGCTTACATTGAACAGCGGTCTCATTAACCCTTCAAGGAATTTGCCGAGATAGCGTGCAAACCCCAGTTCCACCAGAAGGGAGGATAGAACAAAGAAAGGAAAAAGTGAGGGAAGGATTATATTGAAGCACAGAGATAGCCCGTCCTCTGCAGCTGTCATCGTGTCGTTTGGATAGATTACAAGGCCCACAATTGCTAGAAAGATTATTAATCCCACTACGGTTTCCATAACTCTGCGATTTAATAAAAGTCCCATAGACCCGCCTCCATATCTCTCTTACTTGTCGTATCGGCCTCCTTAATAATGTATTGGGAGGACTTGCAGTAAAATGACTTGCGGTCAAAAAACAGCTCAAGTTTTCCCGCCGTTCAGCATATGAATTAGAAAAGACACCTGAGAATGGAGGAAACTCTGATGGCAAGAAGCGCCGGTAAAAGCGAAAAACGGAAGGGGTCAAAGGAGGCCGGGCTCCTTATCAGGGCAGCGGAGATGCTAGACCTTCCGGGTGAAGTGGTCGCAGGTTTGGCGAGGATCGAGATAACAGGCGGCCGTGAGGTGCTGATTGAGAACCATGGGGGAATACTCGAATACGGACCAGACGAGATTGATATCAACAGCAGTGGTGTGATCATTCGCATTGTAGGTAACGGTTTGCAGATTAGAGCAATGACTCAGACTGAGCTGTCGATCCGCGGTCTGATTTTAGGTGTTGAGTTTATTTACTAGGGAGCTGAAATCAACTCATGTGAGGACGGGGAGACTTGATGCTGACAGTCGTGAATTTTTTCAGGGGATACCTGGAGGTTGAAATTGTCGGTCGATACCCTGAACGCTTTATCAATATCTGCTCACAGAACAATATTGTGTTTTGGGATCTACAGAAGGTAGAAACTGACAAACTCAGAGCGAGAGTCAGGGTTTTTGAGATCGAACGCCTGAGGGAGCTGGCGAGAAATGCGCTCTGTGAGGTGCGGGTGCTGTCTAAAAGGGGCGCCCCCTTCTTTGTGTGGAGATTTAGGAAGAGATATCTGTTTATTGCGGGGTTCATTTTATTTATATCTGTACTGTATTTTTTCTCGCTCAGGATTTGGGATATTGAGGTTATCGGTAATGAAAGGGTGAGTGAGGAGCGTATCCTAAAAAATCTGAGAGACATCGGGATCAGTATTGGCACACCATCTTCTGAAATCGATTCGGAGTTCATTGAAAACAAAATGCTGCTTCAGATACCTGAGCTAAGATGGCTGGCTGTAAATGTGCGCGGGAGCAGAGCAGAGGTCGAAGTGAGAGAGAGAACCGAAAAGGTTGAGGTTGTTGATACGAGGTTGCCCTGCAATGTTGTGTCTTCGAGGGCGGGAATAATTACAAAGGTAGTTGTGCTTGAGGGCGCTGCACAGGTTGAAAAAGGTGATACAGTCGTGGAGGGACAGTTGCTTGCAAGCGGTGTTGTAGATACGGTTGTTGGGATGAGGCTTGTACACGCTATGGCAAAGGTTGAAGCGAGAACATGGTATAACTTTTCGGCCAAGATACCTGTAAACATCAGCATCAAGGAGTATACTGGTGCGGAAACCGACAAAAAATCAGTTATTTTGGGGGGCAAAAGGCTTAATTTATATTTAGACAGTAGCATTCCATATGAGAAATGTGATAAAATAACAGAAAGGACGCAGCTGTCATTACCTAGGGGGTATGTACTGCCAATAACCTGGGTTTCAGAGAGGTACATTGAGTACGAGAGCTATGAAGGCCAGCTGGACGCTGAGATTGCCGCGGAAATTCTCCGACAGTGTCTCAGGAGGCGTTTGGAGGAAGAGGTATCCGAAGGTGAAATTGTACGGACGGACTATTACCTTGGGACAGATGGCATCTTCTACACCATGAGACTGACGGCTGAATGTCTCGAGGACATCGCAGAGACCGTTGAAATTCCCTTGAAGAACCGAACCGGAGGTTAAAGAATCGGATGACCGAACAAACAATAAGTATAGGACACATGGACGAGGTAATAAATATTTTCGGCACGTTTGATAAGAATATGCGAGCAGTTGAGGACGAGTTGAACGTTAGGGTGACCGCTCGCGAGAATGAGCTGAGAATCGTAGGGGAGCCTGAGGATGTCTCCCTCGCCGTCAAAACTATCGATGGGCTGCTTTCCCTGAACTCCCGGGGAGAGGCGCCTGAGCTGCATACTGTGCAGTATGTTATAGCTCTGGTCCGTGAAGGCAAGGAGAAGGAGCTAGACGAGGTCGCAAGGGATGTGCTTTGCGTTACAGCGCGTGGCAAGCCCATTAAACCTAAGACCGTCGGCCAGCAACGTTATGTAAATGCGATCCTTAATAACACCGTTACCATAGGAGTAGGACCTGCAGGTACAGGGAAAACTTATCTTGCCGTTGCAGCCGCCGTTTCAGCGTTTCGTGAAAAAAAGGTGAGCCGTATCATCTTGACAAGACCAGCTATAGAGGCGGGTGAGAAACTGGGTTTTCTGCCCGGAGATTTACAGAGCAAGGTCGATCCCTATCTCCGCCCTCTATACGATGGACTGCTTGAGATGTTCGGACCGGAAGGATACCAGAAAAATTTAGAACGAAATAATATTGAAGTAGCACCCTTAGCCTATATGAGAGGCCGCACACTCGATGATTCGTTCATAATACTCGATGAGGCACAGAATACAACGCGAGAGCAGATGAAGATGTTCCTGACCAGGTTTGGATTTGGTTCCAAGGTAGTAATAACTGGAGACATAACACAGATTGACCTGCCTAGGGATAAGGTATCGGGTCTAAAGGACGCTATCCGCGTGCTTGACGGTATAGATGACATTGCGATAAGCTATTTGACTGCAAAGGACGTCGTTCGTCACGCGCTCGTACAGAAGATTATCAATGCTTACGATAAATTCGAGAAATCCGCTCCCAATCCCCCTGCCAGACAAGACAGGCGGCGTAGAAGATGAGTAGGGTTTCAGTGTCCGCAATGAAAAGAGGCTGTGCTGCAACAAGCAGTGAAAAGAGGCTAATAAAGAAATGTGCGCTTCACACACTTAAGGCAGAAGGTATCGAGGGACAGTGCTTTATTGCAGTCCATACCACAGATAACAGCGGGATTCGAAAAATCAACCTCGAAAACCGTTCAATAGACAGGGAGACTGATGTTCTCTCCTTTCCGATGCTAGATCTAATGCCCGGAGAGCAGCCAGTTCCATCTCCGAATAACACCGACCCCGAGACTGGGCTTATCTATCTAGGAGACATCGTGATATCAATTGAGATGGCAAAGCTGCAGGCCGATAGATACGGACACAGCCTTGAACGAGAATTAGGGTTTTTGACTGTACACTCAGTTTTACATCTGTTGGGCTACGACCATGAGACGGATACAGCTAGTGAGACCATGATGCGTATGCGAGAAGAGAAAATACTATCGGATTTGGGTTTGAAGCGGAAGTGATTCCAAAATATATTATCGAGGGAGGAAGCCTAAAATGGCGAGAAGCCTATGATAAAAAAGAACGGTATGTTTGCTATTGCAGGGAGACCGAATGTGGGAAAATCTACGCTTGTAAATGCTCTGGCTGGTGAAAAGGTAGCCATTGTATCAGACAAGCCACAGACAACGAGAAATCGCATTACTGCAATTCGAAATCTCGACGAAGTTCAATATATTTTCCTGGATACACCGGGTTTTCATAAGCCGGTTACAAGGCTCGGTAAATACATGAATGAGATGGTAACAAGCAGCGTCTCGGACGTGGACGCAGTGCTGTTGATAGTAGAACCTAAAGCGCGTGTGGGAAAGCCTGAGTCAATCCTGATCGACAAGATCAAGGAGATGAAGATTCCCGCCCTGCTTGTGATAAACAAGATTGACACAGTGCCTAAAGAGGTGATTCTTGAGGTCATAACCGAATATGAAAAGGCACACGACTTTGAGGACTATATTCCAATCTCAGCAAAGCTTTCTGACGGCATTGAAATTCTTTTTGGTTCACTAAAAAGATTTGCTTTGGAGGGACCTCCTCTATTTCCGGAGGATAGAGCTACTGACCAGCCTGACCGCCAGATAGCGGCCGAAATTATCAGGGAAAAACTTCTTTACACATTGGATAAAGAAGTGCCCCATGGGGTTGCAGTGGTTATTGATGAGTTCGAGGAGAGGGGAGCCGTACTGAATATCTCGGCAACGATTTATTGTGAGAAGGACACCCACAAGGGCATTATCATTGGGAAAAACGGAGCAAGATTAAAGGATGTGGGCTCGATGGCTCGTAAAGACATGGAGCGATTCTTCGGGGCGAGAGTCTTCCTTGAGACATGGGTAAAAGTCAGGGAGAACTGGAGGCAGTCCGAGACCCAGATCCGGAATTTTGGTTTTAGCGGATGAATCACATCACTGACGGACTAGTGCTTCGAGAGGTGGCCTACCGAGATTCGGATAAGATGCTTACGATTCTCTCGCAAGATTTGGGTAAAATTTCTGCATCCTGTCGGGGTGCCAGGTCCAGGCAGAGCAGTATGCGTGCGGGAACGCAGTTGCTGACCTATTCGAACTTCACATTGTTCGAAAACAGGGGGAGGTATACCATCAATGCGGCTGAACCGGTAGAGATGTTTACCGGCCTACGTAAAGATATTCTACTACTCTCTCTCGGAGCCTACTTTGCCGAAGTCCTTGAAGTGATATCGGAAGAGGAGGTTCCCACAACCGGTCTGCTTACAACTGGTCTTAACTGCCTCTATGCCCTGTCGGTCAGGAAGAAACCCCAGTTGCTCATTAAGGCGACATTTGAGCTCAGGATGATGATGTTTGCCGGATACACGCCCGATGTATTGGAATGTCCGGTGTGCGGAAACGAGGAGCCGTCAGAGCCGGTATTTCAGATTCAAAGCGGCCGCGCTGGGTGCTCAGCCTGTCTGGGAGAGGAGAGAGACGCCATGCCGCTGTGTAGCCAGTCCCTGTCAGCCTTGAGGTACATACTGTTGGCTGAACCGAAGAAAATTCTGTCCTATTCACTTGATGAAAAGCCACTTACACTGCTTGCTAACGTAACCGAGCGGTATCTAATCAGCAGACTTGAACGTGAGTTTTCGACGCTAAAGTTCTATAAGTCTCTGTTTTGAGTTTTAGTACGTGCAGAAAAATCATACAATAAGAGTCGTACGATTATAGCCATACAAAATCATTCGTTATAGACTTACATGTAATCTTAAGGAGGATCATTATGAAAAAGTCAACAGCAGCTCTAATAGGAGTCTCTTCTTTTGCGGCAGGAATCATATTGGGTTTTTTGATTTCGCCTGTAAAGCACGGTTTTGGTAACAACAACGGAAACAAGAGCTATCACTATTACGGTGATAATTGGACGCATAACCTCGATGACGATACGAGCTGCGATTTCGATTCGGACTGTGAATGCGAAGATGACGCGGAATGTCTTTCGGATATGGAAGAAGTGGCCGGGGATGTTGCAGAGGAAGTCGTCGAGGAGATTGATGAGATCGTCTAAGAAGTCGAGTGAAATGTTCAAATTAGTAAACAGAGGTTATTAGTATTGCAAACGTTATATAAGAAGTCAATTCAAACGTTGGAGCTTCCGGCAATTCTGGACAGACTCGCATCATTTGCTCTCTATGATGATGCAAAGGATGCCGCAAGAAGCCTTTTCCCTGCTGACGACACAGATGATGTGCGCAGGTTGATGGCTGAGACATCTGAAGCGGTGCGCCTTATTCGGCAAAAAGGAAGCCCACCTCTCAGCAACATAAAGAACCCTGAGGGGATCGTAAGGCGCGCCGAGCGGGGCGGTATACTGAATATGTCGGAGCTGCTCTCAATATCTGCCCTATTACGCGATGTAAGAAGGGTTAAGAGTTACAGCGAGGAAGATATAGAGCAGGTTACTGTCCTTGACGGCAGATTCGACAGGCTGTATCCTAACAAATATCTAGAGGATAGCATAAATAGTGCCATCATAAGTGATGAGGAGATGTCTGACTCAGCAAGCCCGACCCTCTACGATCTGCGACGTAAAAAACGAAATGCGAATGCGAAGGTTCGGGAGACACTGCAGCGGATAACTTCATCCTCAGCTTACTCAAAATATCTTCAGGAGGCTATAATCACACAGCGCGACGGGAGATATGTGGTACCCGTAAAGAGTGAGCATAAGGGTGAGGTTCCTGGGCTTGTGCATGATGTTTCCTCAAGCGGTGCTACATTTTTTATAGAACCGATGCAGGTGGTACAGCTCAACAATGAGATCCGCGAGCTTACAGCAAAGGAGAAAGCGGAGATAGAGCGCATTCTTGCTGAGTTCTCTGCTGAGGTTGCCCAACAGGCGGAAATCATTCTTGAAAACTACCGCATGCTTGCTGAACTCGATCTGATATTTGCGAAGGGAAAGCTGTCCTACGATATGCGTGCGTCAGAGCCTGAAATAAGAGATGAGCGAGGCATCTATTTTAGGAATGCGCGACATCCCTTACTAAATCCGTCGACCGCTGTGCCCATAACAGTAAGGCTTGGAGAGGAGTTCGACACGTTGATTATTACCGGGCCAAATACCGGTGGAAAGACCGTTGCCCTTAAGACCATCGGCCTGCTTACTGTTATGGCTATGTGTGGACTGCATATACCTGCGGATTATGGGAGCTATGTTTCGGTATTTACAGGAGTATATGCCGATATAGGGGATGAGCAGTCTATAGAGCAGTCGCTCTCAACATTCTCTTCGCACATGACGAACATAGTGTCTATGCTTGACAAAGCTCATCCTGATTCTCTCATGTTATTTGATGAGTTGGGCGCTGGTACTGACCCGGTTGAAGGTGCTGCTCTTGCAGTTTCACTAATTGAGTACACAAGGTCACGCGGAGCCGTAACAGCCGCCACCACTCACTATGCTGAGTTGAAAGAGTATGCGATATCCACGGAAGGTGTGGAGAACGCTTCGTGCGAGTTTGACGTCAACACTCTCAAACCCACATACCGCCTTCTTATCGGAATACCAGGCAAATCAAACGCTTTTGCAATCTCGAAGCGTCTTGGACTGTCCGACGAGATCATTGAGAATGCAAAGAAAATGATCGATAGTGACGACAGACGATTTGAGGATGTTGTTTCGACCCTTGAACAACAGAGACGTGCCATGGAGGAGGACAGGGCTGAAACTGCCCGACTGCGCCTAGAGGCTGAGCAGGCGTCAAAGAACGCGAGCAAGTACCTGAGCGAAATCGAAAGTGAGCGCAAGAAGGCGCGTGACCGGGCTAATGCCGAAGCGAGGCAAATCGTCGAAAATGTCCGGGCAGAGGTTGACTCTGTTCTAAGGGAGCTTTCTGAGCTACGAAAGATGAGTTCTGAAGAGGACTTTAACGAAAAGCTAAACAAAGCGCGTTCAGATTTACGCAGGAGACTCAATACCGCAGAGGATGAGCTCAGGCCGTATACAACAAAGGCCAAAGCGGCGCGTCCGGTAAGGCCAATCGTTGCAGGTGATACTGTTCGGATGGTAAACATCGGAACAAATGCTTATGTTATAACACCACCCGATAGCAGCGGCAACCTCACTGTACAGGCAGGTATAATGAAAGTCACGTTGAACATTGACGAGGTAGAACTCGTTGATACTGACCATGCGGAGAATGCAACAAAGATGTATCGACAGTCCTTGAGGGAGAGCCGGCGGATAAGGCAAGTCAATGATGAAGCTGCTGGTGACGGTGTAGGAGTGCGAAGCTCGATAAATGAGTTGGATATCAGGGGCATGGCATCGGATGAAGCCATACTTGAGTTGGAGCGGTTTATTGACAATGCACTGTTGTCGGGTCTAACGAGTCTAACCATTATACACGGGAAAGGTACAGGAACTCTCAGGGCTGCTGTACAACGTAATCTGCGAAGTAACCGTCATGTTAAATCCTTTAGACCAGGTCGTTATGGTGAGGGTGAGACAGGCGTAACGATTGTCGAACTCACTAATTAGGGCATATACGTCAAAATAACACAAAAACAATTGTGCAATACAGATAACAACGCGTCGGTTAAAGTTACGAAAAATAGCATCCTGCATGAGAAACTGGTTTGCACAGCCTTGCGGCCAAAAAGAGGTTGACGAAAGAGCGTTAAGTTTGCTATTATTATATCAATAGTTGTGCTTAAGAAAGCTGACGACAATACATCTGTTTAGTTGAGAAACCGAAAATAATAGCAGTATTAATCACTGTCTTGACAGGAAATATATGTCTGGGATGGCGAAATCAGGAGGGTACGCGTAATGTTTTCTCGAGAAGTCTTAATCGATAACGAGGTTGGGTTGCATGCGCGTCCGGCGACCTTTTTCATTCAGAAAGCGAACGAGTTTAAGAGTGCCATTTGGGTGGAGAAGGACGATAGGCGTATAAATGCGAAGAGTTTGCTCGGTGTCCTTTCACTAGGCATCACAAAAGGTTCGAAAATCAATCTTATCGCAGACGGTGTAGATGAGGAAGAGGCTGTTTATGCACTAATCGAGCTGTGCCAATCTAACTTTTCCGAAGCGGAATCAAACTAATCACACTGAAAACAACATGCAATCCCGTCCCCAAAAGGACGGGATTTACACGTAACAGGAGAAATCATGGATAATCAAACTTTATTGCGTGTAAAGGAAAAGGTAAAAACTCTGCCACTTAAACCGGGAGTATATATAATGCTGGACCGTAGTGGCAAGGTCATCTATGTCGGGAAATCAAAGTTGCTGAAGAATCGTGTCAGTCAGTACTTTCAGGATTCGCAGAGCCACACCCAAAAGACAATCAACATGGTCTCTGAGATCCACGATTTTGATTATATTGTAGCCGAGAGCGAATTTGAGGCCCTCCTGCTTGAGTGCTCCCTTATTAAGAGGCATATGCCCAAATACAACATCCTCCTAAAGGACGGAAAAGGTTTTCCCTTTATAAGGGTGGATATGGACGAGCCCTATCCGCAGTTCTCGATGGAGTCGCGGATGAAAAATGATGGTGCGCGTTACTTTGGGCCATATGGCGGGAGGCAAAGAACGGCGAAAATCATTGAAGCTCTGCAGGACGCTTTCTTTCTACCCGATTGCGGCCGCGTCTTTCCTAGAGACATAGGAAAGGGTCGGCCCTGCCTGCGATACCATATGAAGAAATGCAATGCTCCCTGCAACGGATCGATTGATGAAGAGCAATACCGTGAAATGGTAAGTCAGGCGGTATCTACTCTTGAAGGCAAGTATGAACAGGTGCTGAAGAATATCCGCGACGAGATGGAGCAGGCGGCTGAGGGGCTGTTGTTCGAAAAGGCGGCAGAGTTGCGAGACAGATATAACGCGATATCGGCACTGGGTCAAAGACAAAACGTAGTATCGAGTTTTAGGGCGGACACAGATGTAGTAGGTTATTATGATGGTCCAAGAAAAGCCGTGGCAATACTGCATTATTTTGACGGACTGCTGCTCGATAAAGAAGTAACTCTCGTTGATAGCTACTTTGAAGATAGTGTCTCCGAAGTTGTTGATGCCTATGTTACCCAGTACTACAGTGGGAGAACTGCAATCCCTAGGTATATACTGCTTCCTGTCGATATAGAGAACCGCAAAAGCCTTGAAGATATGTTGTCTGATGAGGCCGGACGAAAGGTCAACATCCTTGTACCGCGTAGAGGTGAGAGGGTGCAGATGGTCAATCTGGCTAATGAAAATGCAAAAGAGGAGGCCGAGCGCGTTACTACAAGAGAGGACCGCAGAAAGAACAGCCTCCGGCTCCTACAAAATGCCCTCGGGCTTGAAGAACTACCAAGCAGAATTGAGGCTTATGACGTATCAAACCTCTCCGGTAGCGATGTTGTTGCTGCTATGACAGTGTTTGAGGGTGGCGCTCCGCTAAAAAAGGATTATCGCAGGTTCAACATTAAGGATGTTGAAGGACAGGATGATTACGCCTCAATGAAAGAGGTTTTGATAAGGCGATTAAGCAGGTATATTGAGGGCGACGACAAGTTTAGCAAGAAGCCCGATCTGCTATTGATCGATGGTGGGGAGGTACACGCGAAGGTTGCCGCAGATGTGGTTGAGGATTTCGGGCTTATGATCCCCGTTTATGGCATGGTCAAGGATAAAAGGCACCGTACCCGCGCGCTTGTCTCGCCTGATGGAAGTGAGATAGGCATTGACAGCCCTCCTCAGTTGTTTTCGCTGATAGGTAAGATTCAGGAGGAGACACACCGCTTTGCAATAGAATTTAACAGGTCAAAACGTAGAAGACGTGTATCCGGCTCGGAGCTGGATAAAATAAAGGGAGTCGGACCGGCAAGGAGGGCAGCTCTCTTGAAGAGTTTTCGCAGTGTAAAGGCTATTAGGGCTGCAAATGTTGATGAGCTTGCGGAGGTAGTGCCTGAGAATATAGCACGGTCCATCCGCGAGTATTTTGACGGACATCACAGTGTTCAGGAAGTACTCAATGATAAGGGGGAGAAAAAGTGAGAATAATATCGGGGACACAGCGTGGAAGAAAGCTTATAAGCCCTGAGGGACAGCATTCCCGCCCCACATCCGGAAAGGTCAAGGAGGCCCTCTTCAGCATTATTCAATTTGAGATTGAAGGAAGAAGAGTGCTTGATCTTTTCGCGGGCTCCGGACAGATAGGTCTTGAGGCTCTCAGCAGAGGAGCAGCGTACTGCTTGTTTGTTGAAAACGACCGAAGGGCGATGCAGATGGTGCGTGAAAATGTTGAAAAGTGTGGGTTTAACGATCGGTCTAGTTTCCTACAAAACGATTATGCATCAGTGCTGAAAAGAATAGATGAGAAATTTGACATTATTTTCGTCGACCCGCCATACGCCTCGTCATACTATACAAACACCCTCAAGCTGATATCAACATTTGACATTTTAGCACATAATGGTATAATTATTTTCGAAAGCAAGTCCGATTTGAAGCTACCCGAAGAGACGGAGACACTCCAAAAAGGAAGGTCATACCTATATGGTAGGACAATGCTCACGCTCTACCGCCATAAAGCATCGGATACGGAGCACTAAAGCTACTACGGAGGAGCCCATGAAAATTGCCTTATACCCCGGCTCGTTTGATCCCGTAACACTTGGACACCTCGACGTCATTAAGAGGGCGTCGAAACTGTTCGATAAGCTATACGTTGCCGTAATGGTAAATGTAGATAAGACAACTCTGTTTACCGCAGAAGAGCGCGTTGAAATGTTAGGTGCTGTTATTTCCGACTTCCAAAACGTTGAGGTTGTAAGTAGCCATGGTCTAACTGCAACGCTCGCAGCCGAACTCGGAGCAACAACACTTGTTAAAGGGATTCGCGGAAACATCGACTTTGATGTTGAGTATCAGATGGCTCTAATCAACAGAGCTCTAAACCATGAGTTGGACACAGTTTTTCTCCCGGCCGACAGCCTCCTGGCACATGTGAGTTCAACAGCTGCACGCTCTATTGCATCGGTTGGCGGCGATCTTAAGGGGTTTGTTCCGGAGAAAATACTACCGGTCATAATGAAAAAACTAAGTGAGCGCAGCAAAAATAATTGATAGGGCAGGTGGGATGTATGGCAGATGGCGTGGAAGAACTATTGACCGTTCTTTATAACATGATTCAAGACTCCTTTACCCTACCGTTTGGCAGGGAGAAGTGTGTTCTTGATCGCTCCCGTGCAATGGAACTGATTGAAGAGATTAATGCAATGCTACCAAGCGACTTAGAACAGGCTAGGAAGATTGTCGAAGCGAAAAACGACATTCTCGGGAGTGCAAAGCGTGAGTCGGAGGCCATTAGAAGGCAGGCCGAAGAGCGTGCACGTGCGATGGTGGCTCGTGAAGAGATAACCCTGACAGCGCGCCAGAAAGCTAATGATCTCATTGAGTCGGCTGAGCAACGTGCAAATGAGATACGGATTGCCACTAATCAATATGTCGATGATGCACTGAAGCGGACCGAGGAAGCGCTGGCAGAGGCATTAAATGAGGTTAGAGACTCACGAAAGAAGTTCAAAGCGGCAAGCAAGTAATTGCCCCAGAGTTGTTGTTGGATTTCCAGTAGAACTGAAAAATTAAGAGAAGTACACCTTAGATTTGTAGCACACCCTCTATTTCATGTTTGTCATGAAGTGGAGGGTGTGTACTTTTTGCACATTTTTTGAGATAGAGAAGAAAACACATCAGACACAGGAAAATGTTCAGTCTGCAAGCCGGCCTTTTAGATAACCCGCAATAAACTATATGTCGTGGTGATTTCGCACTGTGATCACAACATATAGTATGGATGCTAGCTACAGTAGTTGAGAGACATTTATTATGATGATAAGGCCGAGTCGCAAAGACTCGAACATATGTTTTTTATTCGAAAAATAGCTGATATTCTGCAAAATACGGGTAAAAATAAAGAAAAATGTTTCAAAAATCCTCTTGCATTTTTCTGCGATTATGATTATACTAATGGTGGTGGAGCAAAGTGGAGCAAAGGGGTTTAGATTCCCACAATTGAGCACTACGATACCACAGCAGGAACAAACTCGGATAAAGTGAGCCTAAGTTGCAAGGAGCTCGCCATGACAGGTACTTACAGGCATGTAATAGACCAAAAGGGAAGACTGTTTATACCCGCAAAGCTGCGCGACGAGCTAGGCGATAGTTTCTATGTAACAAAGGAAGTGGACAACTGTCTAGTTGTCTATCCGCAGGATGTATGGACGGAGATCGAGGAAAGAATAGCAGCTCTGCCACGATCAAAAGCGAGAAGTTTGCAGCGGATGATATTCGGAAGCGCAGAAAAATGTGAGCCAGATTCTCAGGGAAGAATAGTTATTCCTCTGCCACTCAGGGAATATGCCGGATTGGAGAAGGATGTAGCAATAATTGGACTGTCCAACCGCGCCGAGATATGGGATGCAGAGAAATGGGATGCCATCAACGAGGAATATACAGCTGAAAGTCTTGAGGAAGCAATGGAGATTTTGGGGATATGACCGGATATGACCGTTCGTCCGAACACGATTTGAGTAGCCATGAAGTGGCTGGACATATACCAGTATTGCTTCAGGAATCTATCGAGGCATTAAACATAAGGCCAGACGGTACTTACGTCGACCTCACACTTGGAAGAGGTGGACACTCGGAGGCCATAGCCGAAAAGCTAGATGGAGGAAGACTGTTCTGCTTTGACAAGGACGAAGAGGCGATAGAGGCTGCAGCAGATAGATTAGCACGTTTCGGAGATAAAATTACGTTTATAAAAAGTGACTTTAGAGAGATTTCGAAGCAGCTTGAGCAAAGAGAAGTCCATCAGGTGGATGGTATTCTGATGGATTTAGGGGTATCCTCACCCCAACTCGATAATGTTGAAAGGGGATTTTCATATACTGGGGAGGCACCCCTCGACATGAGAATGGACAGGCAATCAGTGATGACTGCCTCGGATATCGTCAATAACTGGGATTACGAGGACATTAAAAAAATCCTCTATGAGTACGGTGAGGAGCGCTATGCTCCAAGAATCGCATCGAGAATAGTAGCCAATAGGCCAATACGTACAACAACTGAGTTGACTGAGATAATTAAAGAGGCAATGCCGGCTAAGGCACTGAGAGAAAAACAGCATCCGGCAAAGCGAACATTTCAGGCCATCCGAATCGCCGTCAACGATGAGCTTAAGGCACTTGAGGAAGCGCTAGAAGCAGGAGAGAGAATTTTAGCTCCGGGTGGAAGACTTGCCGTAATCACTTTCCACTCACTTGAGGACAAAATAGTAAAGAGATTTATTTCGAGTAAGGTAAAGAGCTGCGAGTGCCCACCGGATTTTCCCGTATGCGTATGCGGAAAAAAGCCGACACTTAAGCACGTTAGCAGAAAACCGATTTTACCTACAGAAGGGGAAATAACAGCTAATCCTCGCTCACGGAGCGCGAAGCTGCGTGTTGCTGAGAAGATAGGACTAGGGGGATAATGATGTCATCAAGTGTTGCAAGAGATATCGACTACACTGGACAGATAGCATATGATTTATCACGTTTTGATAGACGGAAAAGAGTTCGGGATACTCTTCAACAAGAGCCTGTAGCAGTCCCCAGAGCTATTGCAACTCCTGAAAGCAGGGCAAAAGCTGCAGCCAGTGCTAAAGTGAAATCTAAATCCAAGATATCACTTGTAACCGTCATGTCATTCATTATTGCAGCTGTTCTGATGTTTTGCATTGTGCTCAATTACATGCGCCTCAATGAGCTAACAATAGAGATATCGTCGCTAAAGAGCGAGCTTTCAGAATTGAAAAGTCAAGCTGCAGTTTTGAAGGTGAGAAATGAGCAAAATCTGAATGTCAAGGAGCTGGAGGAGTTAGCACTAAGTTTGGGAATGACCCGCCCCTCAAGGGATCAGATCACCTATATTGATCTGTCCAAGCAAGACCGCGGTATTGTGCATATGGAGGTCGAAGAGGGTAGCGATTTTCTCAACGGATTGAAAACGTTCTTCTTAACAGCAACAAACTTCTTTAAGTAGAATATTTTGTTGGGAGACAGTATATATTTGTAACAACCCATGGGAGTGAGAATTGATTTCTTACTCCCGTAGTATTATTATAGTTTGCGCGGATGCACTGTGGACTTGCATCTGGTAGGGGGTTGGAGTATGGCAGATCAAAAAAAACAACAGAGTATCACTGCCGACCGTCGGGCGAGTAGATTGATCCTGGCACGGACAATATTCTTGCTGGTATTATGCGGCGTCGTAATGTTTATTCCGCTGATTATGCAGCTATATAAGATTCAGATAAAAGAACACGACTTCTATGAGCAGAGGGCAATCAACCAGCAGACAAGGGACACCGTCATTTCGGCAAACCGCGGCACAATCTATGACAGAAACGGCAAGGTCCTTGCAATAAGTGCAAGTGTAGAGACTATACTTCTGGCCCCGGTGTATATAGAGGATGATGCTCAGGCGGAACTCATCGCTAAGGGGCTTTCAGAGATTCTAGATATTAGTTATGAGAGTGTTCTACAGAAGACTGAGAACAGAAAGTCATACTATCAGATCATCAAACGGAAAGTCGAGAAGGAGGTTGCCGACCAGGTCAGAGAGTTTAAGCAGGAGCATAAGCTTAGGGCAATCTCTATAAATCCCGACACAAAACGGTATTATACATACGGCAACCTGGCCTCGCAGGTAATCGGATTTGTTGGTGTAGATAATGAGGGTCTCGAAGGGATTGAGGCATACTATGACAACACGCTGACTGGCAAAGCAGGAAAGATAGTTACAGCAAAAAATGCCAAGGGTACATCAATGTCCTTCCAGTATGAGAAATACTATGACCCTGAGGACGGTAAGAGCCTTGTACTAACAATTGACGAGACCATTCAGCATATCCTTGAAAAGCACCTTGAGCAGGCTATCGTAGATCACTATGTAGAAAACAGGGGTGCGGCAATCGCTATGGATGTCAATACCGGTCAAATACTAGCGATGGCCGTTACCGGTGGTGCAGACCTGAACAACGCATGGGATCTTTCAGATGAGGATAACAGACTATTAGAGGGGCTCGAAGGTGAAGAGTACACTAAGAAACGCACCGAGCTCCAGCTTGAACAGTGGAGGAACAAAGCGGTTGCGGACACATATGAGCCTGGCTCCATTTTTAAGCTTATAACCACAGCGATTGCACTTGAAGAGGATGTCATCGACCTGGACTGGTCATATACCTGTACTGGATCAATTAAGGTAGCAGGTTGGTCAAAGCCGATCAACTGCTGGAGGAGATACGGACACGGTACACAGGGGTTTACCCGTGCTCTGCAGAATTCGTGCAACCCAGCTTTTGTTACGATTGGGCTAAAGACCGGACAGGAGACATTTTACAAGTATATGCAGGCTTTTGGATTCGGGCAGAAAACCGGGATCGATCTACCTGGTGAGGCAACAGGACTACTCCATGACTATAAGACATTTCTTTCAAATGATGTCTCACTTGCTGTTGCCGCATTCGGGCAGACATTTACAGTCACTCCGATACAGATGGTCTCCGCTATTGCTGCCACAGTAAACGGGGGATATCTACTCAAACCGCAACTAATAAAGGAGTATCTAGATTCAGACGGCAATGTTCTGCAGGCAACCGAACCAGAGATTATTCGTCAGGTTATCTCAAATGAGACCTCAGAAACCATGCGCTATCTTCTAGAGCAGGTAGTAGAGGATGGTAGCGGACGCAATGCGCAGGTAAAAGGATATAGAATTGGTGGGAAGACAGCAACATCGGAAAAAATCATTGCAGGTGAGGACACATACGGCAAATACGTAGTCTCCTTTGTTGCTGTAGCTCCGGCTGACGACCCTCAGATAGCTCTTCTGGTACTACTGGACACTCCGACAGGTGATACGCCTGTAAACCTCAGGTCAGGCGGATTTATCGCAGCACCACTTGCAGGAAGAATGCTTGCAGAAATTCTGCCTTATATGGGCGTGGAACCACAGTATACCGGCGAGGAGTTGTTCGGGACTGATGTTCTGGTGCCTAATCTAAAAGGCCTGACCGAAAGCGAGGCAAAAAGGCAGTTGGATAGAAAGGGAATGAAATACAAGGTCGTGGGTGAAGGTGAAACAGTAACTGGACAACTGCCGGCATACAGTGCCAAGGTGACCACATCAGCAGAAGTAATTCTCTATATGGGAGAACAGATCCCCGAGGGGAAAGTCGTTGTACCTAATGTGTTAAATATGTCCCCTGAGCGAGCCAACAAAGTTTTGACAGACGCAGGAATGTATATGTTGCCGACCGGTTCCACGCATTCACTGGTGTCAACAATAACTGCTACAGACCAAAGCGTCCCGCCGGGAACCGAAGTTAAACGCGGTACGGTTATTGAAGTAGAGTTCTTGGATACCAATGTTGACTGACGCGGATGAGAGCACAATCCATCTAGTGAAATGGAGATGAGAGTAAATGATACTGAAGGATTTACTTAGCGGTGTCGATGTTCTGAAGCTCACATCGGTCGCTGAGAGGGAAATTACAGGTGTCACCAATGATTCGAGAAAAGTCAAACCTGGAAATATATTTGTAGCAGTTCCTGGATATGTTGAAGATGGCGCAAAGTACATTGATATGGCCGTTGAGGCGGGGGCTGTCGCTGTAGTTTCGGAGAGCATGCGCGATGTCCCGGTGGATCATGTTCTAGTAAAGGATGCGAGAAGAGCGCTTTCAGCAATTGCAGCAAACTTCTATGGCAGGCCATCGGAGCAGATGACGGTGGTAGGCATTACAGGAACTAACGGGAAGACGACCACAACTTATATTCTGAAGGATCTCATCGAACGCTGTATTGGTGCGCCCTGCGGCCTCATCGGGACAAACGAAGTGATAATCGGCGACGAAGTGAGTGAGGCCTCGAGGACTACGCCCGAATCTGTAGAAATCCAGGCCTACCTAAGTAGCATGCTGAATAAGGGCATCAAGTATGCTGTAATGGAAGTTTCATCACATGCACTAAAGCTCCATAGGGTTGACAATGTGAGATTTGAGGTCGGTGTCTTCACAAACCTGTCACAGGACCATCTGGACTTTCACGATTCGATGGAGGACTATCTTGATTCAAAGGTGCTGCTATTCAAGATGTGCCGAAGAGGGGTAATCAATCTTGATGATTCCGCTGCAGAATATATAATCAACAACTCGGACTGTGAGATACTCAGCTTCTCTACTGAGGATCTCTCGGCAGATGTAGTAGCCCGCAACATCCGCTACTCCCCCTCTAGTGTTGAGTTTGAAGCACTTGGGGTTGAAGAAATATATCGTGCAGAACTGGAGATTCCCGGAAAGTTTTCAGTGTACAACGGGCTTGCTTCAATAGCGACGGCAACTGTATTGGGAGTGCCACTTGTAGAGGCGGCAGGCGCGCTAAAACACTGTCGGGGAGTAAAGGGACGTGCAGAGGTTGTACCCACAGGTAGAGACTTTACAATTATTATTGATTATGCGCATACACCTGATGGGCTCGAAAACATTCTCCTGACTCTAAAGGAGTTTACCAAAGGCCGCCTCATAACCGTGTTCGGAGCAGGTGGCAACCGAGACAGGAAGAAGAGACCTCTAATGGGTCAAACGGTTGAGCGATACTCTGACATATGTATTGTTACGTCGGATAATCCCCGTTCGGAAGAGCCCCGTGCCATTATTGCGGACATTTTAGAGGGTATGAGCGACAAGGAGAAGCAGGTTATAATACCTGACAGGGTAGAGGCGATTGGGTATGCAATTAAGCATGCTGAAAAGGGTGATGTGATACTTCTTGCAGGCAAAGGCCATGAGACATATCAGGAGATAAACGGGAAGAAAAACCACATGGATGAGAGGGAGATCGTAAGGAGCTTCTTGTCACTCGGAGACAGTTGACTTTTGTACGCAGCTTTTTCGGTTTTGTGAAAAGATAGGTTTTGGGGTTTCGGCTTCATACAATTTGTACTATAATAGACCCAAGTATCACTTGATATATTTGATATATATTGACGGAGGTCTGATTTGGAACGTATAACGCTGCGTGAAATTGTGGAATACTGCTCGGCACATCCCTGCGAGGTAGATCTTAAGACGGTTATTGAGGGGATCTCAATCGACTCAAGGAGCCTAAAACAGGGCGAGCTTTTTATACCAATAATCGGAGAGAAATTTAACGGACATAACTTTATTGATAAGGCTAGAGAAGCTGGAGCTGTGGCTGTGTTGTCGGCTCAGAGAGGGAGTGACCCCGGAACGCTTTATGTGGATGACACCCTTCAGGCCTTGCTCGACATAGCACGCGGGTACAGAAAAAGATTTTCGACTCGGATAACAGCAATAACAGGCAGTAGTGGTAAGACCACTACCAAAGAGATGTGCGCGGCAGTCCTCTCTGAGTTTATGCCTACACTGAAAACCGAGGGTAATCTAAATAATCTTGTGGGGTTGCCCCTTTCGGTACTCAGACTTGGCAGCGGACATCGTGCCGCAGTGTTTGAAATGGGAATGAACAGATTCGGAGAGATTTCCCGGATGACAAGGGCTGCACTCCCTGATATTTCGGTTATTACAAACATCGGAACTGCACATATTGAACATCTGGGTTCACAAAAGGGTATACTTAAGGCGAAAACAGAGATATTCGAAGGCCTTCCACCCGATGGAGTCGTAATACTTAATGGTGATGACCCACTTCTTTGGGAGCTGAAGGGCAAACTGCCTCACAAGACTGTGTTTTTTGGAATCAGTAATAAGGACTGTGAAATTACTGCTGGCAATATCCTGCAGACTCGGGACGGTATGTGTTTTTCTGTTTCGTCGCCGTATGGAGATCTTGAGGTTGACCTGCCGGCAATCGGGAAGCACAATGTGCTAAATGCACTTGCTGCGATTGCAGTCGGGCTTGAATATGCTGATAATGACAGAACTGAAGTACAGGAAGTTTTCAATCTGATCAAAGAGGGTCTATCATGTTACCGGTGCGCCGATATGCGGCAGAATATTATTTCGAAATCCGGAGTGACCATTATCGACGACTGCTATAACGCAAACCCCGACTCGATGTCAGCGGCTCTGGGTGTTTTGAGTTCATACCCGTCTTCCGGAAAGAAAATCGCTGTTCTCGGTGATATGCTAGAGCTGGGAGACTATTCGGAACAAGCCCATAGGGCTCTCGGTGAGGAGGCAGCAAAGTGCTCGGATAACATCCTGCTAATAGGTACAGCGTCCGAAAATACTCTGCTGGGTGCCATTCAGATAGGAAAGCTCACCTCCCAGATAGCTCATTTCGAAGATATTGAGGAGCTCTCTCGAGAGCTTATTAGTATTACCTCAAAGGGTGATGTTATACTGATAAAGGGTAGTCGCGGTATGAGGCTTGAACAGGTTAGAGATGCGTTGATTGAGAGTCTCGATTCCGGTTTGGAGAATAAAGAGCAGGGAGAAATAGGACAATGAACTGGTTATTACCGGTACTCTCCGCCACGGTTGCTTTTATTGTCACTTTGGCCTTTGGGAGAGTATTCATACCCATAATGAGAAAGAAAGAGATAGGGCAAAAAATATTGGAAATTGGCCCAAAGTGGCACATGTCTAAACAGGGGACGCCGACCATGGGCGGGGTACTGTTCATAGTTGGTATCTGCGCTTCTGTAATAGTATCTGAGCTTGGTATTTCAGTGGTACATGATACGGGGAGAAGTCCCATTGCAATAATGATATTCCTGTTTGCACTGGCATTTGGCGTTATTGGATTCATTGACGACTATGTTAAGGTGGCAAAAAAACGGAATCTAGGTCTGACCGCACCACAAAAGCTGTTTCTGCAGTTAGCCGTTTCACTAACATTTGTCAGTCTTCTGCGGCTAATCGGAGTCTTATCGCCCGACTTATACATACCCTTTGCCAATCTGACTGTTAGACTCCCCTGGGCGCTGTACACCCTGTTATCGGTGCTATTTATAACCGGTATTGTCAATGCAGTCAATTTTACCGATGGTGTGGACGGACTTCTCAGCTCGGTAACGCTACCAATAATGGTATTCTTTACAGTGGCGGCCGCTGTGAAGTGCTCAGAGGGTGTATCAATAGTGTCGGCTGCTTCGACAGGTGCTCTTATAGGTTTTTTGGTATATAACTTTAACCCCGCAAGGATTTTCATGGGAGACACTGGCTCGCTGTTCTTGGGCGGTCTGGTGTGCGGAGTTGCGTTTGCTCTCAATATTCCAATCATAATTCTGATTGTCGGAGCTATATATATAGTGGAAATTCTATCTGTAGTCATCCAGGTCTCCTTTTTTAAGATCACCGGCGGTAAGAGATTATTCAGGATGGCGCCGATACATCACCATTTTGAGATGGGCGGATGGAGCGAGAAAAAAATCTGTGGAGTGTTTAGCGGTATCACGTTTCTGCTGGTTATAGTCTCATTTATTGCTCTATTTAGTATCTACACAATATAGGTCAACGCCGGAATAGTATAACTCCGGACCATATTCTAAACGGAGAGGTGTCAATGACAAGTAGTGCAATCAGTGCAATGAAAAATGTTAATAAGGATGATATGCGAGCAGAGAGAAAACAGGGGCCTATGGATGTTCCGTTTTTTATGCTCGTGCTGCTAGTTGTGTGCGTTGGCCTCATTATGATGTTTTCAGCCAGTTATGCGTCTGCTCTATATACTATGAACGACTCAACGTATTACTTTGTTAAGCAGGGACTCATTGGAGTGGGTGGCATTGTTGGCATGCTTGTTATCTCACGTATAAACTATCAGTATATGCGCCTGCTTAGCATTCCGCTACTTGTTGCCGCAATTGTGTTGCTAATACTTGTACCGATTATAGGATTTGATGCGGGTGGAGCGGTTCGCTGGATTAAGGTAGGACCGATACAGGTACAGCCATCCGAAATAGCTAAGTTCGCCGTTATTATGTCTTTCTCCTCAATGATATCTGTGTTTCGCGAGAAAATGAAGACTTTCAGGTATGGGATACTGCCTTTTGCGATCATTCTTGTTTTGATAGCTGGGTTGATGCTTATACAGCCCCATATTTCAGGAGCAATATTGATCGTCGTAGTCGGCGGTGCTCTGATGTTTGTCGGAGGGGTTCATTGGGGCTGGTTTGCGGGTGCGATTGTTCTTGCCTTTGCAGTAGGCTATTTTGTTATGACCAATATGGCACATGCCATCGTCCGCATACAGATTTGGAAAGATCCCTTTATTGATCCCCAAAATTCCGGATATCAAATAATCCAGTCACTATATGCTGTGGGATCTGGCGGATTATTTGGACTCGGACTTGGTAAAAGCCGGCAGAAGCACCTTTACCTCCCTGAGCAACATAACGACTTTGTGTTCGCAATCGTATGTGAGGAGCTGGGTTTTGTCGGTGCATGTCTAGTGATGTTTTTATTTGCGCTGCTTATTATCAGAGGCTACTGGATAGCAGTGAGAGCCCGCGACCGCTTTGGATCTCTTATGGTAACTGGGATCATAACTCTTCTTGCAGTGCAGACTTTCCTTAATGTGGCTGTTGTAACGAACCTGATACCGGTCACAGGAATTTCACTGCCTTTTTTCAGCTATGGCGGGACCTCCCTGTTGATTCAGCTTGCGGAAATGGGCGTTGTCTTGAGTGTTTCCAGACAAATACCCGCACCACGGGCGGGCTGAGACCGGGCGCTCAGCTTGATACGTCTCAACAGAATGTTGTGGAGTGATATTTTTGAAAATAGTGTTTACCTGTGGCGGTACCGGTGGCCATATTAACCCTGCTATTGCAGTGGCAAAGCTGATATGTGCTAAACGGCCTGAGACCGAAATACTGTTTGCAGGGGCTGATGGCGGAATGGAAGTAGGTCTAGTGGGCAGAGAGGGATTTCCCATAAAGACGGTTCCTATCTCAAACTTCCGCAGAAGTCTAAAGCCTGTGGATGTAAAGAACAACATAAATTTGTTGTTTGGAATCCCCCACTCGATAAAGAAGGCGCGGGAGATTCTCGAAGAGTTCGGTCCCGATGTGGTTGTGGGTACCGGAGGATATGCGAGTTTTCCGACAATATACTCTGCTGCAAAGCTGGGTATCCCGACAGCAATTCACGAATCAAATGCTATACCTGGGCTAACCACTTCAATCCTATCCCGCAAAGTCGACATGATCATGGTGGGGTTTGACAGCGCAGATAAGTATAGTAGTCCGGAGAAAGTGGTTCTTACAGGCACACCAGTCCGTGAGGACTTCATATTCTTAAAGAAGAGCGATGCAAAAAGGCAGCTAGGCCTGGAGGATAAGCCACTTGTCGTCTCCACATGGGGTTCGTTGGGGGCGAGGGAGATGAACAAGAAGATCGCAGAATTCATTGCACTTGAGACGAGAACCGATGAGTTCTATCATATCCATGCTACCGGAAGATACGGTTGGAGATGGATGCCCGATTATGTAAAAAAGCTCGGCGTGGATCTATCCAGCCATCCCAATGTGGATATGCGCGAATATATCTATGACATGCCTGTCGTTATGGCTGCAGCAGATTTGATTATCTGTAGGGGAGGGGCATCCACTCTTAGTGAGATAATGGCGTCTGCCACTCCAGCAATTGTTGTGCCGTCTCCAAATGTTGCGGAGAACCATCAGGAAATGAACGCAAGGTCACTCGAGAAACAGGGTGCGGCGGTAGTAATTCTTGAAAAGGACTGTACCGGCGAAAACCTGTATAGGACCACAAAAGAAATGCTTGACGACGGATGCCGCCTTGAGTCGATCTCATCACGTTTGAGAGAGATTTCTGTCCTTGATTCCGCAGAACGGATTTATTCAGTTATTTGCTCCCTTTACAGGGACAAAAACAAAAAAGCGTAAAAATATCGTAAATTAACCGAATCCTCCGTTTTCGCATATGATGTTTTGAGTGTAACTGAACGCGCAAAACAGGAGGCGTTCCCAGTGTAAGAACGCCGGAATGCGGAGGGGTCATATGGATACGTTTCTTATCGGCGGGAGAAACCGGTTATTTGGGAAAACGAAGGTACAGGGTGCAAAGAACAGTGTGCTTCCTATACTCGCCGCATCAATACTTAACGCAGGGGTATCGGAAATAAGCAACTGTCCCGATCTCACCGATGTCAACAGCACTTTGCGGATTTTACGACATCTGGGCTGTACTGCTGAACGAAGCGAGGACACAATTACCGTGGACTCCTCAGGCATGAACAGGGACAGCATTTCAGACCGGCTGATGCGTGAAATGAGGTCATCTGTCATATTCTTGGGTGCAATACTTGCCAGAACAGGCAGCGCCTGCATCAGCTACCCCGGCGGATGTAATCTAGGAGCGCGCCCAATAGATCTACACCTTCGTGCACTGAGGGAACTGGGCGCCGATATAGACGAAGCTGGCGGGTCCATCGTTTGTAAGGCCGAGAAGCTTGAGGGCAAGGATATTACACTGTCTATTCCAAGCGTGGGTGCTACCGAGAACATAATGCTGGCAGCCACTGCTGCTAAAGGTACCACAAGGATACATAACGCTGCACGTGAGCCTGAAATTGCTGACCTACAGGCGTATCTCCGAGCTGTAGGCACAAGAGTCAGCGGTGCCGGAACCTCAACTATTGAAATTGAGGGAGGACCGCTGCTGGACAGTGTAAAGCACCGCATTATTCCAGACAGAATTGTAACAATATCATATATGGCCGCAGTGGCATCTGCGGGTGGCGAGATTACACTGGAAGGTGCAGAACCTGAGCACATATCCGCAGTGACAGACATTATGCGTGAGGCTGGCTGCAGGATAACCGAGGAAAAGGACCGGGTCCATATCTGTTCCGACGGGAGGTTACGTGCTGTAAGACCTATACGTACCATGCCGTATCCAGGCTTTCCAACCGATGCCCAATCACCGCTAATGGCAGTAATGTGTGCTGCGGACGGCACAAGTGTCTTTGTCGAAAATATCTTTGAAAACAGATATCGCTGTGCAAGCGAGCTTATGCGCATGGGGGCAGACATTCGTATTGAGGGAAGGGTAGCGGTTGTTTGCGGTGTTCCACGTCTCCACGGTGCGAAGGTAACGGCCACCGACCTGAGGGGCGGTGCGGCACTTGTTATTGCCGCATTAGGCGCTGAGGGCAACACAGAGGTGTCGGAGATACAACATATAGAGCGTGGATACGATGGATTTGATAAAGTACTGAATCGTCTCGGTGCAAAGATTGAAAGAAGAAGGATATTCATTCCGGAGGAATAACAAAGAATGGCAAGGGGCAGAAGCAATGTAAGAGGTGCGGCGAAAAGACGGGGCCACGGAAAACCGGGCTGTCTGTCTGTCTTTTTCCTTGTCGTTTTTGTCGCAGCTGCAATTGGATCTACCATCGCGATTTTTTTTAAGATAAACCATATTGCAGTAATCGGAACTCAGCGTTACAGTGCGGAGCAGATTCGCTCCTCTGCCGAGGTCGAGCAGGGTGCGAATCTGATACTTCTCAATAAATTTGAGAAAACGAGCAATATATTCGCCAGATTACCTTATGTGGACGAGGTTAAAATGACACGCCGCTTACCCGACACATTAGTTATCGAGATAAGAGAATGTGATGCGGTGGCTGCCTTTTCTGACAAGGACGGCTTCTGGCTTATTTCGGATAGCGGAAAGGTTCTGGAGCAAGTCCGTACTTTGGAGGGAGAAAAACTCATTCAAGTTAAGGGACCGGGGCTAATAAACCCGGAGGTTGGTAAGAAAGCCGAGATTGGAGGGGATAAAGATAGCAGCGAAATGCAGTTTGAAGCTCTTGTAGATACTCTGAAGTCTATAACGGGGCAAGGTATTGAAGGCGATGTTTCTGAGTTATATATCGAGAAGGTATACAACGTGGAGTTTAAGTATCTCGACAGATTTATCGTTAAGCTGGGGATGCCGGAGCATCTGGACTATAAAATCGATTGTCTGAAGGAAGTAGTTGGCTACTTGAGTACAGCTGATACGGGAATAATTGATTTGTCCGAGCTTATCGATAAGAAACCCGCAAGGTTTATTCCGGTTGAGATTGAGGAAGAGCAAGAGCCGGCAGAGGATTCCACAAGTAGTGATCCGGCTGCCGAAGAGCCTGCGGGATAGCAGGCGTAGCTAGAAAAAACGTTTTGAACTATTGACCTTACTCTGCAAAAAAGGTACACTATATCTATATAGTTATCTATCGACTGTTGTGGGTCAAGAGTCAGGCTCCAATACAGGTACGCTTGGTTTGCGTGCTTAAATGATAAGCAGGAGGAAGTATAATGGCATTTGACTTGGATATTGGTGCAGATACGGTTGTTAATATAAAAGTGCTTGGTATAGGTGGCGGCGGCAATAACGTCGTTAACCGTATGATAAACACAGGAATGCGCGGTGTTGAGTTTATTGCGATAAACACGGACATGCAGGCATTGAAAACATCGAGTGCTACTCAGAAGATTCAGATAGGTGAAAAGCTGACAAGAGGTCAGGGTGCGGGATCGAACCCCGAGGTTGGACGTAAGTCGGCTGAGGAGAGCAGGGCACAAATCTCCAAGGCACTTGAAGGCACAAATATGGTCTTTATAACCGCAGGAATGGGCGGAGGCACTGGTACCGGAGGTGCCCCGGTTGTCGCGGAAATTGCTCATGAGATGGGAATCCTGACAGTCGGAGTTGTTACAAAACCCTTTAGGTTTGAGGGTAAGCGGCGTATGGACCAGGCGCTGGAGGGGATCGAGGAGCTCCGTGAACGCGTCGACTCACTAGTGGTCATTCCTAATGAACGCTTAAAACATGTCACCGAACAGAAAATCACGTTTCTCAATGCTTTTGAAATTGCTGATGACGTACTACGGCAGGCAGTACAGAGCATATCCGACCTTATCAAGGTTCCAGGCCTTATAAACCTCGACTTTGCCGATGTTACGACGATAATGCAGAACGCTGGAAACGCCCATATGGGCGTAGGTCGGGCTGCCGGGAAGGGGAAAGCTGAAGAGGCCGCACAAATGGCAGTTCAGAGCCCGCTTCTTGAGACATCGATCAACGGTTCTAAGGGCGTTCTCGTTAATGTGACCGGCTCTATGGACCTCTCTCTTGAGGATGTCGAGATAGCTGCAAATCTTGTTCAACAGGCAGCGCATCCTGAGGCAAACATTATCTTCGGGGCGTCATTTGATGACTCACTGGAGGATGAACTCCGGATTACTGTGATTGCAACCAATTTTGATGCCGAGTCGGATGTGAATGAAAACCTCTATTCGGGAGCACAGAAAATAGTACCTGAGGTAAGTACAACAGGAACACATACTGCGGCTTCCAGTGATACTCCTGATGAGGAAGAGGACCCGTTTGATAAGATATTCCAAATATTCAACAAAAAGTGAACCACTGCGTATGGAACATAATCGTATAAGAAAATCATATAGAAAAAATCAGTTTGCTGTGAAATCAGCCCTGCCAGTATTGCTATTACTAGTGTTGCTTGTCTCATTCTGCAGTTGCAGTAGTAAAGTCGACAATGACAATGTAGAGATAGCAAAGGACCAAGTTATTTACCATAACGGAGTCTATGGCATATCGCTAACTGTACCCGAGGATTGGCTTGTAGCAGCTATCAATAAGACGAACATGACTGCATCTCCACAAGAGTCTTCCGAATACAACTTGCTGGAAGTAACTCCATACGAGGATTCAGGTTCAGTAATTCAGTTTGTTGAGCTGTGGAACAGGCCTGATTCGGCGGATAAAGAACATGCATCACTTATGGTGTATATAGAGATATTTGATTACGAGAGTGAAGATACTTATCTGTCTGCTTTTGAGGAAGCATACTCAGGTGATTTTAATGGCTACATCTCCTCATTGAAAGCAAAGGAAGAGGTCGTTCTAGGCGGAAAAGAGTATACACTCCTGCAGTTTCTAACACAGCTTCCCAATGGAGAAGATGAGTATTTTGAAGAGTACTATATCTCCCAGATTGAAGCAGACAAGTATCTAGTACTATGCACTACCTATTGGGCTGACAATGAAGCGTCCAAAGATAGCGCAGATGCAGCTTTGAGATTAGTAGCCATCGAATAACCCGGAAGACTGTTATTAACAATTGATCACAACAAAAACAGGGCAAACTCTGCATTAGACCTGCAGAATTGGCCCTGTTATTTGTATTGTTTGGCTCTTAATCGGATTCGTTTATAATGTAGCAGAGTGTCATTAAGCTGTCATCGAAATGAACATTCTCTACTTTCAGAGAACTATTTTCTGGTCTTAAGTCACGATTTGTGAAGTTCCAGATACCCTTTATTCCCAGTTCCTCCAGACGCTCTGCCGTCTCAAACGTGACGGTTGGAGGGATGGTCAGGACAGCTAGTTCTGGAGGATTGTCTCCAACAAAGCTTTCGAGGCTATCCATATGGTACACGGGTATATTGTTGATCTTGGAGCCGACGGTGCCCGGGGTGACATCGAAGGCAGCGACTAAAGTAAATCCACACTTTTCAAAGTTGAAGTTGTTGATCAGGGCCCTTCCCAAATTGCCGACACCCAAAAGAATAGCCCTATTCTGTTTGTTCAACCCCAGGATGGCGGCTATTTGATTTCTAAGGTTCTCAACATTATAGCCGTAGCCCTGTTGTCCGAATCCTCCGAAACAGTTTAGATCCTGACGAATCTGAGAGGCAGTAAGCCCAAGCTCCTTAGCGAGAGACCCAGATGAGATGCGGACTTCACCTCTTGCATGGAGTTCATCAAGATATCTGTAGTACTTTGGCAGTCTTCTAATCACTGCAAGCGAAACTTTTTTACTCATCTGCCCCCCTCTTTCCTTTCGTGCTGCTCATATATTCTGCCATATTATATATAACCAACGCTTATTATGATAGCGCCTTAAGGGTATCCATAACGTAATCTGCATAGTCCTCAGAGGTTGCACCGGTGTCGCGGCCTGTAATGACAAGCTTCTTTTCTTCTGCACATTTGTCCAGAGCACGCTCTAGTCTTGATGCAGCTTCAACTTCCCCTATATGCTCCAGGAGCATGACGGAGGCTCTCAGCATAGAACTGGGATCGGCGTATATGTCCCTGCCCTCATCTACCATTCGCGGAGCGGAGCCGTGAATTGCTTCAAACATCGCATAGCGCTTTCCAATATTGGCGCTTCCAGCTGTTCCAACGCCTCCCTGGAACTCAGCGGCCTCGTCTGTTAGGATGTCTCCGTACAAGTTCGGAAGGACCATGACCTGGAAGTCGGTACGACGTTTTGTGTCCACGAGCTTTGCTGTCATGATGTCGATGAACCAGTCATCCGCCTCGATACCGGGATACTCCTTTGCAATTTGGTAAAAAGTATCTAGAAACATGCCGTCAGTAGTCTTGATAACATTTGCCTTGGTGACAGCGGTTACACGGGTACGCCCAGTTTTCCTTGCATGTTCAAAAGCAAGGCGAATTATGCGCTCGGTTCCCTGACGGGTCGTGAAGGTAAAGTCGACAGCAATATCTTGATCTATGTCCAGCCCGAGGCTGCCGACTGCATATGCGCCCTCTGTGTTTTCACGGAAGAAGACCCAGTCTATGTTCTCAGCGGGAACCTTAACTGGACGTACGTTTGCAAAGAGGTCTAGCTCTTTACGCATAGCGACATTGGCGCTCTCTATATTGGGCCACGGATCGCCCTGTTTGGGTGTTGTTGTCGGTCCCTTCAGAATTACGTGGCACTTTTTTAACTCCTCTAGAACGTCGTCAGGAATGGCTTTTCCGACTTCGGCTCTATGCTCTATTGTCAGATTGTTGATGGTCCGAAAGGACACTTTTCCTTCTTCAATCTTGTCTGAGAGAATATGTTCAAGTACACGCTGTGCCTGTGCTGTTATTGCTGGCCCGATACCATCTCCGCCGCAGACACCAATGATAATCTCATCAAGATCATCATATGAGATGAAGTTGCCCTGAGATTTCATTTGTTCCACACGATTTTTTTGCATTTCGATTAGCTTTTCAAAGTGTTTCAGATACATATTCTTACCTTTCATATATTGAGATTTTATTCACAATTATAATATCTTCTTTTATACTGTATGTCAATAAGCTTTGTCTTGCAGTTGAGTTTAGCATTGGGATTAATTCTAACCCTTTTGCTTTGACAATTAATATTATTTATTCTATAATCGTATCTATACTTTCTCGGTTCTTGTCGAAAACGGAGGTAGAGCGGAAGATGGTGTTAAAACGATACATAATGGCGGTTACGGCTCTAATTCTCCTGTTTAGCCTATTAACGTCCTTTGCGTCAGGGGTACCCGGAAGCGCGGAGGACCCGGTTGCATCATTGAGCTATATACAGGGCACCTTTGTCCCAAAGGTATTGGACTATCTGGAAAGCAAGCTTTTATCCATGACCTCTCAAAACGAGGCAAATGCCGACTTGAAAATCTCGTCGGTTATTGGTGAGGCGGAGAAGGCTTTAACGATAGATTCAGAAAAGCTGAAGGAAAGGGTCGCATATAATACATATATGGAGATGCTGGATCGCGGCTTTTATATCGACTCGGGAGACTCATCATTAATTACACTAAAGGCCGGGCAGCGCATTGTTGTCATAAGAGGCAGCAGTTTTGCAGTACTGCAGGGTTCTGCAATAATCGGTGGAAGAGATCAAGAAAGGGTAGTTAATGTAAGCTCTGCTGGAGAGACCCTCACAAACTCTGAGGCTAGAAGAAATAACCGGTATATTTTTGCTGGTGACGGGTTTATATCTATAAAAGCAATCTCAAATACGGTAAAGATAGCGGTCATCGGAAACTATCAGATAATTCCGGAATATCTACCGCAGAATACCGACATCGCCGTAACGCTTAAGAACATAGATGTGTTTCGCGGTTCAAATGTCGGGTTTGAGCTAGACCGCGAGCCGACGCGTCTTGAGGCGTTGATCCTCTTCTTGAGACTGATTGGAGAGGAGGAGGCGGCCCTCAGCTATACCGGCAGTCATCCATTCTCGGATGTCCCGAAGTGGGGAGGGGGAGAGGCGGATAAATATGTCGCCTACGCCTACGCTAAAGGTTATACTAAAGGCACATCGAGTACCAGATTTGGAGCGAGCAACACTGCGACCCTCGAACAGTATTTGACATTTGTACTCCGCTCGCTGGGTTACCGCGACGGTACCGATTTTGATTGGACCAAGTCACCTGAATTTTCTGAAAAAGTTGGTATTCTCCTACCGTTTGACACCGAAAAGATTGTTCGGAGGGGATTTTACCGTGACCATGTAGTATACATCTCATATTACGCCCTCCAGGCAAATCTAAAAAATAGCGGTATTACATTAATAGAAAGCCTTGTATCAAAGGGAGTTATTACAAGAAATTTAGCCACATCTACAATAAGTGCTCACACCAGGTGAGCACTTTGTTTTGCACACTCTTACCCGTTTTGAATACAATATAATGATACTAAAACGGGAGGTAACTTCAATATGTCAAATTTCTTAGCCGGTGGTTCCTGTGACCGTCGTAGCGACGAGTGGATTTGGATTATCATTATAATTGCTGTTCTCTTACTAATTTTTTGCTGTAACTAATAACATCGCATAAGCGCCGAACTCGTGTCGGCGCTTCTTCTTCTCTTTTTTTCGCCTCTTCCGAAGAGGCACCGGGGTTTCCTTTTTTGAATAAAATATAATGAAAGAAAGACAGGAGGTAACAAATTATGTCAAATGTAGTCGGTGGCGTAGATTTCTGTGATGACAGAAAGGATTGTCTTTGGGCTGTTGTTATCCTTGTTGTATTAGCCCTTCTGATTGCCTGCTGTGATTAACCTGCGCCAGGCCCTTACAGAAAGAACCTATTTACGTTCGACAAAGAAACGGTCCTCTTCAAAGAAGAGATGTGTCGACTGGTTGTTTATTACGCAGCTGTAGCGTATGCCAGTGCCTCCGGCCTTCATGCTGGAGGCCCTTCTTATATCTGTAATCCGGGATATATGAAAGCTGCGTCCGTCCTCCCAGATGATTTCAAGAGGGTAGAGTCCACCTTCCGGATCGATACGGGCGATAACTTCGACATAAACTTTTGGATCTTTCATATAATCAACCTCGCTTGTATGGAACCGGTTGCTGATATTCCGGTCTGTTTTTTACCGGTCTCAGTTTGTGGGTTTGAAGTATCCGACCGGGTGGATAGTGTGTTCGGAGGGGTTGAGCCCACTCAGCGTATGATCTTGTAGAATAATTGCCCTACGGATGCTGGAATGTCCGAATCGCATGCGGATGTCCTCCACCGCCAGATCCAGCCTCTCGCGCTTTTGACGCCTCTCCTCATCCTCGAAAAGAGAGGTCTGCACTGCGGTATCCGAGCCGACAAGGTTGATCGCCCGCACGCCGAAGCTCCGTATGGGGTTTGCCCAGTCATAGTTATTTTTGAATAAGGTCATAGCGCTATCAAAGATGTCGTATGACAGTGCGGAGGGACGCTCCAACTGGCACTGGCGTTCAAAGGAAAAAAGACTGTTATCGCGGACAGAGATCTGTATTCCTCTGCACACAAACCCATGTTTGCGAAGCCGTGAAGCGACACTCTCAGAGAGGGGCCAGCATATGATCCTTACATCCTCCTCGCAAACAAGGTCTCGAGGAGTTGTAGTGCTGTTTCCGATGCTCTTAATGACCGCTTCTTCACCGAGCTGTTCGACAGGTGAACTGTCGAGGCCGTTTGCAAATCCGTGCAGTATATAGCCCGTCTTGCCCAGGAGTCGATGGAGAAAACCGGAATCGGCAGTTGCGATATCGCCTATGGTGTTTACACCGTACCGGCGGAGCTTTCGTGTTGTCGATGGCCCCACGTATAAGAGATCACTGGCGGGCAGCGGCCAGACAAGCTCCTTATAGTTTGATTCGGTAATATTGGTGACGGCATCAGGCTTTTTCATGTCGCTTGCCAGCTTTGCAAAAATCTTATTGTTTGCAACGCCCACAGAGACTGTAATTCCTAGCTCATCCTTTACACGTCTGCGTATTTGCTCCGCAATTTTATAGCCCCCACCGAAGAGGCCGGTACTGCCGGTTACGTCGATCCAGGCCTCATCAAGCCCAAACGGCTCCACCAGATCCGAGTACTCGTAAAACATTTCACGCAGTAGCCGGCTAAAGCGCAGGTAGAGCGAAAAGTTAGGCTTTAATATGAGTAGGTTGGGACATTTCTGTCTTGCCTGCCAGAGCGCCTCGCCCGTCTTAACACCCATTGCTTTCGCGCGCTCGTTTTTCGCAAGGATGATCCCGTGGCGTAGAGACGCGTCACCACCCACGGCTACCGCTCTGTCACGGATTTCGGGGTGGTGCAGGCATTCGACCGATGCATAGAAACTGTTCGCATCCGCGTGTAGAATTGTTCGCATTTTCGATCACCACTCGAACGTATGTACTAATAATATAGCATTGAAGAGATATAAAATCAACTGGCGAATCGAATATATGTTCGAGTGATTTTTTGGAAGGGACCGTTGCAAAACTATATAGAAAGTATATAATGGTAGTTAACTATGTTAAAAAAGAGGGTCAAAATAATCTAACGATAAAAAGTCTTACATGGAGGATCGTATTGAAGAAGAAAAAAAGTGGAATTCAATTCTTTCTACAACTGTTTTGGGCGACCTTTACGCTTAGCGCGTTCACATTTGGTGGCGGGTACGTTATTGTACCGCTAATGCGTGAAAAGTTTGTTGAGAAATACAAGTGGATCGATGAAGAGGAGATGCTAGATTTAGTGGCTATAGCGCAATCCGCGCCAGGTCCTATCGCGGTTAACACATCTATCCTTGCGGGCTACAGGTTGGCAGGGATACCGGGTGCGCTGTTCACAATAGTGGGTACAGTATCGCCTCCACTCATAATAATAGCTATAGTGTTTGTGTTTTACGATGCATTTAAGGAGAGCTCGGCAGTATCTTCGGTACTGCGCGGAATGAGCGCCGGAGTCGCAGCCGTCGTAGTCGATGCAGTGGTAAAGATGGCGCTGAACGTTGTCGGTGAAAAAAGCGTATTCAGCACGTGTCTAATGGTATTATCTTTCATCGGTGTATTATTCTTCAACATTGACGTAAAACTTGTTCTACTGGTATGCGCCCTGTTAGGACTTGCCTATTATGCCTGGTTACACTTCGGTAAGCGGGACAACAGCAACGGAGGGAACGCATAATGATTCTATTGAAACTGTTCTGGAGCTTTTTTCAGATTGGACTATTTAGCTTCGGAGGCGGATACGCCGCTATGCCGTTCATTCAGGAGCAGGCTGTCGATATAAACGGCTGGCTCACAATGGGAGAGTTTGTGGACTTGGTAACCATCTCCCAGATGACCCCCGGACCGATAGCAATTAACGCAGCCACCTTTATAGGCATGAAGACTTCGGGCGTATTGGGGGCCATAATTGCGACGATAGGCTGCGTCACACCGTCCTGTATAATTGTTCTGACCCTTGCATATCTCTACTACAAGTACCGCGGACTGCCCGCCATACAGGGTGTACTGAAGGGACTTAGGCCTGCTGTTGTATCTCTGATTGCCTTCGCTGGTATTTCAATTGTACAAATGGCGCTTTTTGGAGGTAAGTCGGAGTCGATCTTTAGTATTGATATTTCCAGCTTCGATGTTGTTTCCGGTGTACTCTTCGCGGCGGCGCTTGTTGTAATGAGGCGGTTTAAGCCCAATCCTATATATGTGATGGCAGGAGCAGGTTTTGTCGGGCTACTTGCGTTCTACATCATATGAGAAAACGGACAAGTCTCCCTCAGAGCCAAAGAGGCTGAGAGGGAGACTTTTGAATGTTTCACGGTTGCTCTGTTATTTCTTCAAGTACAATGATCAAGTCCTGCAATGTCTTTATCGGGATGCCCTTCGCCAAGACTGCTTCCTGGAGTTCTGGCGACAGTGAATCCATGTGTTTTTTCATTTTCGGGTCAACATATGACATATTTTTCACCTCTAATATAGAATACCCCAAAAAACGGTCTTCCTGCATGAATTTTATGTCAGGAGAGGGGATGCCACCCATGCAGGAGCATGATATGGACGTGACACATTTTAGTGAAGACCCATATAATGTGAGTGAGGTCAGATAATTCGACAAATACGAACAGCAAATAACTTGTGTTACCGAAAATATGATGACTGGGGTGAACCATTTGGAAAACAACAACATGATGCCGTATGGCGGAGGTCACGGCGCAATACCGCAAGCCAGGCAGCCGCTTCAACCGGTTGAGGATATGAACATGCCCTGCACAACATATCCCGAAGTATATTACAGACTGGCGCCATATATTATGATGGTTTGTGATCAAGCGGAGTCAGCAGGTGTTGAGATGCCGTCTCAGCAGATGATTGAGTCGATTACCGACAGTATTTACGATGACATGGTAAAAAACTTTCCGGATATGGCTGACTACTTCCGCGGCCATGAACAGACAATGGCCGATGTAGACTCGCTGCCTGTACAGGGTCCCTTCTACTTTGGAAGACGTCCGCGCAGAAGAGGGCTATTTCGCGACTTGATTGACATTCTGCTTCTAAACGAGTTTCTGCGTCGCAGAAGGAGAAGAAGACTATTTTTCGGTTAAAAAGTTAGAAGTTGAGCGTAAAATCATACTGACAGCCCAAACTGTACGATGATTTGAAGGGAACATAGGCCAGTTTCTTCAAAAGGTTTATAGGACAGGGGGCTGTCATTTTTATGTTGAGCGGTGCGAGGATTGCTTTTATAGAGAAAATAATCTAAGATAAGTTGTGCTCATCTTCTCAATATAAGTATATATGCCTATCGGATATATAGCTAGAATATATTATGCAACCCATGAAAGGAAAAGTTATAGAAGTGAATAAGTATCGAGTGACAATTTGCGCAGTTAATTCGCGTTTTGTTCATACCTCGCTTGCTCCCTGGTATCTATCAGATGCAATTACAAAAAGGTGTGGCGATGGATATGAGGTAAACATCGTTGAGGGCAACATAAACGAGCATTCTACTGCAATAGTCAAGCGGATTATTGCTGGAAGGCCGGATTTAGTCGGGTTTAGTTGTTATATATGGAATATCGAAATGATAAGGGAGCTTGTCGGGATGGTTAAGGATGAGCTGCCTAAATCGATTATAGTGCTCGGTGGCCCTGAGGTGAGCTATAATGCGGAAGATGTTATGAAGGATAATCCTCGAGTGGACTATATTATATCGGGAGAAGGGGAGCTCCCTTTTGCAATGCTTGTGGAGAACATTTATAGCGGGAAGGAGCAGGCACTCCAAGATGTCCCCGGTCTCTTTTGGAGGAAGGCGGATGGCGACGGCATTTCAACAGCTGACCCGCACACAACCGACGTAATACCCGAAAGTCCGTACTCCGAAAAATATCTGGAGCACATTGACTGGAAGATCGCCTATCTGGAGACGAGCAGAGGATGCCCTTACCGATGCGCTTTCTGCCTTTCGGGTCAGACCGGTGGTGCACGGTTTTTCCCAATAGACCGCGCAAAACGCGACATGCTGAAGCTTGCATACAGCGGCGCCAAGGTTATAAAGCTTGTTGATAGGACTTTTAATGCTGACAGGAAACGCGCAGCTGAGCTGTTTCAGTTCATTATATCTCATTACGGGACAGACATACCAGAAGGCGTTACATTCCATTTTGAGATTG
>JAAYOS010000006.1 GCA_012520195.1 Clostridiales bacterium | reverse complement strand
GCCAGCGGACAGGAGCTGACAAGCTACAACCTGCTGATTACCTCCGGTGACTACCCTGATATGATCTACCATGGATCGGTAACATATAATGGTGGATGGGACAAAGCGGTTGAAGACGGCATATACCTAAAACTCAATGATTACATTGAACAGTACGCTCCCAACTATCAGGCTATCCGGGATATATCCGATGAGCATAGAAAAATGAGCATCACAGATTCGGGTACCATGTACGGTTTTCATGAGATGATGACGGAAAGGGAGCCGACCTGGACAGGACTTGGGATTCGTAAAGACTGGCTGGACGATCTCAATTTGGAGATGCCAAGCACTATTGACGATTGGACTAAAGTACTTACTGCTTTCAAAGATGAAAAGGGAGCTGAGGCCCCGTTGATGATCCCGACAAACGGGAAATTCTTAAGCAGCGAGTTCTGCTCTGCCTGGGGAATTGGCACAGACTTCTACCAAGTAAACGGAGAAGTCAGATTTGGTCCTGTTATGGACGAGTACAAGGAATATCTAAACTTGATGCGCGGCTGGTACTCTGATAGACTATTGGATAAGGACTTTACAACCAGAACCGATATGACCGGCACAGGTGCTCCTTCGAACATGACCGGCACGGGCAAGACAGGGGCATTCCCAGCAGTTTGGGGTGCATGCCACGATGTATCTGTACAAAACAACACTACTGACGACCCGAACTATTGGCTTGAACCAATTGTTGCACCAACGCTGCAAGAGGGCGAAAAGGTTCAGTTCAGATCGATGAGCTATCAGGTTCGTGCTGCAACTTCAATTTTTGCAACAACCGAACATCCTGTTGAGTGTATCAAGTGGCTTGACTATAGATATACCCAAGAGGCAACCGATCTGATGTGGTGGGCTGATGAGACCGTCCATTATATTGATGAGAATGGTGACAGACGATTTACAGACATGATGCTAAACGATCCTAACGGATTGAACTTCTATCAGACAACTTCACTGCATTTGGGTAAGGGCTGCATAGGAATACACGACTGGCATGTAATGCGTACAGTATACCCTCAAGAGTTACTGGATGTATGTCTAGTGTGGGATTCGCAGGGTTACGACTATGTACTCCCGCCAATTACTCTAACTGCAGATGAAGGGGAGCGCGTTGTAAATAATCTAAATGACATCAATACTCTTGTTGAGGAGTACACGGTTAAGTGCATCACAGGCGCAGATACACTAGATCGCTTTGATGAATTTGTCGCTAAGATTTATGAGATGGGGATCGAAGACATTCTAGAGGTCTATCAAGTAGCTCTTAATCGGTATAACAGCAGGTAATAGTATTATCAGCAACTGAACAAAGGAAGTGAGACTGCAAACATGGCTACATTTCAAATGAACTACCTCTCCATGAAACTAGGGATGCAGACAAATTTCACTGCGATTTTACCAGATGGTCCAAAGGGCGAGAAGCACAAGGTGCTCTGGCTCCTGCACAGCGATACGGGGGATGATTCCGAACTCTTAAAGTATACTAGGATCCTAAGGTATGCTGAAAGAATGAACATGGCCGTTGTAATGCCGTGCGGATATAATACAATGTACTCGGAGGACCCATTTGGACAAAAGTTTACTGAGCTGTTTACCCATGAGCAGAGGGTAATATGTCAAAACTACTTCCCTATTTCATCGAGACCCGAAGACAATTACATAGGTGGAATATCACTTGGAGCTTACGGTGCGCTCAAGGCGGCATTAATGAACCCCGAACTGTACTCCGCCGCTGTCATTATCGACGGTGGGTTTGGTACTGATATGAAAAACGGATTTCTTGCACGTATCTGCTCCAACGCTGAGGAAGAGGGGTTAATAGCACCCTATATGTTGGATGATGCGACAGATGAAAACATCGAGCTCTATGATGCAGCGGTAGAAAGAGTCAAGTCGACTGATAACCCCTTGAAGTTATTCTGGGCATGGGGCAGTGAAAACGACGTGACGCGAGAGTACTCTAGAACGGGAGCTCAGGCGCTAAAAGAGTTAGGATTTGATGTATCAGACAAGGAATACGAGGGATACGGACGTAATTGGGACTTTTGGGACACGGCTCTTCGTGACGCTGTTGAGACATGGCTCCCTGCACATTCTCATGAGAGGGGGAACTGAATATGGCAGTGATGAGACTGAATATGCTATCCAAAACCCTCGGAATGCATACCAACGTAACAGTTATTCTTCCTAGCTTTGATCAAGGCTTCGACATAGGGCGTACAATTGAGGACATTTACGGCTCAACGCCCAAATTCAAGACGCTTTGGCTTCTGCATGGGGGCAGTGGTGATGACGCAGATTACCTGAACTGGACGAATGTGGCTAGGTACGCTGTTGAGACAAACTGTGCTGTGATATGTCCGAACGCCTATAACTCAGCATACTCTGACTATCCACGCGGAGCAAAGTATTATTCGTTTGTGGTTGACGAGTTAAGAGAGTTCTGTATAAACAACCTGCCAATATCCGACAAGAGAGAGGACAATTTCGTAGGTGGGCTCTCAATGGGTAGCGGGGGCGCTATGAAAATAGCAATGGATAGGTGCGATGAGTACTCGGTAGCACTTATCATGTCTGGTGGGATACCACCAAGAGGCGGCAGCCGCGGCCATGCAGAGTTTCGAAAAAACATTATTGCTGCCGGCTGGCCAATGCCGAAGCAGCCGCGGGATGTTACTCGCCCCAATATTTATGAGATTGCGGAAAAAAACATTGCGGAGGGCCGCAACGTTCCTAAGTTTTACTTTGCCTGTGGTGATAAGGACAATATCGCTTACGAATCGTATCTATACGGCACAATGTACTTAAGGGAGCTCGGTTACGACGTCACCGGTTATGAAGTCCCCGGTTACAAACATGAATGGGATTTCTGGGAGTTAACACTTAGGAAAGTCTTTTATGAGTGGCTTCCACTCGACAGGAAAACAGTTGCAATGCGGTAATCCGATCCGGCAAAAAAAGAGCAGGGCTCCGCAAACAAGCGGAGCCCTGCATAATACCCATTGTGGCTGAAGAAAGTTTTATACCAACAAATAAGAAAGTAGAGAAATATAGTGGAGAAAAAGATTAATGGAGTAGAGCCAAAGACCCTTTGGAATCGTTCGTTTATTCTAGTAATGATTATGAGTGTGTTTACTGCGACCGCTTCCCAGATGGTGACGCCGCTCATTTCTAAGTATGCTATGAGTCTGGGGGCACCGCTGACGCTTGCCGCGGCAGTCTCGTCGATGATGTCAATAGTTGCAATGTTCCTGCGGCCAGTTTCCGGACTATGTAGTGATCGCTACAACCGAAAAAAGATAATATTGACAGCGAACATTCTAACATCACTATGCCTTGCAGGATATTCGATTACATCCGACGTAAACTCCCTGATGGCAATACGTTTTCTTCACGGAGTGGTCTTTTCCTTCTCCGGAGTGGCAAGCATGGCGTTCAACACATCATTTATGCCGCGCGATAGAATTGGAGAGGGTCTTGGGTGGATGGCGATGAGTCACATAATTTCATCCACCGTCGGACCTAATCTCGGGATGTGGATAGTAGAGAGAGGTAGCTACTCTACGTGCTTTCTTGTTGCATCAGCATTGTGCTTAGGCAGCACACTGATACTGTTACTTATCTCATATGACTATACACCGTCAAAAGAGAACAGGAGAAAGTTTGATATAAACAACCTGATTTCGTTGAGAATACTGCCGTATGCATGCATTATGGGCCTTTTTAGTTGCGGAAATGCATTGACGAATACATATCTCGCATTGATTGGAGACGAGCGAAATATTGCAAATATCGCACTATTCTTCACTGCCAATTCAGTGGCAATGATTGCTGTCCGCCCATTCACAGGTAAACTGCTAGATAGACGCGGATTGAAAATAATCCTATATCCTTCACTGGTTATAGCAGCTGCAGGAATGGCGGTTCTCGGTGCAGCACCCTCCCTTGGGTTCATTATCCTCGCAGGGTTACTAAAAGCTTTAGGACAGGGAAGCGGGTCACCTTCAATACAGGCATCCTGCATAAAACTTCTAGGCCGCGAGAAAGCAGGGGTCGTATCTAGTACATGTTACATAGGACAAGATCTTGGTCACTCTATTGCACCTACCTTAGGTAGTTTTGTTGCAATGAACTTCGGTTACGGTGCGATGTTCTATGTATATGCAGTGATTCTCTTTGTAGGAGGGAGCCTGACATATTACATTAAGAGTAAGTACGATAAGGCCAAATATGGGCACACAATGTAGTGCCGTTTGACTACAGTATACATTTTCCGGCGCAGCGCTCCAGCTCAAGCCCTTTTAGAAAGCGCTCGCGGTATATGTTAAAACCTGAGACTTCGACAGGGTCGGGCTTAACTTCCGCCCGCCCCATTCCGTCGAAGACTTTGTTGTTCAAGAACTCGTCAAGTGTCTCACTCTCTTGCTTGTTTAGCATATAGGATGCAAGTAGAGCCATGCCCCAAGCCCCACCTTCTTCTGCGGTATCCATAACTGAAATTGGTTGGTTCAATGCCGCTGCCATAAATCGCTGACCAACCCCCTCCGTCTTGAACAGGCCTCCATGTCCGGTCAGTCTGTCGATGCGGATATTTTCGTCTTTTAGTAGATCCATACTGACCCTGAGCGATACTATCGCAGAATAAATTTGAGTCCTCATAAAGTTTGCAAGGCTAAGAGTACTGTTCGGGTCTCGTACAAACAGGGGCAGTCCCTTATCTACGCGTGATATGCGCTCACTTGTTAGGTAGTTGTAATATAGTAGCCCACCGCAGTCGATTTCGCCTTCCAGCGCAACCTTATACAGTCTCTCGTACAATGTATTGGTGTCAACTGGATTTCCCATAAGCTCGCAGAGTTCACTGAACATGCTAACCCATGCGTTCATATCGGCTGTGCAGTTGCTACAGTGGTTCATGGCTGTCAGCTTTCCGGTCGGTGTCGCTACGATATCAACCTCGGGATACACCTTGGAGAGAGGCCTTTCTAGTACGATCATGGAAAACAGTGAGGTCCCCGCTGAGATGTTACCTGTCCCCACGGCAATTGAATTGGTCGCAACCATACCCGTTTCAGCATCACCCTCAGGGGGACAGAAGGGTATACCTGGGCGCAGATTTCCCGACGGATCAAGCAGCTTTGCACCTTCTGCAGTCAGTTTTCCGGCATTCTCTCCTGCCATGCAAATCGCAGGCAGCAAATCAATTATGCTCCAGGGCATCTCTGATGTCTTCGCATTAAAATGCTTAAGCATCTCGCTGTGATAGCTGCCAGTATCCACATCAATAGGAAACATTCCGGAAGCTTCTCCGATACCCAGCACCTTCTCGCCCGTCAGTCTCCAGTGAACGTAGCCCTCGAGGGTTGTTAGAAATGAGATGTCTTTAACATGGTCCTCTTTGTTGAGAATAGCTTGATACAGATGGGCAACACTCCATCGCTGTGGGATATTGAAATCGAACAGTTCGGTCAACTCAGCTGCCGCCTGGCCAGTAATGGTATTCTGCCACGAACGGAAGGGTGTCAATAGCACGCCGTCTTCGTTAAACGGCATATAGCCGTGCATCATTGCGGAAATGCCAATCGCACCGACTGTTGTGAGGATTTGACCGTAGCGCTCTAATACATTCTTTGCAAGATTTGCATAGCAGTCCTGTATCCCGTTCCAGATAGCATCCTCTGAGTACGTCCAGATTCCGTTCTCAAACTTGCTTTTCCACGTATGGCTGCCGGTCGCAATTGGCTTATTATCACTATTTATTAACACAGCCTTTATTCTGGTTGATCCAAACTCTATCCCTAGAGCAGTATTCCCTTTAGCAATTTCAGTGCATATAGTGTTGTGATCCATCTTCCAATGACCTCCTCCTACTCAAATGACAGAGAAACCGAGAAATATCGAACTCACTTTTCAGCTCTGAAGCGAAGAACATTCCAGCTAAGAGTGGGAATGACTGCGGTGAAATTTCCGCCTTCGAAAGCTCCACCGGGACCTTTGCCGGGCTTTACGTTGTTATGGTTGTCAGCCGAGTTGTAGGCTTTGACGTCGTCGTGGTGCATCATGATATGTTCATCGAGCACGAGGTCCCCAAACGAACGCAGGTCTATATCTAAGCTGTAGTCCTCTTCCATGTCGCGATTGACGCAGAAGATGGTAACGCTGCCGTCATCGCCGAGAACAGCAGAAGCATCGATGTAAGGAACATCTGTATACTCTTTACAGTCGTATAGAGGACTTGTTACTATCGCCTGCAGCGACTTTCCACGGCCGTACTTCGAAGCGTGCATAAACGGGTAGAAGATTGTCTGAGCCCAGGCAGCGCCGCCGTTTTCTGTCATTATGGGGGCAATTACGTTTACAAGCTGAGCAATACATGCAATCTTTACGCGGTCTGCGTTGCGCTGCAGAGTCATCAGCATGCTTCCGACAAGAAGGGCATCTTCGAAGTTGTATACATCTTCGAGCAGAGGCAGGGCACGGCCCCATTTATCAAGCTTCTTGATCTTCTCGTCCTGCTCATTTGAGTGATACCAGACGTTCCACTCGTCAAATGACAGGTTGATGCTCTTTTTTCTATGTTTCTTACCCTTGATGCTGTCACATATTGCAACTACTGTCTTAATGAAGTCGTCCATATCCATGCTGCTGGCAAGAAAACTTGGGGTGTCATTTGTGCGGTTTCCGTAATATCTATGAAGTGATATGTAATCGACAGTGTCGTAGCACTCATTGAGTACCTCTAGCTCCCAGTCCCCAAAGGTGGGCATTTCGCTGTTCGAAGAGCCACAAGCTACAAGCTCGATCGAAGGATCGACCCATTTCATTACCTTACCCGCCTCATTAGCTATGCGGCCGTACTCCTGAGCGGTTTTGTGGGCGATCTGCCAGGGACCATCCATCTCATTGCCGAGACACCAGAGCTTGATGTTGAATGGATCCTTTGAACCGTTCTTTATGCGGAGATCGGACCAGTATGAGCCACCTTTGTGGTTTGCATACTCGACGATATTCATGGCAGCCTCGACGCCGCGGGTTCCAAGGTTAATTGAGTACATGGGATCTGTCTTGGCCTTTTGGCACCATGATACAAACTCGTGGAAGCCAAACTCGTTTGTTTCTGTGGTAAACCATGCTAGGTCAAGCTTTGCCGGACGCTGGTTTTTGGGCCCTATGGAGTCCTCCCAGTTAAAGCCGGAAACAAAGTTACCTCCGGGATAGCGCGTCACAGGAACATCAAGTTTCCTTACAAGCTCCATTACGTCTCTGCGGAACCCCTCTTCGTCTGCCTCGGGATGATCCGGCTCGTAGATACCGCCGTAAACGCAGCGACCCAGATGCTCAACAAAGGCACCGTAGATTCTTGGATCGATCTCGCCTATGACATAGTCCTTGTCTAGAATGATTGATGCTCTATTCATATTTCACACCTCGTTAAATTATGTAGTCTACATGTGGTTGCATCTTTATCCTATATAATAGCATATGAAGCCAATATAATCGACATAAATCCAAGAAAATTAGTTAAAAGTTGAGACGATTATGGCTACAAATTGAATCAAATCCATATTTAGGGTTTGAGTTATGTTCGGATTAAGATAAAGAGCTACAGATTCAACCCTCATGGATAGTATAAGTATCATACATACCAAATAAGGTGGAAAATCCATAGCTCATTAATATGACTATTAATATGTTGACCAACCGGAAGTGGAATAGCATGAAGTCAAGCTAACGGCTGATGTACTGCTAATAATACACTATATAGTTCTTGATCGGTATAGTTCTAGATTGGTGTAGTTCTATATCGGTATAGTTCTAGAACGGTGTAGCTCTAGATCGGTGTAGTTTAACTCCGTGAAAAATCGGGGTTATTATTTATCCTCCAAATTATCGCGCTGAGTTCGGACCGCTTAATATTATCGCTCGGCAAGAAGACCATGGTCCCTTCTTTGTTGATGCTCCCCTGTATTATGCCAACCTCATATAGTGCCAGGACAAGACTGTCATCGGTATCAGTAAAAGGTGTCTTGAGGATGGAAGTCGGGAGCCCTAAAGCTTTTGCAGTGATCTTTGCCACTGCAAGGCGGGATATGTGTTCGTCAAGCCCGAGAATTTCGTCTCTGTCAATGAATCCTTCAGCAACCGCAAAATC
>JAAYOS010000079.1 GCA_012520195.1 Clostridiales bacterium | reverse complement strand
GCATTTGATGGCTGCAGAATTATCATGATGATCGGGCTCCTGATAGCCTGCAAGCTTCCGTTCCTGATTCCAGATTACATTTAGTACGGTGCCTGCGCGAACTCCTAGCGAGTTTGCTACCACGTACAGTGCTGCAGCTTCCATTTCGCTTGCGAGTACGCCGAGCCGCTTCCAGGCTTCCCACTTTTCCAGAAGCTCATAGCTTACAGGCATGCGATCGGGCGAATGTTGCCCGTAAAAAGAATCTTTGCAGTGGACAACGCCGCAGTGCCATGTCTGTCCCATTTCTTCCGCCGCATCTACCAGGGCGCGGGTTACGGTGAAGTCCGCTGCCGCGGGATACTCAATCGGGGCATAATGAAGTCCGGTGCCCTCCTGCCTTATGGCAGCCGAGGCGATTACGAGGTCGCCACTCTTTACGTTCATGTTAATGCCGCCTGTAGTGCCGACACGAATAAACGTATGCACACCAATGGCTGCCAGCTCTTCAATCGCAATTGCTGCTGAAGGCCCTCCGATACCTGTGGATGTCACCGAAACCCTTTCACCAGAGAGGGTGCCGGTATAAGTCGTGTACTCGCGGTTTGTTGCTATCTTAACTGGATTATCAAGCAGAGAGGCAATGGCCTCCACACGTCCGGGATCTCCGGGTAGCAGGCAATAGCCGCCAACATCGCCTATTCCGCATTGGATATGATATTGCTTTTCTGACATCTGTAGCACCTCTGTTTCTTTAGCCTATATTATCTATATTTTGTTATATATATTGAATTATATACTGCTCTAATATCCGTTGTCTTCTTACCGTTGACCTTGAGTTCCTTTATCTTCGGTATTCCATTGCTTGTTACTGAATTTTAACTATTTTGTAACCTGATGCGGTTGTAATATTCTTGTATTCATATTAAAATAAACTGATTGTAGCTCAACGAGAGGAGATACCCCTAAAAAGGGTAATAGTTCATGAAAAACTTTTTAAAGTATACGGCACTGTTTTTATGCGGTGTTCTGATAGCTAGTGGATTCTTTTTGTTAATGGGCCGAGACTTGGGTGCAAAACCCGAAGTGGAAAAGTCGTTGGCAGTGATGGCTGGGAAGACTGATGCTCAGGAGAGCAATCAGGATCTCCTAAAGGACGCTTACGAAGTTCTCGGAGCAATCCGGGACCGCGAGTATGCGACTCTTGCTGGATGGATTCATCCTGAAGTGGGTGTATATTTTACACCGTACTCGACTGTTGAACTTGAGGTAAACATGCACTTTACTTCCGAGGATGTAAAGGGATTTGCTACCTGCACCAACACCTATGTCTGGGGCACGTTTGACGGGGAGGGGTCTCCGATATCGATGACGCCGTCAGGATATTTTGATAGATTTGTGTACGATGCTGATTACCTGAATGCCCCGATGATTGGAATCGACACAATAATTAGGATCGGGAATTCCCTAGAAAATGTCAAGGACGTATTTCCCGACAGCAAGTTTGTAGAGATGCATTTTCCCGGCAGCGAGGAATATGGCGGCATCGACTGGAGAAGTCTAAAGCTTGTCTTTACCTCCACAGAAAAAGGAAATAAGCTTGTAGCGATAATACACAGCGAATGGACTATATAGCTGATTATGCCTGCCCAATAGCACGTTCTGCATGTTGGTCTGGTTAAAATGACAACAGTTTGAAATGATAACAATTTGAGATAACAACAATTAATCAGGCTGTGCATGAACTGGCAAGTATCTGATTTCAAAACAAAGTTAAATGCAGCCGACCTTAGCAATAAGCAAAAGGTCGGCTGCCCTTTATATCAATGACTAAAAGACCTCACTGTAGACCTGGAAGTGCGCTTTGGGGTGTACGCAGAGTGGGCAAATGTTTGGAGCTTCCTCACCCTCGTAGATGTATCCGCAGTTGCGGCAGATCCAGAGTGTTTTATCCCCGCGTTTGAAAACTATATCGTTTTCGAGGTTTGCAAGGAGCTTGAGGTAGCGCTCTTCGTGATGGGCCTCAACAGTTGCAGTCTTCTCGAACAGGTCTGCAATCTCGTCAAATCCCTCTTCACGGGCTACTTCAGCAAAGTTTTTATACATCTCGGTCCACTCATAGTTTTCGCCAGCAGCGGCATCTTTTAGGTTATCCATGGTGTTGGAAATACCGCTGAGCTGCTTGAACCAGATTTTTGCGTGCTCTTTTTCGTTGTCTGCAGTTTCCTGGAAAATCGCGGCTATCTGCTCATAGCCCTCCTTTTTTGCCTGGCTTGCATAGAAAGTGTACTTGTTTCTTGCTTGAGATTCTCCTGAGAAGGCATCCCTCAGGTTCTGCTCAGTTCTACTGCCTTTCAGATTTGCCATTTGAACTTCTCCCTTCATATGATTTCATAGCCATTGTGCGCTTTTGGCCTTTGTGCTTTACATTCTTTGTTTTGCCAATAATCTGAATGTTATACAAGCAGATTATCTGCCGAAATACGGCTGACAGTCTAAGAAAATAATAACGTGTTTGAGAGAAAAAGTCAACTGCAGAGGCAATTTGGCACGTAACAAGTGCTTTCAGTTTAGCCAGATCAATTGCACTTTCTGGCTATTTACGAGATCGGCACTACAGCACCTTCGTAGTTTTCTTCAATGAATTGAACAACTTTATCACTTTTTAACGCTTCTGCCAGAGCAACTATTGCAGGGTTCTTTTCATTACCTTCCTTAACACAGAGAACATTTGCGTATGTTTTAGCTGATATTGATGCTTCGTCCTCAATGGCGAGAGCATCTTTTTTTGCGTTTAGACCAGCTTGAATTGCAAAGTTCCCATTGATGACTGCTAAATCAACATCCTTTAGTGAAAGGGTAAGCTGAGCTGCTTCAAGCTCTTTTATAATGAGATTCTTTGGGTTTTCTTCGATATCTAGAATTGTTGCGTTGAACCCGACATCATCCTTCAGTTTGATAAGCCCCTGTGCCTCCAATAACATCAACGCTCTAGCCTCATTTGTTCCATCGTTTGGTATCGATATGGTAGCACCGTCAGCAAGATCTTCAAGGGATTTGGTTTTCCCTGCGTATATTCCAAAAGGCTCATAGTGGATCAAGGCAACAGATACGATGTGGGTACCGTTATCTGCGTTAAACTGGTCTAGATAAGGCTGATGTTGGAAGTAGTTTGCATCAAGCTCTCCGCTTTCAACGTTCAGGTTAGGTTGTACATAGTCATTGAACTCAACTATTTCTAGTTCGATGCCCTGTTCTTCCAAAACTTCTTTAGCAACGGCCAGAATCTCGGCATGTGGGGTGATGCTAGCGCCAACAACAATGGTGTTGGAATCGTTTGTCTCTGAATCTGCGTTATTTGCACATCCAGCGAATAGTGTCAATAAAAGCGCTGCAACGGTTAATATAAGTAGGATTTTTTTCATAATCATTCTCCTTGCAATTAAATGTTACTAAATGATATCAACATGCTATTTACATCAGAATACTATAGATAAATCATTCATCTTATACGCTTATCACACTTTGTAGATATCCAGGTGCCGATCTCCTGAAATACTTGTACTATCAAGACGAGTATAACAACCATTACTAACATGATATCTGTCCTAGAGCGATAGTACCCATAATTGATTGCTATTGTTCCCAGTCCTCCTCCACCCACAAAACCGGACATGGCGGAGTATCCGAGAATGGTAGTCGTAGCAATGGCTGCACCAGTAATAAGTGATGGTTTCGCTTCTGGAATCAATACCTTCCAAACTACGTTAAATGTGGATGCCCCCATAGATAGGGACGCTTCAATTACGCCCCGATCGACCTCCTTTATTGAACTCTCGACCATCCTTGCAACAAATGGCGCAGACGCTATTACCAGAGGAACGATGGTCGCTGTCGATCCAATCGATGTACCCACAATTGCGCGGGTCAGCGGCATCACAGCCACAAGCAAAATTATAAATGGTACAGATCTCAAAACATTTACTACACCGCCGACTCCCCTGTTGATTACAGCATTTGGTTTGATGCCATCACTATCTGTCAGGACAAGAAGGATTCCAACTGGCATGCCGAGGATATACGCGGCGACTGTTGAGAAAATAGTCATATAGAGAGTTTCAACTAGTCCCTGTAACATTAAGTTGACCATTTCTGTGCTAAACATCGTATTCCTCCTCACTGTATGTAATGTTTTCAGCATCAAGAAAATCTAGCATCTTGCCAACAGCATTCGGATCGTCCGGTAGCTGAAGCAGTAGGTGTCCATACACCTTTCCATCTATGGTCTTTGTATCTGCAAAGACGATATTTACAGGACTACCGCCTTTGAGGATCATTTCGGCTACAATCGCACGATTTGTTGAGTCGCCGTCAAACACCAAACGGAGATACTTGCCATTGCCTGTGAACTTCTCTGTGGCATCGCTATTGGAGAATATAAGCTTTTTAGCTGCGCTGGTTTTGGGGTGCAGAAACACATCATCAACAGCCCCTACCTCCACAATGTTACTGTCCGCAATTATCGCCACACGATTGCAGATCTGTTCTACAACCTTCATCTCATGCGTTATTATTACAACTGTGACATCCAACTCGCGGTTCAACTTCTTTATTAAATCTAGAATAGACTGTGTGGTAGTAGGATCTAGCGCGCTTGTCGCCTCATCGCAGAGAAGGACCTTTGGGTTATTTGCGAGTGCTCTAGCAATGGCTACACGCTGCTTTTGACCTCCAGAAAGTTGAGAGGGGTATGAGTTTTCCTTCTCTGGGATGCCGACTATGTCCAGCAGCTCTCGTGCTCGAATTTTTGCTTCCCTTCGACTTATACCCGCTAGCTCGAGTGGAAAGCAGATGTTTTCAAGGGCTGTGCGCTGCATCAGCAGGTTAAACTCTTGAAATATCATTCCTATGGATTGGCGAGCGATCCTAAGTTCGCGCTCTGAGAGTGTCGTGATGTCCAATCCGTCAACGATCACCTTACCAGTGGTGGGCTTTTCAAGAAGGTTCATACATCGCACCAACGTGCTCTTTCCAGCACCGGAAAGCCCTATAATGCCGAAAATTTCACCCCGCTTTATTGAGAGATCGATATTGTCGAGGGCGACAAAGGAATCGGTACCCTTTACAAAGGTTTTGTTAAGGTTCTTAATTTCTATAATTGGCACTCCCGGCACATCCTTTCATGCAGTTGCTCTATAGACAACAAAAAACGTCCTGATGTAAAAACATCAAGGACGAATCAAACTTCGTGTTACCACCTTGTTTCGCCTATACCTCGCGATATAGACCTCTGTGAGTACTAACATACTCCTGCACTGTAACGGGCGCCCCCGTCGTAGCCTATGCTATAAAAAGCGGTCGGTACGCGGCTCCAAGACCATCTTCAGTAAAGTTCTCCGCACCCCTTCACACCAACCAGAGGCTCTCTGACCGTATCCCTTTACCTACTCTTCTCTTCACTGCCTTTATCAAAATAACTTGCGTTTGAGTATACAGGTTCAGTTGAGGTTTGTCAACAGTCAATGTGTTTTAGGTTGAAAATATGTAAGGGATGTGCTGCAAATGCCCATCCCTTTATTGTTGTTGAAGAATTTTTATTATCTTTTTTATGCCCTGTAGGCTAGGATTTGGGTGATGGTGAAGGAGAGGTCATTGGTGAGGTTATGGGAGAATTTCCGGGAGACGCTTCCGGCGAAACGGTCACATTGCCGCCTCCTGCCCCTGCATCATCGTCTCCATCGATTATCCCATCATCGTCATCGACTATCCCGTCATCGTTCTCCATTCCCCCTGTGCCCGGGCTAGTCGTGGCTCCGGGACTTGTTCCTGTTTTGGGAGACGCTGATGGCTGAACGGATCCGGTGACAGTGCACCCCGGTAATAATATGGCTAGCAGAGTAACCACCGCGACCCAAATCATCAGTTTGTTTTTCATGTGATATTCCTCCTGATTATTCCCTTTGCAAGAAAGCTGCGCTTCGAGAATGTTTATGCATATTAGTATGTTTAAATCACAATCATATTATTGCACACAGATTTTATTTTAAACATATATTTATACATTCTGCATTATTCTGACAATTATTTGGGGAAATTAGGAGGGGAGACATAGGAGAGATATTAGGGAGATATTTATATTTTCTTGATCATAACCAGGAGGTTATCGTGGATACCGGGGCCATAACCTTTTTCCACAAAGTCGTTTTTCTTATAGAACTGGATGGCTCTGTGGTTATCGGGAGCGACATAGAGTTTTAGATATTTACGACCGAGAGTTCGATAAAAGCTGACTGCCTGTCCCAACAGCTGAACTGCAAGACGCTTTCCTCGGTACTCAGGAGCGATAGCGAATAAGCTTATATGGCCGCAGTCGTCCATCGTTAAGTCGCCGGAGTCCATGGCGATTATGCCAACCTCTTGGTCATCGAGCATTGCAAAGCACACAGAATCTGGGTTCAGCCTTAGCATACGCCGCGTCTCCGAACGGACTGTTGGCCCATCAAACCCGTAAAGGTTGCCGTGTACAGCTTTCCAAGAGTCGCGCCAGAACTCTTCTACAACGTGCAGATCATCTTTGGGGTTTACAGATCTAAACCATAGTTGTGCGCTTCGGCCCGCATGGCCATCAAGTATCGCTCTCAAGGGGATAATGCCATCAAGATGGGATGTGTCATTGACATAGACTTCATTGAAATTTTTTCCGTCATAGGTATAACAGGTCACCGATGCGTTATCAACCTCAGGTAGAGATGTAAACTCGCTTGTCGGGGTTTTATTCATTCTACAGAGAAGAGCGCGAATTGCCACAGCATGTGAGACGATGCAGATAGATTTTCCGGTATTTTCGGCGAGAATTTCCTCTAAGGTATCGGACAGGCGGCGGTAAAGAGTCTCTATGCTTTCACCGCCCTCGATTTTCCACTCGGGGTGAGATGCGTAAGTATTAAGGAGTTCACTGTAGTTTCGGAAACAGTACCCCCAGGTACGGTCCTCCCATTCGCCGGAGTGGATTTCACGTAGTCCTGGGTGAGGAATGATCGAGATGCCTGCAGCCCTCGAGACGGCGCCTGCGGTTTCCATGGTCCTAATCAAATCGCTGGAGTAGATGACGTCATAGTTGATGCCATTAGCGACATCATCACGGAATCTCTCCTCTAGACGCTGTATCTGAGCTCTGCCAGTGGGAGTAATATTGCTGTTGAACCAACCATGAACACGCCGATAGAGGTTCCCTTCGGCCTCGGCATGTCGAATTATTGTTATTTTGGTCATTGAATTATCCTCCCCGATAAATCCTAATGAATTCGTAGCATCTGGAACAATTATAACATTATTTCAAAGTTGCCTCAAGCTAGTGGAGTTTTATTGTCATGATATGGAAGTGATATCTCTGTGACTTTGGGAATAATAATTCTGCACACTTTTGCTTGGAATCAAACCAAAAGGAGGTTACATCTATGATGATGGGTTCTTTTGTAAGAGGAGTGGGCGTAGGTATAGTAATCGGAGCTGCCGCCGGGATGATGACAAGTCCCAAAACAAGGAAAAAGTTGATGAGGTCAGCGCCCGGTAAAGCAATCAAAACTATCGGCGTTGCTATCAGTGACATAATTCCGTAGTAATAGGTGAGGCCGGCAATATTTATGTGGACGCGTCGTGGGGTGGGACAGGCAATTGCTCTGTCTCGCCTCACAATATGTTTAGAATCGACATATAATGTGTAGCAAGTGCGAGGAGGTTGTTTTATGGCATATTCAAGGTCAGATGCGGTTGCATACGCACATAGATGGGCATTCTCGAGAAATCCGAAGTTCATGAACTACGACAGGTTCGGAGGCGACTGTACCAATTTTATATCTCAGTGTATACATGCCGGTGGGGCAAAGATGAATTACACCCCGACATATGGATGGTATTACATAGATGGCAATAATAAAGCGCCCGCATGGACGGGCGTTGAATACCTCTATAACTTTCTCACAGGAAACAAGGGGACGGGTCCATACGGGATGAGAGCAAATATCTATGATGTTGAGCCCGGTGATATTATCCAGTTATCTTTCGACGGGACCGTTTTTAGTCACAGCTTGTTTGTTGTACAGGTTGGATTACCACCTACACTTGATAAGATACTTATTGCGACTCACACTATGGATTCGGATAATCGTCCGGTTGCTTCATACGATTTCCATACATACCGATGTGTACACATAATTGACACAAAAAATTGAGGTGGCTTTGCCACCTCAATATGCTAGGAGGTAATGATGAAAAATACTCACTTCTGCAGTTATAGTGTAACCAAAGAATATTACATAAATTGTTAAAGAATATTAAATATTCTTTAACAATTTCACAGAGAACCCATAAAGGTAACATTACAAAGTTGAGGCGTGGGAAGAAAATTCCAGGAATATTACAAAAGGTAACAAATAGATAAATATTTGTCATATTTATGGAATTTTTCAGTCTTTCGTGCTATAGTTACAATATATGAAATCAAATGGGGGCTCTGTATATTTATGAATAAGTGGATAAGCATACTGTTAATACTCTGTCTCAGTTTTTCTCTTTTTGGATGCGGCAAGGACGAGCCTGAGGAGACTTCGGTATCCCCTTCGGAGGAGCCTCAGATAATCGAGGAGCCCACTCCTGAGCCAGAACCGGTTTATATACTTATCGGAACGGTCTATGATGTGGACACGTTTCTAAATATCCGCAGCGGTCCCGGAACCAACTACGATGTGATCGGACGCGCCTATGCCAATGAGAAGTTTACAGTTATTACTGAGTATTACACGGAGGATTGGCATCAGGTCGAGTACGATGGAGGCATTGCTTACATACATGCGGATTATCTGATAGTGCAGGAGGTACTCGATGAGAGTGCTGAAAGCGCAGAATAACAGGTCCTTGTCGGGAAAAGTGTAGACCGTCTTTAAAATCGATGTTTGAATCGATGTTTGATAAAATCTGTATATAAAACTTTAGGGAGTGGCTGCAAAAAGCAGTTCACTCCCTTTGTATTCAACTGTCAGTCTTGGTATCTGAACCGCCAGACTAGATATCTGTACCGTCAATGTTGGTATCTGTGATGCCAGGTGGTTCATCTAAATTATCGTCATTATCGTTCACTGTCATCACGACATTCTCGACGTCTTCAATATCTTCAGCGTCTTCAACACTCTCGACGTCTTCAACCTGCTCCCCGGCGTCATAAGGAACGGCATCGGTATCAGCTTCGCCATTATCAGTGGCTCCTTCATTACCAGCCGCGGTAAGCTTTGCCCTGTAACGTGCAACCTGCATCTCTTCAGGTTCATGTGTCTTAAAGTATGCGTTGTAACCTAATATGATGAGTGCTGCAAGACATGATCCGAATCCAAGCACCTGCGAGACACGAAGATTGGTGCTGAAAAGGTACAGACTGTCGGTCCGCAGTCCCTCAATAAGGCCGCGGCCGAGACCGTACCACGCAACATATGTCCAAAATGTCTGCCCGTCATATTTGCGGCGCTTGGAAGCAAAGTGGAGAAGTACAAAGCCGAGTGTATTCCATAGAGATTCGTACAGGAATGCGGGGTGAACGGCAACCCGCCTCGCAAGTGACCAGTCAAATATCTCCATACGCCAGGGCAAGTCGGTAATCACACCGTAAGCTTCACGGTTAACAAAGTTTCCCCAACGGCCGACAGCCTGACCTATGAGAAAGCCTAGAGCAGCGATATCGAATACCGACATAATTTTTATCTTCTTGATCCTCGCGACTATAGCCGCCGCTATAAGTGCGCCTATGACTCCGCCGTAGATTGCAAGGCCGCCTGTCCATATTTGCAACATCCTTACGGGGTCTCCTCTAAAGTAATCAAAGTTGAAGATTACATAGTATGCGCGGGCACCAATTATTCCAGCTGGAGTTGCGACAAAGAGCATATCTATCAGATCGTCCTGGCTGTATCCAAACTCCTCGCTGCGTCTCATCCCGTACATGAATGCCAGCAGGAATCCGATTGCGATGATAACCCCGTACCAGCGTATACTGAGTCCAAAAATAGTGAAAGCAACCTCCGGAATATCAAAACTTAGGCCTAGTCCCGGAAATGTGATAGCGTTGCTCATCAGAAGACCTCCCAACAAAATAGGATTGGAGCGGTCGCAGATTGGCTCCTTCTGACATTATACACCCTGTGCACGAATAAATAAAGGGTAATGCTATATCGATAATTTGACTTTGTGCACGCCGTGGGGGACGAAAGCAGAGAGGTCGGGTACTGCTATGCCATCCACATAAAGTGAAGGTCTTTTATCGCGAGTTACCTCGATTTCCCAATGGGACTTGCCAAAGCGGACGCTAGCACTGTAGCCGTCCCAATGGTCGGGTATTGTTGGCGATAGGCGCAGCCCCTTACTCGAGATAACAATTCCGAGCAGGTTCTCCACTGCAACACGATAAAACCACGCAGATGAACCTGTGTACCAACTCCATCCGCCGCGACCTCTGTGGTGCTCATTTGAGTAGACATCTGCTGCAAGCACATAGGGCTCAACCCGATAGATTTTTTCATCGTGTGTTGCGGGCAGGATCATGTTCAGGATATCAAATCCTTCGTTGTTCAGACCGTACTCGAGGAAGGCCATGGCAAGCCAGATTGCCGCATGCGTGTACTGCCCGCCGTTTTCCCTGACACCTTCCAGATACCCCATGATGTATCCGGGATTTTCGCTGCTGTCGCGGAATGGTGGCTTAAACAGCATGGCTATGCCAACTTCGTGGTCCACGAGGTGCTCTGCTGCACTTTGGAGAGCCGTTTTGCATCGCTTCTTATCAGCTCCGGCGAGTACAGCGAAACTCTGGGCTATCGAATCGATTTTGCACTCTTCCGATTCGTGCGAACCTAATGGAGCACCACTGTCGAAATATCCGCGTCTGTACCATTTACCGTCCCAGGCATTTTCTGCAGCTTTTACAAGCGCATCGGCGTAATTGTTGAATTGAGTGGCTCGTGCCTCATCTCCACGACTGATACAAATCTTTGAGAATCGCCTGAGAACGATTGAAAGAAACCATGATAGCCAAACACTTTCGCCACGACCTTCAGCACCTACCATGTTGAAGCCGTCGTTCCAGTCTCCAGTGCCTATTAGCGCAAGTCCATGGTCGCCTACACCTCGTGATATTGCCATCTCTATTGCACGTATACAGTGATTATAGATATCAGCTGTTTCCTCCGATACCGATGCGGGCGAGTATCTCTCATGTTCGCCGGGTTTCAAAGGCTCCGATACGAGGAATGGTACCTGGATGTCTAGTATATCGTGATCACCGGTTTTATCTACATATTCATACACCGTGTATGGCAGCCACAGCAGATCATCCGAGCAGCGTGTCCGGACGCCCTTGCCGGCCTCGCCCTCAGTGTATGATGCGTGCCACCAGTGCTGGACATCACCTTCGGTAAACTGGTGGGCGGCAGCTCTAAGAATCTGAGCTTTCGTAATTTCCGGATTTGATATTAGGGCAGCACACGAATCCTGCAGCTGGTCACGGAACCCGTATGCACCGCCTGACTGATACATTGATGAGCGGGCGAGCATGCGGCATGCGATTGTTTGATAGAGAGCCCACCCGTTGATATATCTGTTGAGCTCATGCGATGGTGTGTTGATTTTTACAGGTGTCACCGCAACCGTCCAGTACTGCACAGTTTCCTGAAGAGCTCTGTCGAACTTGTCGGAATCCAAGAGTTCTAGGCATTCGGACATATCGGTATCATTTTTGTCTGCAGCGCACAGAAGGACGACGCTCTTTTCCTCCATCGGTACGCTAAAGCACACACAGGGGTCAAGCCCCGCACCGCAGATGCCTTTGAGAGATCCCGATAACGCTTCGGTCCTGTCACAGGTGAACTTGTCATATGCGGGGTTTGATGAAAACAACACCATCTGGTCCTTGAAAGTGGAGTGATAGCGGTTGGTCGCCCGTATGCTACCGTTGTCCTCAAAAGTAATGACATGCCTACGAAGCGATGGGGTGTCGCCCATGACAAGTCCTGAGAAATATATTAGACGTGCATCTTCGTCTCCACTGTACGTTATTTTTATCATACGGCAGGGTAGGTCCTTGTGGACGAAAGCAGTTGTGGTTATAGTGCCGGTCTCGATATTTTTCTCCCAGACAGCATACCCAGGTCCGTACGTTACAGTACACGGGAACGAGTCGTCGGAGGCAAAGACGGAAACGGTACCTGAGTTTAGTTGGAGATAGATACGTTCGTCGCCCTCGATTGCGAGTGTGTCGTTAGTCCAAGCATTGATTCTGTTTTCTCTTGCGTTTAGGCGCCACATATATCCACTACCAGTGTCGGTAGCGATGTAACCTATTTCGCCGTTGGACATGACATTTGACCATGCTGAGGCTAGCATATTAGCACCCGCTTCAAAGGAAATACTGCCGTTTGCATGATATTGCAGGTTTCTACCGCTGGTGGACTCTGGTATTCTGGCCTTGGATTTTTGCTTTAGCTCAAGCAGTTTAGGCGATGTGGGAGCGTGAACTGCTGAGTTATCTCGTAGTGAAGCCTCACCAGTAGAGTCTATGAGTACAGATGAGCAAGCCACGATCAGAGCAAAGTCTTCATCTGAGGGGAGAAGGTCGATTAAGTGGATTCCGCCTGGTATGGATAGAGTGTTTTCGGCGCCGATTGCGCGTATTAGATCTAGAGCTGCAGTGCGTGCAGGCCTTCGGTAGTCACTCCCTTCTGAAAAGAGCAGTACGAGATCGCATTTTATGCCACCGAACATAAGCAGACGGTGCTGCCTGATAGTCCGAGATATTACATCGTGAGGGGTTTCTGCTCCACAGACAGCTGCAATTATGGGTAGATCGCCCGAGATGCCGTACTTCCACAAAGCTGTCTGATCTGCATGGTTAAGCTCAGCAGGGTTGGTGCCGTTACTACGGTTGGTATCCGTAACGCCTTGGCTCTGAAGTATATATTTTGCGAGCTCACGTCTACCGGGGGATAGGAATATTACTTCTCTTGCATACTCGAGAGCTGTGTTGACTTCGCTGTGCGTGAGCTTTAGTCTCCGATACTCACCGACGGGGCGACCAGATGCCTGAGTGTAGGGCATGGCCAAAGTCCTTTCGGCTGCAGCTGTTACACTCTCTGAGCTCTCGCCAAAAGAGAGAGAAAAGCGAATCGTTGCACTTTCTCCACGTAATATACTTACAGGCACTTTTGCCAGTACACAGGGGTCGATAACAGGGCCCTCCGATAGTTGCAGCGGCTTATTTACAAGCCGTCCAATCTCGTCGAAACCGCCTCTTCCTAGCGCTTTCTCACGTGAAGTGGAAAAGCTCGCACCATCAACCGAGCAGATGAAGGATAGATATAGGAAGTCACTTCCTACTCTCGGTCTGCGACGCACCAGTACGCCGTTGTGAGTGGCTTTAGTCTCCAAGAAGAGCTTAGAAAAGGCCGGATGTGCCTGGTGTGTATCATGTTCTGTCAGTATCGGCTCGAAGTAACAGATAAGCTCCCCCGAAAAGTCAGTTGAAGCCTGGATCTTGACCTCTCGTAGTTCCGACTTGTCTCTGTTTGGTATACATGTAGTTATGCATGTCTTTATATCATCAAAGTCGGCGTGGAGCTTGTGAGACTTCTCATCAAACTGGGCTGAATATTGGACATCTCTGTCAAAGAAAGGTGCAGGCGACAGTGAGCGTGTTTCATTGTCCGATTTCAAAAAGAAGTATATGCCACAGACACCTTCTGCAAGGGAGGCGTCGAAGCGCGTTAGCATAATGCCATCGGCCATTGAGCGTGAAAGCCCGGTGTTGGTAAGCAGAAGCGAGTACGACCCGTTTGAAATGAGGTGGCAGCGCGGGGCGAATGTGTTAAAGCCGGCAAGCGACATGGTCCACTCACTGTCTGTGGACCGCTTGGGCTTTTCGGGCACCTCGCTGTACGAAGCGCGCACCGTTACTGCATCAACAGGTGTCCGCTCCTGCAGCAGCTCGGCAAATGCGCCCATTTCCGCGTCTGCCATGAACCGCTTCTGCATAACATTGTCGTTTAGGAGATTGTCGCAGGCGATGAGGCTCATACCGATGTGGTGTGCCATAAAGCACATCACAGGCTCGAACAAGTGCCCGCTGACCTGCCGGGTAGGTGTGAAATCGGCCGCCTCGTATAGTCCATATCGGCCTTCAAGGCCGAGCATTTCAAGCCGCCGCAGGTTCTTGATTGATGCTGCGGGCTCAACTTCAAGGGCAAGATACGTGGAGTAAGGCGATATTACTAGTTCGCGATTCATGCCACGTTTGAAGGCAAGCCGCTGGACACCATGGGCCTTGTACTGATAGTTCAGTTGACGGTCGAACGCGAAAAATGCGCTTTCCGAGATGCCCCAGGGTATTTTGAAGGCGGCGCCTCTGAGTTTTTGACAGTAGACACAGAAACGGAGGCTCTCGTAGATTAGAGAGTTTGGATAGGTTGGCATGAGGAGATTGGGCATGAGGTATTCGAACATCGTGCCTGTCCACGATGCCATTCCCGAATAACCATTCTTCTGGACAAGCGCTCTGCCAAGTCTTCGCCAGTGCTTCTTATCTATTAATCCCCGTGCTATGGCGATATAGCTTGTCTGTCTTGCCTCGCTGGCGAGGAGATCGTACCAGCTTTCAGAGTGTTTTTCTGTTTCGATATCTACACTTATATAGAAAAGGTTTCTGTCCTTATCAAACACTGCTAGAAAATCCATCTCGTCAAGCATAGCTTTGATGCGTTCAGCGAGATTAGCTGCGCGCGGTGTTCCAAGGCAATTCAGTCCACTGATTAGTGCAATATAGCAACCGGCAAGGTTACCGCTATCAACCGATGACACATTCATTGGATAGAGAGGTTCCAGTGTTGATGTGTCGTACCAGTTGAGAAGATGACCGCGCCATTTCCTTAGTTTATCGATACTGTTCAGCATCTGCTCGATTTTATCGAGGATATGATTTAGTCCTGCCAAGTTTAGGTCATGTGCTGCGAGACAGCAGAGAAGAGCAAGGCCGATGTTTGTAGGGGAAGTTCTCCGGGCAACGCCCACTGCAGGCTGCTCCTGCCAGTTGTCTGGAGGGAGGAAGTTGTTTGCCGGCGTCAGGAAATGCTCGAAGTACTCCCACATCAATGCGGACTGCCGCCTGAGAAAAGCCTCGTCCTGCTCTGATATTGCTTTTTTCTTTTTTGTGGGCCTACTTATTAGCGCACTTACCAGAGGAGATATGACCCATAGCGAACCGAGAATATCCGCAATAATCTTATCTGATACAAATATACTTATTGCACCAAATACTACGGGTAATGCCATCTTGTAGTAGATGCCAAGGATGCTGTCGGAAGCTATTTTTTCTGACTGTTCAGCTGTAACCCATTGGAGAAGGTTTCTCTTTGAGATGAACATACGGTAAAGTGCTGTGATAATAGCATGCAGGCTAACCAAAGCACGGTAAGGCAGGAGCATAATGCTGAGCACTGTCTGAACTGTGCTTCCGCGAACACCGTACATGATTGAAGAGTGGTAACGGCTACCTAGTTCGTATCCGCCGCGAAGCAGCGCTGCTGCTGCCGACAGGGCGAGCTCGGAGAGTGAGATTGCAACAGCTACACCTGCGGCCGCCCATAAGCCGTCGAATAATATTCCCCACAGTATTGCAGCAAAGGTTAACACGGGGACTAAGCTTCTGCGCAAGTTATCGAAGATTTTCCACCTTGAAAGTGGGCTCAGCGGGTTTTCTTCCATCTTCCCATTTTCGGCTGGGACCTTTTTGAACAGCCAGGGCAGTAGCTGCCAGTCACCCCGGATCCATCTGTGAAGCCTTGAAAAGTATGAACTTACTTTGTACGGGAAGCCGTCTGTAAGTTCTACGTCACTTAGCAGACCTGCACGAAGGTAGCAGCCCTCTAACAGGTCGTGCGACAGAATTCTGTTCTCCGGAAAGCGGTTATCTAGACATTGAGAGAACATCTCTAGATCGAATATACCCTTGCCTGTAAAGATCCCCTCGTCATATAGGTCCTGATACAGATCAGATACAGTACTGCCGTACGGGTCGGTACCCCCAAGCCCGGCGGTTGCGCGGCTGAAAAACGATTTTGAGGCGGCCTCTAGATCTACTGAGATTCTTGGCTGTAGAATGGCGTGCCCTTCGCGCACAATGCGCCTTTCCGAATCATACAGCGGTCGATTGAGAGGGTGGAGCATTGTACCGACAAGCTCAGCAGCACTGCCGACAGTTAATCGGGTATCTGAATCGAGTGTAATAACATAGCGCACTTGCCCTATAGCCTCAGGATCACCGCACTCAATGCGAAGTCCGCACCGCCTATTTGAGAGCAGTCTTGATAGTTCAATGAGCGCGCCCCTTTTGCGTTCCCAGGACATGTAGCGCTTTTCAGAGGCGTTATACACCCTGTCTCTTATAAAGAAGAAGAATCTGCAGCCATGTTTCCTGTTTAGCCGCGCAATTTCTTCTTTGATGGCGGATAAGGTGGCGGCATCCCCTTCGTTAAATGGCATATCAGACTCCTTCAAGTCTGCAAGCAGTCCGAAAACAAGATTGCTGCCAGCATTGCGATTGGCAAGCATATAGTGTTCCAGCAGGGAGACATATCTTTTCCCGGCCTCTTTGTCGGTTAGCAGAACTGATATGACACACAAGGTTTTTGAGTCATCGGGTATACCTTCTCTCAACTCAAGGCGGGGTAGCCTAGCCGGGTGGCGAAACCTGAGTGCAAGGGTATCGCAGATGTTCTTTGCGACTCCGCTAAGAGGTATGAGTAATAGCAGTGTGGCTACCGGGCCCGAGATGGGCAAGACCAGAAGCGCAAACAGAATAGTAAGAGCAAAAAGTATGGCAAAATACAGTGGGCGGTGCCATGTCGCTGGGTCCTCTCCTAATGGCTTTCGCAGGAGATAGTACCCGACATGGCGCATCAGCGGGTCGGATGCCCCCCTTGAAAGGGATATTGCCTTTTCGGCAGTACTCGCCTCACTCATTTGTTTCCGCTTTGCCAACCTGCTTACAATCCTGCGGCACTGTGCGCGGCTCTCCTCGTCCATTACCGGATAAATACCTGAGGGATCGCTGCAGAGGATCTGCTCCACCGCGCTGAGACTGTGGAGCATCTCTCGGAGATCAGCTGTTGAAAGAAGCCGGAGAGATGTGAATATATTCTCTGCGATATTTGACATCTCCAAATGCTCACTTTGGGCTTTCATCGCGTCCTCAGCGATTGTTGCCAGTGGGGTTCCGCCCTCCGAACGGATCGAATCCATCTCAAGTTCGGCGGAATAGATGCCACTTTTTTTACCGGCGTACTCCTGCATCATTGGCATAAAGTTTCGGGAGAGCTTCTGAAGCTCGAATACGAGTGCCGCCTTCAACATTACAGTAAAGAGCCAGAGCTCCTTCTCTGAAAAGGCCCCGGCTTTTTGAGCTCCAGTTAGGAATATTCTGATGCGTTCAGCGGTTACTCCGCCGTTTCCCGACCTCACAAGTGCCACCGCTAGGCCAAATATCTTAGGGTAGCCTTTACGCGATGCCGGAAGTTTGCCCGCTCTTTTCAGAGTCAGCATCGCACTGCGGCCTTCCCGCTCCGCGATATACCGGTTATCTATGAACCACTCGAACTCCTTGGGCATCTTCCCATTTGGCGGTTTGAATGACACGATTTTGTCGGATATGTGCTTGAGGTATGATAAATTTTTCGCCAGTAATCGGCCTATTTTTGCAGTAGTTGTAACCATCGGTGAGGATAGGTTTGCCGAGATATTTTCAGCAAACAGTTCCAGGTTGTTTATATCTATGAGTGCCATCTGCTAAATGCTCCGTTTCTCTTATCGAATCGAACGCCCACAGTTTGTCAGTAAATGCTATTATTGCCTTGAAATATGACAAATATTCAGGAGCGAATTCTCTTGACAAGAGGCGCAAAATAGTGTAGTATACCGATGTAAAGGCGATTGCTTTACAACTGAAGATCGGAGGGCCGGGGAAAGCTATGAAAGCAAAGTCGATTGAAATGGTATTACTCTTTGATTTTTATGGGAATATGCTCACCGACAAACAGAAGGAGTTTTTCGACCTCTACTACAACCACGACCTATCCCTTGCCGAGATTGCAGAGAACGAGGGCATAACCAGACAGGGTGTCCGGGATGCGATTGTCAGGGCACGCAACATTCTGGTTGAATTTGAAGAAAAACTTGGCTTGTATAAGCGATACGGAGACATTGATGATGCTCTTGACAAGGTTCTCACATTGGCGGGGGACATCAAGAGAATAAATGCTACTAACTATTCAAATATTGCAATTGACGATAGGGCCCGCGACATTATTGAAACTGTTCGAGACCTAATCGAGGAATAAGGAGCATCCTATGGCATTTGAAGGCTTGACCGAAAAGCTATCGACAACATTTAAGAAACTGCGCGGTAAAGGCCGGCTTAAGGAGAGCGATATAAAAGAAGCGATGAGGGAGGTCCGTCTGTCACTGCTTGAGGCGGACGTGAGCTACAAGGTCGTAAAGGATTTTGTGGCCAAGGTTTCCGAACGCGCAATCGGCTCAGACGTATTTGAGAGCCTTACACCCGCTCAGACCGTTATTAAAATAGTTAATGAAGAGCTTACAGCACTTATGGGAGGCGAGACCCAAAAGCTGAAGTTTGCTTCCAGTTCACCCACTGTGATCATGCTTGTTGGGTTGCAGGGAGCAGGAAAGACAACTAACGGAGCAAAACTCGCTGCATACATCAAGAAGAACCATGGTCGCCGTCCACTTCTTGTGGCGTGTGACGTGTACCGTCCGGCAGCTATTAAGCAGCTGGAGGTAGTGGGAGAACAACTGGGAATACCAGTGTTTCAACAGGGACAGGGAAATCCTGTTGAAATAGCCAAAGCTGCCCTTGCTCATGCCAAGGACCACGGAAACGACGTGCTTTTAATAGATACTGCAGGCAGACTCCACATTGATGAAGCTCTTATGGATGAGCTTCGCAGCATCAAGGAGGCTTTGAACCCAACCGAGATTATGCTCGTTGTTGACGCCATGACCGGGCAGGATGCAGTAAACGCCGCCCAGGCCTTTAACGAGGAGCTTGACATCGACGGTGTTATGCTAACAAAACTGGATGGTGACGCTCGAGGCGGAGCAGCCATTTCGGTAAAGGCGGTTACAGGTAAGCCGATTAAATTCGCAGGAGTTGGAGAGAAGCTTGACCAAATCGAGCCATTCCACCCCGACCGTATGGCCTCAAGGATACTCGGCATGGGCGACATTATGACCCTCATAGAAAAAGCTGAGCAGAGCTTTGATGAGAAGAAAGCTGAGGAGTTGGAACGCAAGCTCCGTCAGAACCGCTTCACCCTTGAGGATTTCCTCGAGCAGATGGACCAGTTGAAAAATATGGGTCCAATACAGGATGTAATCGGAATGCTTCCGGGAGTAAACGCCGGTGCACTTAAGGGTGCGGTCATTGATGAGAAGGCGCTGCCGCGGGTAGAGGCTATCATCCTATCAATGACAAAGGATGAGAGGGAGAACCCCTCAATTCTGAACTCTAGTCGCAAAAGGCGCATAGCCAAAGGCAGTGGGACAAGGGTTGAAGACGTCAACAGACTCCTAAAGCAGTTCGACATGATGAGGAAGATGGTCAAACAGATGAGCAGCCCCCAGATGGGCAGGAAGGCGAGAAGAGCTGCCAGAGGCGGCGGAGCTTTCCCGTTTATGTAATAGAACCTCAGTATGAGAGTTCTGCGTGAAGTCCTCGTATACCTCAATTTGGGACTTAGCATTTCGTGAACTTCGGAATGATAGTTCAGCGGAAATAGCCAAACAGATAAAATACTGGCTAGTGGCATTCCCGCAGCAAAATTTCCTTTGTATATAAGATCCTATTACAGGAGGTGAATGACAGATGGTAAAGATAAGACTAAGACGTATGGGAGCTAAGAAGACACCATTCTACCGTATAGTTGTGGCAGACAGCCGTTCGCCGCGCGACGGAAGATTTATTGAAGAGATTGGCACATATAACCCCCTCACCGACCCGGCTGAAATCAAGATTGACGGAGAACGTGCCAAACAGTGGATCAAGAACGGCGCTCAACCGACCGACACTGTAAGGAGTCTGCTCAAAAAAGCGGAGATCCTGTAAAAGTGGGTATGCGTGCCATGGAGGTTACAAACATGAAGGATTTACTTCTCTACATTGCTAAGAGTATGGTGGACAACCCTGACGAAGTCTCTGTCACCGAAGTAACAAGGGGTGACAATCTAGTATTGGAGCTCCGTGTCGCTCAAGAGGACATGGGAAGGGTAATCGGCCGCCGAGGTCGCACCTCCAGGGACATCCGCTCAATTATTAAGGCAGCGGCTATGAAGGGGCGTCAGAAGGTTATTGTAGAAATCGTTGACTAATGACGAAAGATCGAGCAGGCGCGGTTAATCCGCGCCTGTTTTTAGACGGGGATTGGAAATGAAAGAAAGAAAACAATATCTTGAGGCAGGAATAATTACAACTACGCACGGTGTCAAGGGTGCTGTAAGAATACAGCCCTGGGCAGATACACCGGAGTTTCTGTGTGATTTCGAAAGATTTTTCATAGATGGGAAACCTGTGCGCGTAAAAAGTGCTTCTGTGCACAAATCTGTGGTTCTGTGCTACCTTGAAGGTGTTGAGGACTTGGAGTCCGCAATAGCCCTGAGAGGAAAGACAGTTTATATAGACAGAGATGATTTCGAAGTTGAGGAAGGTAGATATTTAATTCAGGACCTCATTGGACTCAGAGTATTCGATTTGAATTTGGGAGAAATCGGATCTATTGTTGAGGTTTTAACATTACCCGCAAATGATGTCTATGTTGTACAGGGTGAGAAAAGATACATGATTCCGGTAGTCCCCGATTTTGTAAAGAAGGTAGACCTCGAAAAGGATTTGGTTGAGGTCGAGATAATTGAGGGGATGGAGTCATGAGGATCGACATTTTGACCCTGTTTGATGACACTGTGTCCACTGTTATGGACATGAGCATAATCGGACGGGCACAGGATCGCGGATTTATAACAATTAAAGCCCACAATATCCGTGACTATACTTTGAATAAGCAAAAGCAGGTAGATGATTACCCCTACGGCGGCGGAACTGGCATGATAATGAATGCCGACCCGCTCTATAATTGCTGGAAATATGTAAAGAATGCAGCAGAAGGGGAAGCGCATACCGTATATATGTCTCCGCAGGGGAAGCGCTTTTCTCAGGAGGATGCTAAGCGCCTTGCAACGTATGGAAGACTGATTCTGGTTTGCGGTCACTATGAGGGAGTAGACGAGCGTTTCATTGAGGAATGTGTTGACGAGGAGATTTCCCTAGGTGATTTTGTGCTCACAGGCGGGGAAATCCCGGCGATGGCTGTTTGCGATGCTGTGTGCAGGCTTATACCGGGAGTACTCGCTTCTGAGGAGAGCTACAAGGGTGAGAGCCATTGGGATGGGCTACTTGAGTACCCCCAGTATACAAGACCCGAGGTTTGGAGAGGGAGGCGAGTGCCGGAAGTCTTGCTCTCTGGTCACCATGCCAATATTGAAAAGTGGAGGCGCGAACAGGCGCTGTTAAGAACTGCAAAGCGGAGAGCGGACATGCTCAAAGAAGCAAGCCTTACCGAAGAAGATATTAGTTTTCTTAAGAAGATAAGCGAGTTAGATGTAGCTTTGTTCGACACTGAGGAATGAGTGATGACTCAAGGCGTTGCTGCCTTGTCCTGTACCGACGCTATGATAGAGTCGAGGTTGTCTAGTATGAAGCGCTGGGCTTCCGTGTTGTAGAGATTCATGAGGTAGGTAGCGCCAGTGGCATTGATACGTTCCACCTGACTGATTCCTATTAGTTCAGCATTATCGGTAGGCACACGCTGGTTCTTACCCTCAGCGTTTACAACGGTAGAGAGAAAGCCTGATTGCTCGAGCCAGGAAGTGACCTGTGTTGCTGTAAGTTTGCGCATTGACAGAGTTGCGGTGACAGAATTTATGTTTCTGACAAGGACACTTACCGAGATGGGCTCTTCCGAGATAGGGATGTTCGCCTTCTCCTCAGCCGTAATAGTAAACGGCTTAAGATTTTGCTTGCGGCCATAGCCCACAACACCACCGTTTTGGATTACGCGATCCAAAACCTGTGAGACGTGAAAAAACCCACGTATGATGCTGGCCTCGTTGAGGAGACAATCCTCATCATGCTTCTGTCCAGTAAGGGGGTTTATTCCTTCGGCAAGCTTGTCGATAAGACTCTTGGTGTGTAGTAGTTTCTCAATTTGTGTCATTATGATTGCTCCTTTTCTGGAATTGTTTGGTGATTTCACCTTGTGAATATAGATTACCACGCCAATAGTCCTATAAAATGGACAGCAAGGGGTAAATTGGAAAAATTCAAAATTTTATTTTATTGCACCCTAGTTATTGCTATCTTTTTTGAGGATAAATATCTACTCGGATATATTACGGGCTACTTAGGAAAAACCGTGTTGACAGGAGGCTGAGATATGAATATTCAGATATTTGGGAAGTCCAAATGCTTTGATACGAAGAAGGCGGAGCGATATTTCAAGGAACGGAATATAAAATATCAATCAGTTGATTTGCCGCGTTTTGGGATGAGTCGTGGAGAGCTTAAAAATGTTGTACAGGCTGTCGGAGGTCTGGAGAAGCTCATAGATGAGAAATCAAAGGATGCAGCTCTCATTAAGTACTTAGCGTACGAGGAGGACAAGTTTGAGAAAGTTCTGGAGGATCCAAGGCTGCTGAAAACACCGATTGTCAGAAATGGCAAGGCCGCAACCGTAGGATATTGTCCAGATGTTTGGAAGACTTGGGAGTAGAGCTCAACAGAAATACAAGACAAAAAAACAGGCCGAATCCTTTAGTTAGGATCGGCCTGTTCTAATGGGCGGATTTTCAGAGTTTTTTAGTAGTATGACTCAGAAATGCTATTCCTCTTCAAAAACGTGTGCGTAGTAGTCCTCTTCGAGAATTTTGGCGGAGTATTTGAACTTGTTGTTAACAATACCTAGCACCTTACGTGCATAACCATCTTCAAGTGTTGTACCTTCGTTAGGGATAACTGTATCGGTTACTGAGTTGTACTTTGCGAGATTAGTTATCCAGCTACGGTTTGAAAATATCACAAGAGGGTCGGCTTCGGATAGGATGTCACGCCCCATCAGCAGTCGCGAATCGTATTCTATGCCCATCAGGTTTAGCAATGTCGGCAATATATCGAGTGCACTACAGGGTTTATCAATTTCTATCGGTTCCTCCATGCTGCCACTCCAAATTATCAGAGTACTCTTGTATAGCTCGAAATTTTTCTCCAGTTCATGCCCTGCAATCTCGCACTGTTCCTCATAGGTTAGCCCATATGGGTAGTGGTCACCGGATAGCACAATGACTGTGTCCTCGGTAAGTCCGGCCTCGTCCAGCTGCTCAAGCAGATGCTGCATTGCTCTATCAAGCTCAATATTACATGCGAGATATGCCCGGACTGGCTCTGAATAGGGCAGGTCCTTGACGAACTCTCGGTTCTTCGAAGCCATGGAGTTTCCTATAAATGTGTATCGGAGATGGCCGCTTACGGTCATATAGTAGACATGGAACGGATCGCTATCGATATACTCCGGGACGGTCTTTTCCATCATTTCAAGGTCGGACTCGGGCCAAACCTTCTTAACCTCTAGACCGTTTCCTAAGCCCTTATAATCATAGCCCATGTTTGGGTGTGAGATGTGTCGGTTGTAATATTGGTAGTCGTGGTTGTGGTATGCCAAGCATAAATATCCTGACTTGCTCAAGATATTTCCCATACCATAAGGCATATAGTTATCTCCTGATCGAGAGAAACTCCAGACGCCCGATTTCGGAATCAGTCCAGTCATTGTGACATACTCACCATCTGAGGTAGAGACGCCCCATACCGGGTTATAGAAGTTGTTGAACACAAAGCCTTCGTTTGAGAGCTTGTACAGCGTCGGGGTTAGATCCTCGTCGACGACATAGGACGAAAATGCTTCGCCCACGATCCAAATCAAATTCTTCCCTTCGAACATGCCCGTGTACTCATTTTTCTTAGTCGGCTCAACACTTGCGAAGTACTCGTGCATCTCCTGCAATGTGCTGTCGGTCTCATTCGCAATAAGCGCATCGAAATCGATTTCAATTACATTGTCGCCGTACACTATGGGCGTTGGTTCCGGGGATGGTTCAACGCTTGGTGTGGCGGGCTCCTGCGACGGAGTGGTCCCGGGAGGTTGCGATGTAGACACCGTAGGCGTTGGCGGCTCGTCATCGGGAAGGAGTTCTTCAGGGATATTTGGTGCGATAAGATTCCTGAAGTCTAGTCGCAGTGTCGTCAGTACTCCGAAGTTTGCTATTGACAGGTTAGGGACGAATGAGTCTTTATATAGATATCTAATAGAGAGTACTCCGGAAGTTGAGTTCAATGTGATGATAATAGCGAGTAGCTGCGTAAGGATAGTTAAGAGCAGAGGGAGCACAACTTTCTTCCTGCTTAGAGGGATGATGCCCCTCGATAGAAATATCCACAACACAAACGGAACAGACAGTAGCAAAAGAGGGATAATTGAATGTAGAATGCCCAGGATAATATCTTGCCAGAACTGCAATATCTTTCCCACACCTGTTACCGAATAAAGGGTGGTGAATGTTTTAAATATCTCATAATATACCGTCTGTATCATGTGAACTAGCGTGATGATTGCTAGTATTATAATCGATAGTACCCGGTTAACCTTCCTCGGAAAGATTGAGCAAAGTGTTGCAACGAAAAGGCCAATCGGGATAACGAAGATAAGGGTGTAGAAAAAGCCCCTGTTCAGGATCGAACCGAAGCAGAAGAGTTTGACGATAAGCTCCATATAGAAAATAGATATCGGGAAAAAGAAGAACATGACTGTGCGGCGTAACGTTTTTTCTCTATTCATATATTAAAATCACCATTCGGTTTTCATATTGCGTACAAAGCAAAAGGGAATCGGGTTCTCAAAATCACAGTACAGTACTGTGCACCTCGCCCCTTGTGCATTATTAGCGTTTAGCACAATAATTATGTCACCTTCCAAGAAAGATGTCAATAGATGTCGAACTTGAAATTGAAAAATATTCCAATTCGAAGATGCTTCCTCTTCGAAGGCACTTCCTCTCCAAATTGGAATGTGCTCTTCGTGCATTTAGGAGTGTGTACTCCCAAGAACATGGCCGCATTATCGATTGTCTGGGTCGGTACAGGCGTACTTTAGCCACAAAACAGCGTAATAACGCTGTAATAAGCGTGAGCTAAGGGTGAGATAAGGGTGAGCTAAGGGTGAGCTAAGGGTGAGCTAAGGGTGAGATAAGGGAGTAGTAAGGGAGTAGTAAGTATGTTCTGACTGGCTAGCATGCATTTAGGTAGTAGTAGCAGTGTTGTGGGAATGTGGTAAATCCTACTCGCACTAAGATTTTCTATATTTCCATAACAGTTGGTGGTATCGATTTTGATCATTGCATGCATACCTTTGGATATCGATACGAAAAGCAAATTCGGCGAATTTTGCGCAAAAAACGGAGTAATGTGTGAATTCAAGGAAAAAAATATCACATCGATGAGATAAATATGCGGAGTATGATATTTTTCCAGAGAGAAATCCACACAAAACCGAAGATTCTGCGCAAAATCTTGATAAATTACTTATTCAGTAGAAGTCGGAATGTGGAACCCTCGCCCGGAGCGGTTTTGACCGATATTTTTCCTCCGTGAGATGATGCTATCAGACGGGCGATAGAAAGGCCGAGTCCGTGTCCGCCAACCTGCGATGTACGCGCTGAGTCACAGCGGTAAAAGCGGTCAAAGGCACGACGTGCTTCTTCTTTCGTCATACCGGGACCGGTGTCGGTGACTGAAACGCGGGCATGGTCGCCCATATCTTCACAGGAGATTGTTATAGTTCCACCTTTGGGAGTGTACTTAATTGCGTTATCGATAAATATTCTGACTGCCTGCTTGACTGCGCTCCTATCAGCGTGAACTGCAGTGTTCTGCATCGGGCCTTCCTGGATGCTGTAGTCCTGTGCAATAAGGGTAGTGTCACGGACAAGCTCGCGACAGAGCTCTGTCAAGTCAAATGTCTCCATCTCCAACTTGAAAGTCTTCTTGTCGTGCCTTGCTAGGAAGAGGAGTTTTTCAACCAGCTCACGCATCGACTCTGTCTCCGATGATATGGCTGCTATCGCCTCTGCAGCAACTTCGGGGTCCTTCATACCCCACCTCTCGAGCAGCTGAGCATAGCCCCTGATAACTGAAATCGGGGTTCTCAGCTCATGCGAGGCATCAGAGACAAACGCCTTCTGGCTCTCGTATGCGGATTCGATCCTGTCCAGCATATCGTTGATCACCGAAGCCAGATCGCGTAGCTCATTCTTGGTTCCGAGAATGTTGATTCTCATATCGAGATTGCTTGCGGATAAGTTGCGGGCAGCCTCTGCCATCTCGTTGATCGGTACAAGAACCGACCTCGCTAGCCTTTTGCGGCTGGTGAGCATCGATAGAATGTGCAAAAGCGAGAGGATTGCCAACGTTGTCAAAAGGATAGAGTACAGTCTTAAATAGTTCCCCGAGTTGAGAATATAGAGATACGTTGTTCCATCCTCATCCACTTTGCTAAATTCAATATTTAGCTTACCATTCGAAAAGTATACAGGCCTTAGTTCTGTGCGCGATATCCCGTTGTAAGCTATTCGACCGTCTGGCTCAATTATCCGAACCGAAACCAGCTCCGAATTGTGTGCAGTTCCGGTGTTCGCATAGGAATCGGTTATAATTCCGATATCATCAATATACTCGGGTACCAGTGCTGCACCAAAAGCCACTGTAAATATTATTGCTCCTGAGATTGCTGCACCGAGATAAAACAGCGAATAGCGAATCGCAATACGCAGACTCAGTGAAAACCGAATGTTTCCAAGTAATCCGTTCAGAATTAACCCGCCTCTCTCTGTAGCGAAGAATCAACAAGTAGCGAAGAATCAACAAGTAGCGAAGAATCAACAAGTAGCGAAGGATCAACGACCCCGGAGGGTGTAGCCAACGCCGCGGACAGTGTGTATTAGCTTGACATTATACTTCTGATCAAGCTTTGCTCTAAGATACCGGATATAGACATCAACAACATTGGTATCTCCCAAATATTCGTATCCCCAGACGCGATCAAGCAATTGATTACGTGTAAGTACTGCATTTTCGTGCTTTGCTAGACATTCCAGAAGGTCGTACTCCTTCTTTGTCAGCTCCACAGGTTCTCCGTCATAAAATACCTGCCTACCTGTAGGGTTGATTTCGAGCATGTCGATTACAATAGTCTCCTCTGTGGGAATCGGGCTTCGCCTCTTGAGAGCGGCCCTGATACGAGCGAGCAGCTCCTCAATCGCAAAGGGCTTTGTCATGTAGTCGTCTGCGCCCGTGTCCAGCCCCGTTACCTTATCGGAGATATCATCTTTCGCGGTCAGAATGATAATCGGGACATCGCTCTCACGTCGGACTCTGCGGCATACCTCTATACCGCTCATACCCGGCATCATCAAATCAAGGATTATCAGGTCGAAGTTCCCTGTAAGCGCCGTGTCAAGTCCGGAAAGTCCGTCAAAGGCGGTCTCTACCTCGTAGCCCTCGTGGACCAGTTCCAGTTGTAGATACCTAGAAATCCTGGCATCGTCCTCGACAATCAGTATTCGGTGCACCAAATCCACTCCCTTCAAAACTACATTGGAGCGGGATGTACCGCTGGCAACTGCGAACAGTACATCCCTGCACCTAAGGCAAGTATATCATAAAACTCAGTTTGTAAGGAAGTGCTATTCTAGAAAGCTCGATGCTTCTGAATACATGCTACACCGCAATGACTTCTGCCCTAGAGTGAAAGCTGCTATGCAATTCCTGCTACTCGATTATGATATCATCATCCTTGTCAGGTCGCGCATACTGGTTAGGGTTTGATGTTTCGCTCTGTGGCTTGGGCTGTGGCTTGGGCTGCGCCTTAGGTTGCGGTGTTGGCTGTGGAGGTGTGTGTGGCTGGGTATCCTGTACCTGCGTCTGTTCCTGTTGCTGGTTAGCAGTATGCGGTTGCGTGTCTTGGACCTGTACCTGTGCCTGCTCCTGTTGCTGGTTAGCAGTATGTGGTTGCATGTCTTGAGCTTGCACTTGAGCCTGGCCCTGTTGCACGTCAGCTGTTCGGGGCTGGGTACCTTGCGTCTGACCCTGATCCTGGCCCTGTTGCTCATTGCCTGTATGAGGCTGAGGCTCTTGATTCTGTGGCTGTTCAGCCTGTTCAGCCTGGTCCGCCTGATCCGCCTGATCCTTGGTGCTATCACTTCTAAACTCGTTTTTTACCGACTCCGCTGCCTTTTTTGTGGTGTAGATAATATCACTAAAATCCTTTGCAGCGCCTTCTTCTTTCCTGAAGTTGATCTTATAGCCAAAGAGTACTGCGAATAGAAGGGCAGGAATCGTTAGATGGAAAGCAAAGCATAGTGCAACCAACATGAATATGATCGAAAAGTTTGCAATTGTCCTGTCGCCCTTCCTAACGACCATGCGATTTTCGTAGCCTTTGCGAAGAAGTGCCTTCAGTGTCACTCCGAAGGATTTTTCAGAGGAGCTCTTCGAGTGTAGCTTGCCAGCGCGCTCCAGTTCGGCCATCACCCGGACTACGTCGCCCTCATATGCGTCAAGCAATGCGATCACTTCGTCATATGTAACATTTGCTTTCGTCCGGATATACTCAACTTCTTCAAGGGTGTACTTTCTGCTCATAGTGTGCCTCCTTAATAAATATCAAGCTCAACAATAAATATCAAGCTCAACCGAAATTCCGGTCAGACCTTAGTAGACGGGATATCTTGTTTGTGCTCTAATAATATCACCCAATTATTAGAACAGAATGGCTCCAAGATTAGAATTTGATTAAAAAACGATTAGGCGCAAAAATATAACGTTCATACAAATGAAGGGCTCAAACATATATATGTAGAAAGGGCTACTAGTAATTTTATTGCACAGATTTCCCGTCCGCACTATATAATGTAACATAAGGGGATGAAAGGCGGGAAAACCATGCGCGGTAAGTCCTTGGGCGCAGTACTTATTGCTCTCGGCGTAGGAATAGTGCTAACACTTATTTGTCCGCCCTGGCTTTTGCTTCTGTTTCTGGGCTTAGGGATGATTGCCGTTGGTCTTCTTGCTTGCAGGTGGTAGGAAGGGATGACTTGATGAAGGTGTTAATATTTAAGCCCCCGAAGTTCTTGAGAGGGATACTAAAAAAGTTGTTTGGTATAAAGCGGCCGGACTGAGCAGTTCTGGCAACTATCAACGTCTGTTAAGCATCTACAGCGACTGAGAGGGACTGCAAATATGCAGTTCTTTTCTCATTTTAAAGCATATCCATCTTTCCCGTGCATATTTATCATAATGAACATGTCAGCGTTTATTGGAGCGCGGGAGGAGTGTAGACAATGGAGTTGGAGCTTAGAAAAGAAAGCTATGTTTTTTATGATACCGGATTGGATATGACGGGCACCCGCGAAGAGATGTATGATGCGATTGTGCCGGATGCACTGCCCGACATATTAAGGATTGTTGAAAGTCATGGTGTAGCGATGATCAACACAAGGGAGATGAGGGAGAGCCGACTCATAGTGACGGGCACGGTACGGGCAAGTGTAATCTATGTCCCCGAAAGCGGGGAGGGGCTTGAGCATCTTACGCTTTCAATTCCGTTTACGCACGAATTCGAGATGAACCCGGAGAGCAGAGGGGTTCTACTCTGCAGCGTCGAATTGCAGTCGATCGACAGCCGGACGATAAATCCGAGAAAAGTTCTCGTGCGTACAACCGTACGGATCGATGCCCGATCCATTGATCAGAGGAGCTTCTCCCTATGTACAGACGTAAACGCAGTCGGCCGTGAAGACGTGCAGCTTCTCAAGCAGAGCTACCTTGTGCGGATGCCCTGCGCGGCTAAGACAAAATCTTTTGCAATATCTGATGAGCTTGAGATGTCATCCTCCAATCCCCCGGCCGCTGAAATACTTAAGTGGAGCTGCAAGACAACTTCCGGAGAGTACAACATTGTGGGGAGAAAAGTGATATTTAAGGCAACGCTCTCGATAAAGCTCCTGTGTAAGGGGAGGGGTCCCGGTAACGACGTTTTTACATCACAAATCGAGTTGCCTTTTTCTCAGATCATTGAAGCAGACGGACTTACGGAGGGTGCGCAATGCTTCATATGGCTGCAGCCGGAGAACGTCTCGGTAGAGCTGAACGGGGAGTCGGGAGGAAGGATACTTTCTGTAAGTGCCGATATCGAGGCGCAGCTCAGTGCGTATGCCCCCAAAAGGCTTGAGACGATAGCCGACCTTTACAGCACGTCGATGAGGAGCGTGGTGGATTCCCGCCCATACGAGTTTACCGAGCTTGTTGATTTGGAGACAAAGAGGCAGACGATACGTGATACTGTAGAGACCGACACTCCTGTCAGGTATGTTCTCGACATGGAGGTGCTGTTTGAAGAGCCCACAGTTTCAAGGGAACAGGGCTTCATACGTGCCGAGACCACTGCGGATGTACGAATTTTGTATGTGGCGGAGGATGGCGGCATATATCACGCGTCACGCAGACTGCCTGTTTCGGTAAGGAGCGAAGCGCCCGATGGGTCCGGCTGTAGGGTGAGAGTAGCGTCAGCTTCGGAGGCCTTCAGTGCTGCGGCGATAAGTGGGGCGGAGGTTCGGTTCGATGCCTGCTTTGACTTGGAGGCAACGCGAAGGAGAAATATCTTCGCAGTGCATTCGGCCAGGCTGGAGCCGTACGGTGAGGATGCTCCGCTGCGTCCAAGTGTTGTACTTAAGTACCCTCAAAGGGGCGAGAGCTTGTGGTCGATGGCAAAGAGATATAATTCTGCTGAAGCTGATATCAGAGCTGCAAATGACCTTGAACCCGGGGATGAACCAAATCCGGATGAGCTGCTGCTGATTCCGAAAAGAAGATAAGGGGGAATAGGAGTGGAGAACCGCACAATTTATGAGGATATAGCGCAGCGGACGGACGGCGACATATACATCGGCGTTGTAGGACCGGTGCGCACCGGAAAATCGACGTTTATCAAGCGATTTATGGAGACGATGGTAATTCCGCGTATTGAAAACGCATATGTGCGTCAGCGTGCTCAGGATGAACTGCCCCAGAGTGGTTCAGGAAGGACCATCATGACAGCCGAGCCGAAGTTTGTTCCGGAGGAGGCTGTAGATATCACCTTTGCGGGCGGAGAGAACCTGCAGGTACGGCTCATCGACTGTGTGGGATATATGGTCGACGGGGCCATAGGGCAGTTCGAGGACGAACTTCCGCGGATGGTCCGGACGCCGTGGCTCGACTATGAGATCCCTCTGATGGAGGCCGCTGAAATCGGCACCCGCAAGGTCATCGAAGAGCATTCGACGATAGGTATCGTGGTTACTACCGACGGATCTATCACCGATATTCCTAGGGAGGACTATATTGTACCTGAGGGGAGAGTGATAAATGAGCTGAAGGAACTGGGTAAGCCCTTTCTTGTCCTTGTAAACTCAGCGTACCCCGATTCACCCCGTGCCCAGGCAGCAGCCGCCGAGATAAGAGAGAAATACGATGTGACATGTATGACGGCAAACTGCCTCGTCATTGAGGAGGAGGACGTCGAGAGGATAATCCGGGGAGTACTGATGGAGTTCCCGATAAGAGAGCTTGGCCTATTCCTTCCACCATGGGTGGAAGCACTCAGTGAGACGCACCCCATCAAGAAAGAACTATACGAGGCGATGCTTAAGGGCGCAAAGGGCATGAGGCGCGTCCGCGATGTTAGTAGTGCCATTGAGGCAATGCGTTCCTGCGACACGATAATGGGTGTCAAGGTAGGGGGCATCGATATGGGTGCCGGTATTGCTGTTGCTTCTGTGGAGCTACCTCGAGAGCTCTTCTATAGAACTCTTGCTGAGCAGACAGGATTCTCTGTGTCGGATGACGGTGACCTGATGAGCCTCTTGTGCAGGCTTTCGGTTGTTAAGAGGGAATATGACAAGGTGGAAAAGGCGCTCGAGGAGGTGCGGCGAGAGGGGTATGGCATTGTGATGCCGACTTCGGATGAGTTGACCCTTGAGGAGCCTGAGATTGTCAGGCATGGTGGCCGGTATGGCGTGAGGCTGAAGGCGTCTGCCCCATCTGTGCATATGCTGCGTGCAGACATAAAGACAGAGGTCTCCCCCATTGTGGGCAGTGAAAAACAGTCTGAAGACCTCATTAAGTATCTTCTCAGTGAGTTTGAGGAGAATCCTGCAGAGATATGGCAGTCGAACATATTCGGCAAGTCCTTAAACGATCTTGTCAGCGAAGGGCTTCACAGCAAGCTCAAAAGAATGCCGGAGGATGCCCGCTCCAAGCTGAGAGAGACCCTTCAGCGTATCATCAATGAGGGCAGCGGCGGGCTTATCTGCATAATACTTTAATAGCAGCACATGTCTGCTATGTTCTTTTTACTATATGGTGCAGCCAAGATCTGCAATCACAGTTCTGGTGGTTGCACTTTTTTTATCTCAACATTGTGGTCGAGCATCTAAGTAGCATATTGAGCTACATGTTTGAGTAACGCACTTTAGTTAACACATTGAGTTTTTGCATCGAGTCTACGCTTAATATATCTGTCATTATGATACATTTCATTAGATATTCTGACATTGAATTGTGCACAAGCACAGTATAGACTTTATTTACAAGAATAGATATTAGCCTGGGATAGATATATTTACACGAAAAGACAGGGGGTCCAGGTATGGAAGACCGTATATATAAAATTAAACGTCAAGTTGAAGCCATGATGGATGCGGGTGTCAGGAGGACTACTTTTTACCCGCTGATTGCTGAGTCGTTGAAGGAGACAGAAGGACAGCCGAAGCAAATACGGCGGGCGAGAGCGATGGAATACCTGCTCGACAATGTTGAACTTGAGGTGTTTCCCCATGAGCTGTTGGGAGGTTCAATACTGGGGATGTGGCCTGTCGAACCTGTTCACCGCGAGTACAGCGATTTGCTTATTCAAGCAGAACAATTCGTAGAGGAATACATAAATCCCCCGGAAGAGGCTCAAGAGCCAGTGCACTTCTATGGGCGCGGCCGCAATGCTGAAACCTCAGTGTACGGTGCAGCACCTATGGGGAAATCGCGCTTTGCACTGATGGCGCGCGACCACTACGACGCCAATGTCGATTACTTGACCTTGCAGAAGTTGATTAAGGAGACTCAGTCAAAATACGAGGATGACGATCGCATTGAGGGCTATGAAATCGCAAGGGTATTGGAAAACAGATTCCAGTTCGACTACGGCGAAGACGTCATGAAAAGAGTACTCGGTTTACCGTGGATGGCTGCTAATCACTTGAACCTAAACTACGGCAGAGCGATCAATACGGGATATGCCGCAGTACTTGAGCAGATAAAAAACTTACTTGAAGAATCAAAGGATGATCCGGAAAAACAGGAGTTCTATACAGCTTGCAAAATCGTTATCGAGGCAGCGATACGATACATGAAAAGATATGCTAAAGCGTACTTAGGCGCAGCAAAGACTGAGGAAGATCCAGTGCGATCCGAGGAACTGCGCGAAATTGCCGAAATTATCGACAAGGTATCGACGGAGAAACCGGAGACATTCCGGGAAGCTATACAACTGGTGTGGCTGACTCATTTGATTGCGAATACCGGACTTGGCTCAGCACTTAGCTTTGCGAAGTTTGATCAGTATATGTATCCGTTCTATAGGAGAGATATCGAACTTGGCCGAATTACTTTTGATGAAGCAAGGGATCTTGTTTGCATGCTTTATTTGAAATGCAACGAGCCCAAGATGCGTACTGTACAGAGTATGGCTTTAGGCGGATTAGATGCCAAAGGTGAAAGTACGGCAAATGAGTTCACAAAGGTGTGCCTTGCCGCAGCCAGGGTCACTAGGCTGCCGTATCCTAACATCTCTCTTCAAGTTTCGCCCACAAAGTCGCCCGAGTGGGTGATGGATGAGGCAATGGAGACCATTAAGCTTGGGTTTGGTATGCCACAGCTGTACAACGCCGATGCGTGGATGAAGGTCTTTCTCGACCTCGGTCACTCGCCAGAGAACGCGTGCAACTACTACAATATGGGATGCGTTGAGACACTCATTGCGGACGGTTCTGCCGGATGGCTAATTGTGCCTAACGGCTTCATATCCTACTCCCAGCTACTGGATGAAATTCTCGATGAGTATAGAGCAGGAAAGGTCCGCATAGAATCTTTTGATGAATTGATTGAGCTCATGCTCGAGCGAATCAGAATTGCGGTAGGTCAACGAAAGGTTTCGGCCGACTACCGTTTTATGCATACGCGCGGGTATGACGCGTTTGGTTCAGTATGGATCGACGGCTGCCTTGAAAAGGGTAAGGATATGTTCCAGGGCGGGGCAGCAATTCCGGGACATATTCCTTTGACAGGCTCAGGACTGGCGAATACTGCGGATTCTCTTGCAACGATAAAAACCCTTGTTTTTGATTCGGGTAGATATTGCTTGGATCAACTGATAGACATCGTTCGAGCCGATTACGAGGGACAGGAGCCCCTGCGTCGATATATCAAAGAGAGTATACCCCACTACGGCAATGACATTGAGTGGGTGGATGACCTTGCTGCCCAAATGTTCAACACGTTTACATATGCAGTTAACGACCTAAATGATGGGACACTCCAAGAGAAGTATGTAAACAGTTTCTTTAGCTACACTCAGGCGACGAGCCTGGGCGAGGTAACCGGAGCAACACTTGATGGACGCAAAAAGGGCCAGCCGATAAGTGATGGTTTGGGTCCTGTTCAGGGGCATGATACGCATGGTCCGACCCATCTGCTAAACAGTCTACTGAAATTGGACTATAAGTATCTGAATGGAGCACTAGCGACAAACCTAAAAGTTACCGCTTCTCTATTCAGCACCAAGGGTGGAGTAGCGGCGCTAAAAAGCCTGCTTATGACATACCTTGAGCGAGGAGGACCCCAGATACAGATCAACTTTGTCAAGCCTGAGGAGCTCATAGAGGCAAAGAAGAATCCATACGCCTATCGGAATCTGGTAGTGCGGATAGCAGGATTCTGTGAGTATTTCATCTATCTTGACGATAAAATGCAGGATGAAATCATATCGCGCACTGCCTACTCGACTGCATAAAAGAATATAAATGTATGGAGGATACTCATGAGAGCTGTTGCAGTTATAGAACCAAACATAGTGGAGATGGTAACAGACGTTCCAATGCCGGATATAGGAGAATATCAGGCGCTTGTAAGAGTCCGGGCATGCGGCATTTGCAGTAGTACCGATCTAAAAATCGTTCATCACGAGCATCCTGAATCAGATTTCTTCAAGTTCAAGTACCCCACAATTTTGGGGCACGAGGCTGTCGGAGAGATTGTGGAGTTAGGTGATAAGGTCAGATATCTAAAAGTAGGCGACCGGGTAGTCAGTCCACTTCCTGCAATGATGCGCAACGGCGGAAGTAAATACACTAGCAGTTATGGCCAGATGGCGGAGTATTTGACCGCAACAGACATCAGGGCAATGAAAGAGGACGGCGTAAGCGGTGGCGGTATGTTCACAAGGTTTGAAGAAATTGACTATCTAACAAAGGTGTTCCCGAATAAAATCTCCTTTGTCGATGCGGCAATGATGCTGACCTTTAAGGAAAACTACAGTGCACTTCACAATTTTGGTGTAAAGGAAGGCATGGATATCCTCATCTTTGGTGACGGTGTGGTGTCGATGGGACTATCACTGCAGCTCAGGTCATACAATGTAAACTCTGTTGTGGTGATTGGACACCATAACAACCGTCTGCAGCGTATAAAAGAGGTCTCCTCACCCGATGTACTTATAAACTCGCACAATGAGAATCCGGAGGAACTCCTAAAAGATCACAAGTTCGATATGGTTATCGATGCTGTGGGCAGTACCGATGTAATTCTGCGCGGTGCCAGGTTTCTAAAGCCCGGTGGCAAGGTCTGTGTTTACGGGGTGCTCCCCGAAGGCAAGAGTACTTTGGACCTCTACGATCTGCCCAATAATGTTTGCGTCCATATCATGAGCTACCCCTACCGCGAACACCGCACACACGATACTATCGTGAAAATGATGCTCGACGGAACGTTGAAGGCAAGCGATTTCTACGATGCTGTCATGCCGGTCGAGCAGTGTGCCGAGGCGATCAAAATGCTTGAAAGGCGCGAAGTACTAAAGGTTATATTGACCTGGGATTGACGAGCCGGTTGGGAGTTTAGAATATGAATAAGCAAAAAGAGGTCAGGAAAATCCCCCTTGATGTGACCGGCAGGATATTCGACATCCAGTTCTTTTGCGTGCATGACGGTCCGGGCATACGTACGACAGTGTTTCTTAAGGGTTGCCCCCTGCGCTGCTTATGGTGCCATAATCCCGAGGGAATATCGAGCCAGGTCCATCTCTCGTACAGCGAGAACAAATGCATCGGGTGTGGTGCCTGTACGGCAGTATGCAATGTGCACGCAATAGTCGAGGGAAAGCATGTGGTCGATCATTCTAGGTGTTCTCTCAGAGGTCTCTGTCTGGAGGTTTGCCCAGCAGGTGCGCTAAGCTTTGTGGGGCGTGACGTTACAGTCAGAGAAGTCATAAACGATGTTCTGAGCGACAGAAAATATTACGGTCCAAGCGGAGGAGGGATGACTCTCTCCGGAGGCGAGCCTCTTATGCAACCAGAGTTCACATTGGCACTAGCCATGGCGGCGAAAGAGGAAGGGATCAATGTTGCAATAGAGACGAGCGGTTATGCCCCGTTTAAGGTCTTTGAGTCACTAATAAAGCATGTCGATTTGTTTTTGTTCGATATTAAGGAGACCGACCCTGAACTCCACAAGGTTTTTACCAACGTCAGCATGGATCTTCCGATGGAAAATCTGCGAAAGCTATATCAGACTGGTGCTTCAATACTACTTCGCTGTCCGATAATTCCGGGGCTAAACGACCGGGATGACCACTTCGAAGGGATAGCCGATCTGACGAAGGAAATGCCGAACCTGCTCGGAGTCGAGCTGCTGCCATACCACAGACTTGCAGCCTCAAAGAGCACCCGCATGGGGCTTAGCGTTCAAGAGGAGTATGAGCCACCAAAACCCGGTCAAAAAGAAGAGTGGTACAGGCTGCTAAAATCACACGGGGCCAAAGTGTACGATAACTGACCTGAAGGGGTATTAGGGTTATTGGGAGTTTATAGGGGATAAAGGAGGGGGAAATGTTATTTCTAGCTTATGACGTGGGTACTAGCTCGGTAAAATCGACACTGGTCAATGAGCTGGGGGATATTGTTTCATTCGCCAATTTTGATTATCCGCATGACGCAGAGTGCTTACATACCGAGCAAAATCCTTACTCCTGGTGGGAAGGGGTTTGTATTACAACAAAGAAGCTGTTTGAACGCAATCCAGAGTATGCAGTAAAAGTTGAGGCTATCGGTACTGGCGGTCACATGCTTGGATGTCTTCCTGTAGACGCAAACGGAGAGCCTCTTCGACCTGCAATGCTGCATTCGGATTCACGCTCTACATACGAGGAAGTGATAATTGCTGATTCAATAGGGAGAGACGAGATATATAGCCGAACAGGAAATATACTTAATGCTCAGAGTTCACTTGCCAAAATACTCTGGATCAAGGCTAATGAGCCTGATGTATATGAAAAAACAGCAAAGTTCTTACAATCAAAAGACTACATAACATCAAAACTTACCGGCAATATCGATACCGGTGACTACTCAGACGGCGCACACGCACATTTGATGGATATTAATACAAAGCAACCCCTTGTAGACGTATTTATTGAGCTAGTTATAGATCCGGGGAAAATAACTGTCTTTAGACGCGGTACAGAGATAGCGGGAAAGCTTAACAGAGAGGCTGCGGCTTTGCTCGGACTCAAGGCCGGAATCCCAGTCATAACAGGTGGAGGGGACGGAGCGTGTGCAAATGCGGGTGCCGGAATCGCAGCCGGTGAGATGTACTGTTCGCTGGGAACGACTGCTTGGCTGAGCTACAACTCGCCAACTCCTGTCTTTGACGGCGCAGCGAGGCTCTTTAACCTCCCAGCTTTGGACGGTGAAGGTGTAGGAGTATACGGTACAACACAGACAGCAGGGAAGTGCATTGAGTGGGCAAGCAGCCTATTTGGGGTAAGTGATGTCAATGAGTTTAACCGAATTGCGGCCAAAGCGCCTGAAGGCTCAGACGGATTAGTCTTCCTACCTTACTTGGAAGGCGAGCGTTCACCTATTTTTGACACAAAAGCCCGGGGAGTCTACTTCTACATCGGAACGGAGCACAGTAGAGCTCACTTCCTGAGGGCGACGCTTGAAGGAGTGACGCTTGCTCTCAGAAGTATTCTGGATGTCTATCGTGAGACAAGGATTATCAAGGATATACGCATCATTGGTGGTGGCGGAAGTTCACAGCTTTGGCGACAGATGATGGCCGATATATTCAATGTCCGTACATGGTCGGTTACAACTATACCCAGTGGTGTGACTTCACGAGGGGTCGCCCTTGCAGCTGCTGTCGGTGCAGGTGTCTATGAAAGCCTCAGCCAGGCTGGAACCGCCCTTTCACCTGCAGAGGAGTCAAAACCTAGGACTGAGTTTATCGAGCTGTATAATGATCGGTTTCAGATGTTTACGGGGCTGTACCATCGAGTTAAAGATCTTTACTGAGAGGAAGGCTGATTATGGAAAGAACCATTACCATCGGTATAGCACCGATAAAGCGCGCATTTCTATCTATGGAGGCTGCAAAGGGTCAAAAGGACAAATTGATGGGAGTGATATCATCTCTAAACCTAGATATTTTGCGGGTTGTTGATATCGATGACCTTTGCGAAAACGGGATAGCGTCAGATCCAGGGGTGGTACCTGATATTACAGAAAAGTTCAGTTCAGCAAAGGTCGACGCTCTATTTATACCTCTATGTGATTTTGGTGCTGATGCTGTTGCCGGCGG
>JAAYOS010000182.1 GCA_012520195.1 Clostridiales bacterium | reverse complement strand
GGTTTGCTGCTTTTTCGCTTCCTACAAAGATTAAGCAATCATCCGCATATCTGACAAATTTATGTCCGCGATTTTCTAGTTCTTTGTCTAATTCATTTAGCATAATATTAGATAATAATGGACTAAGTGGACCACCTTGTGGTGTTCCTATTATTGAATCTTTATACTGCCCATCTATTTCTATGCCGCTTACTAGACATTTTCTAATTAGTGATATTACATCGCCATCATTTATTGTTTTTGATATAATGCGCATTAATTTGTCGTGATGCACCTTATCAAAGAACTTTTCTAGGTCAATATCTACCACCCAATTATAACCACCATTTAAATATTCAAGTGCTTGAATTATTGCCATTTCAGCATATCTCTTTGGTCTAAACCCATAACTATATTCGCTAAATTGTTTATCGAATATTGGGCTTAAGACTTGAGTAATTGCTTGTTGGATAAATCGGTCAGTTACTGTTGGTATACCTAAGTTTCTAACTCCACCATTCGGCTTCGGTATTTCAACTCTTAGCACTGGTTTTGGCTGGTATTTTCTTTCTGAATTATTGGGCAATCATATTTGATAATACTTAAAACTGTAAAGCCCTTCGCTCATAATATGTTACATATTATTCTACGCTACTACGGCTTCGGCTGACTCCTCACATTAAACCTTTTTCGACTAATAGTTGCCTATTATATGTGAGGCCTCCCGGGGTAAGGCTATAAAACTTTCACTCCAGATATCTACTATATTTACACGTTATATTTCTTTTGACCTTTTGGACTTTGTTTTGTTTTGCAAACTTATCCATATAACGCGCCTGATATAGTTCATGTTCTTTAGACCAGAGTTTTGTCTAGAGCTTCCTTTAGCTTCCACCTCACGGTGGAGAGCCTTGCTTTTGACTAATGGTTGGCGGTCATTGCCCCCATTCGGGACTTTCACCCTAGAGTTTTATACCATGCCCGGCACACAAAAAAAGACTTACCAAAGCGGTAAGTCTTTCTTAATATTAATCTTTTTAATTATTTGAAAACTTTAAGATTGTCAACTGTGACTGCTGTTATTGTGTTACTTGTCGCAGTGCTAGTTCCAGAGTACATGATTCTATATAAACCAGGACCGGCTACATCAAACGCTACTTCAACATATTCTTCAAATGTTAACAACGGCAATAAGTTTGCTTCTGCGTTAGTTGTTTGTAAATTAACCCAGTTTTCGCCATCTTTTACTTGTAAAATAAATAAGCCATTTGGAGTATCCTTAATTGTTGCAAGATGACTGTTATTCCAAACATTAATTTCAAAAGAAATCTTATTCATTCCAGTTAATGTAGTAAAGTCTAACTCGATCCAAGCCTCACTAGCCGTATCTCTAATAGATAATACCAGGAAATGTTCGCCATTATGAGGAGCATAATTGGAAGAGTTTATTTGAGTTCTATCTTTATTAGCAGTTACTTCTGTTGAATCACTATTAGTCCAAGTTAAGTCTCCAGCAGCGTATCCTGTTTTTGCTACAGTACCGAAATCCCAATCAATGATCATTTCAGGTAATTGTACATC
>JAAYOS010000078.1 GCA_012520195.1 Clostridiales bacterium | reverse complement strand
TTGTACTCTGCTGTTAGTTCGGTAACTCTTCCCGATAAATACCTCTTTACTTCCTTCGGAAGAGTTTCGTCGAGCATAAGGGTAAGGTACTGTTGCTCAGAAAAGTTGGCCACAAACATGTCGGGGGCGATGCCGTTCTCTACATATGACTGGGGCGATGTTATGAGCACCACCTTTTTTCCCGTTAGAAAATCACCCGTTGCTGCGATATTTATCGCATGGATAATAGACTGGCATGAACCTCTCCCAACCAGATTTACCTGAATTCCGTTTCTCTGCCCCTTAAAGAAGTTCACGGGGTGTGTCGATATGTTCAGGGTTCGCAGCTCGGAAGATCCATATATTATTATATTGTTATCTCTGTTTGCAGACTGCTCAACAAGATACAGACCGGTGATTTTTTCAATATAGTTGTCATTACCAAGTGCATCTGGATATGACGGAATCGCCTGCTGGATACCCCATCCTACAAGCGATAATGTCAAAACGACTCCGATGACAGCAGCAGCACCGGCTATCAGAAGCCTCTTCATGCTCATGCCCTTCTAAGCACCTGTTCAATTATTAGAGCAGGGCTTTTTATTTCGTCCCTTGTGACCTCTGTGGGCTCGAATTTGACCCCCAGCTGCTTCTCGATCTCGACAAACAGGCTGATAACACCGAAGGAGTCGAGAATTCCCTCTTCAAACAGGTCGAAGTCGGGCTCAAGTTCGCCCTCGTCTGCACCGCATATGTCATTAAGAATCGCCATTATTTTTTCTTCCATAGAATGTTGCTCCCTTGTGGATTTTATTTTTGCCAGGTATTAGCCAAATATCCTCAGAATAGACGGCCTGAGAATATCAACAGTCCAAAACTGAACAGATGAAAGGTTATAAAGACAAGCAAAACTGACGGCAAGTTCTCTCTCTTCAGCTTTCTAAAGCGCTTCCAACGGGTGTCCAGAACATCGTTTATACACATTAAGATACCATGATAGATTCCGTAGACGATATATCTTAATGACAGCCCGTGCCATAACCCCATCGTAATCATGGTTATTACGTAACCGATATATGACGCCGTTCTTCGCTCCTTGTACCACTCGCCCTTAAGTGCGGCTGCAACATATCGGGTGTACACATAGTCACGCATCCATGTCGATAACGAGATATGCCATCTGGACCAGAAGTCCTTCATGTCCCTGCTGAGGAACGGCATATTAAAGTTCTCGGGTGTATTTACCCCCAGTATATATGATGTACCAATGGCCATAAGGCTGTAACCCGCAAAATTAAAGAATAGGAAGAATGTGTAGCCATACATGTATGACACAGTGGGTAAAAAACCTGAATCCGGAAGAGGAGCGAGCCATGCCGAATAAATCAGTGACGATAGAACAAAGTTGAAAAGCGCACCCCACATAAGCTTCCATATGCCTGTCTTTAGGAGCTCTATATACTTATCCCTGCCTGGTGTCTCTTTCAGGTCGTCGTTGAATCTACGATACCTGTCAATCGGACCTGACCCGATGCTCGGAAAGAACAGCAAGAAATAGCTGAAGTCAAAGAGCTTTACCTCGGTAATAAGTCCATCGTAGGTTTCGATAAGTACCTGTACCGCACGAAATGTCATATAACTAACGCCGAGGAGATGCAAGAAATTAAAGGTCGGTATGATCCCGCCCAGTTTAGTGATTATAAGCGGTACTGCGGCAAGTAACACAAATAACCAAAGTAGTGGGCGCGACTCATTTTTCTTCCTGATGCGCAGATAAGCTAAAACGAGCGCTGTCTCCCACAGATAGAAGGCAAGCAGCACTGCTCTTTTCTCCCATGTGTTAAATACAACAAAGGCCATTACGACGGTAAAAAGCAACCCGTAACGCTTTAGAGATCTGTTTGTCAGACCCAACACAACAGCAGGCACCAGAAACAGCGCCATTATATAGAAAAATAGAAGCCCGTCATATGGGATCATTTGTCGCCCTCCGGTTCATATTACAAGCTTTTTTGCAGTTCTTTCTTGTCTACCTTCCCGTTTGTATTCAGCGGAAAGGAGTCAAGCGCCAGTATCTTTCTGGGAATCATGTATGAGGGCAGAGTTTCTCTGAGCTCCTCCTTAATTTTCATGGCACGCTTCAGTGATGTAAGGCCGTCCGGCTTCTGCAGTAGCACAAATGCTGTCAGATGTGTGATTTTCTCATTCTCGTAGACAGGAAGCACTGCAGCACGTACAATATTGTCACACTTAGCGAGGTTGTTTTCTATGTCCTCGATCTCAACCCTGTGGCCATGTATCTTTATCTGGTTATCCATCCTACCACAGTAATAGTACAGCCCGTCTCTTTCAAAGCAGATGTCGCCTGTATGGTATCCCCTCTTACCAGTTTCACTATCAACGAAAAAGGCTTTTTCAGTGAGGTCGGGGCGTTTGAAATATCCGGGGCCCACATTGTCGCTTATTATCAGCAGCTCTCCCTGCTCGCCCGAGGGTACCGACTTTCCATCGACGTCTACTATCCGGAAAGTTACCTCCGGCAAGGGGTATCCTATCGGAATCTGAAGCGGGTCGTCCGCCATTTCTTTGGTGACCTCAACCGCCGTTACCAGTACTGTTGCCTCTGTGGGGCCGTACGTGTTGATAACCTTTGTGTTTGGGAACCGGCTAAACAGTTCATCAACGAGGTTATGTGTCAGAATCTCTCCGCAAAACAGGAACTTTTCCAGTTTGGGCAGAAGCGACTGGTTGAATCTCGCCGAAGGAACGCAGATTTCAGCAAAGGACGGCGTTGAGACCCATATTGCACAGTCGGAGGACTCCAGATGATTGAATAGCTCGCCCATGTTCTCCTGTATGTCCTTGTCTATCGTATAGAGTGTCATCCCTCTGGATACCCCCATGTAGAGGGATACTACCGATACATCAAATGAATAAGATATCTGGTTTAGTATGACTCCTCCATCCTCGCTTGTCTCCATCCAGGGCATGAGCTCGCGGCTTAGGTTCTCAATGTTTGCACAGGTTATCGGAACTCCCTTCGGTTTTCCGGTACTGCCGGATGTAAACAGGATGTACGCAAGGTCATCTTCCTTGACGCAGTTATCCTCTACATTCACGTTCAACTCAGTGTTGCCCGCAAAAAAGTCTTTCAACTTTTGTTGTGTAATAACCTCAGCATCTGTCTCTATGTTCAGTTCGTAAAAATCAACAAAAACCTTTGGTGATACATCGTCAATTATTTGCTGGACTCTTTCCTCAGGCACAGTGATATCTACCGGTACGTATGCCCTCCCGGCTTTTAGGGAACCGTATATACATGGCAGAATCAATGTCTCTTTATGTCCATAAATTACTACAGGTGTCTTGTCTCCGGGATATCTCTCAGTTAGATAGAGGGCAAAAATATCGGAGAATCTATCCAGCTCGCTGTATTTGAGGGTCTCATCCCGATTTATAAGCGCAACTCTATCGGTATTCGCATATTCTCTTAGTTTTTCAAGTACAGTCATTATACTTCAACTCCGAATCCCTTTATTCACAGACGGGATACGCATCCCTATCCCAGCGGTGGACATCCTCGATATCTACATCCTTCTTCATAAAGAAGGTTCGCGGCCTACCTCCGGTATGGTTTCTGCCGAAGAGTGGATCAAAATGGTAGTACGAGCCGTTTACATTGGCAATCACCCACGCGTGCTCAACCCATTCAGTCCTGTCATCGGAGAGAAATTCTCCCGGAACCACTATCGACTCATGCCCCAGCCGCATTGCAAACACTGCCATTAAGGCCGCCTGATGTTCGCAGGATCCCCTTCTGTGAAGTATAACGTACTCTGCAAGCTCATAAACTAGCTCATCGTAGTATCCCTTTGATAGGTCGACTGTCAGATATTTATAGTTTAGCTCCTCCACCATCCAGTCGAACAGCTCTCCCAGATTGTACTCATCGTCCTTGTCGGGGTCACAGAGCTCATCGATGAGCTTCTTTACCTCAGCATCAAGGCGGTCATTGCCCGTGAGTGCACCAATCGCAGCGGTCCTTACACCGTTGTCACCCGGATCTCCGCTGGGCTCGGCATCAGGCTCCTCTGAAGGCGAGGGCTCAACTCCAGGTCCATCCGAAGGTTCGTCCGAGGGTTCGTCAACCGGATCTTCTCCTCCCGGCACCGGGCTTTCTTCTTCGATTTCACCTATAAGAACACACGTATCTTCGTCAAACAGGTATGACTTCCCGTCAATTTTCTGTATTCCGGTTACTGCCTGTCCTGAACTGTCAAAATAATATGTCGCAGTACCTATATCCTGCCACCCAAGAAGCATCAATCCGTCGGAAAAGCCGTAAAGATGCCCGTCTATTAAAATGGTGCCATCCTCAAACATTACACCGTTTTCAGCAAAGTATCTAACGCCTTCATCTGTTTGAAGAAATCCTATATGGTTCTTTCCGTCCTGTCCTCTGTAATATCTGCCTTCTTTTCCTATATATATCCCGGTTGCTGTCCCGCATGAGGCTAGTATCGTCATAGTTATCATGGCAAGCAGCACCAAAGTAAATACCCTATTTTTATGCTTCACTGGTTAGTTCCTCTCACTCAGCTCTGTAGTTTTTCACGTAGTTGCTACGCTTATTTGTTACACATTCTACTAATTAGAAATAATGTATAGAATAGCTACTCCACCAAAATTTCTGCAGTAATTGAGATGGACTCGATCACCCCGTCTTGTGCAACTACAAAAAGAGATGCACTCTGTGCCCCCTCAATCTGGGTGGGAATCTCGTAAACAAGCGTGATTCCGCGCTGCACATAACCGGCTCCATAGAGCTCCTCCATTCGCTCAACGGAGTCCCCAACTTTTAGTCCTTTAGTTGTAGCGGCGTCCGCTGTATAGATTGAGATTTCGGATACGCGGTCGATATCTCCATCAGGATATGTGTAGACGTCGTACTCCTCATAGGAGAAAATCTTGTCCATTCCGTCATAGGCACAACTCATCGCCTCGGAGTAGTGGTAGTTGTCACCAAGCTTCTTGAGGAGATCGGACACATCCTCCCCGCAGTAAAAAACCTCTCCGCCAATCTCCAACGCAATATCTCTCTCGGAGAAACTGCCAAGATCGGAGACATCGGGCGAGTTAGTCGCCGGTACCTGTTCATCATTATCGCAACCCACTGCAAAAGTCAAAATAATACAGAGGCACAAAACCATTGTTATTATTTTTTTCACGTAGAAAATGCCCCTTCCATTCAGAAAATATGTGTTTACACACTCAGTTTATAACTATAACAGCAGATGTATTCCAAGTCAATAAAGGCGAATAAGGCAAATATAGTAATTTGTACTCATTTGCCTAATAGTCGTCCGCTAGCTACTGATAATCCGTGTTTTGCAGCTTCATTTCCTCCCATTGATCCTTGGTTATCAAGAGAGACCGGGGCTTTGCGCCCTCGAAGGGACCCACGATGCCACGCGATTCCATCTGGTCCACAAGCCTTGCGGCCCTGGCGTATCCCAGTCTCAGTCTCCGCTGTAGCATTGAGACTGAGGCCTGTCCACTATCAAGAATAACCTCAACAGCCTCATTGAACACCTCATCCAGCTCAGAGGCCTGGTCACCGGCAGAAGAGGAGTCCTTGCCCTCAGTAACATTCTTTTCAATGTGCTCGAGGACCTCATCCGAATAATCGACATCGCCTGATTTTTTTACAAATTCAACGACGCGCTCCACTTCTCTGGATGAGATCAAGCAGCCCTGTACCCTCATAGGTTTCCCCTCTCCGAGGGGGTAATATAGCATATCGCCCTTTCCAACGAGCTTTTCAGCGCCAGTTGTGTCGAGAATAATCCGGCTTTCGAGCTGAGACGCAACCGCGAAGGCTATTCTTGAAGGGATGTTTGCCTTCATTATTCCGGTTATGACGTCAGCGGAGGGGCGCTGTGTGGCGATTATTAGGTGCATTCCCGCGGCACGTGCCATCTGTGCAACACGGCACACCGCCTCCTCTACCTCCTTTGCAGCAACAAGCATGAGGTCAGCCAGCTCGTCTATTACAATGACGATCCTTGGAAGCTTCTCAGCACTATCTTCAGCAGTAACCACCGCATTATACTGGTCGATGTCGCGTACGTTATTCTCGGAGAACAGCTTATAACGCCTCATCATTTCGGTTACCGCCCAGTTCAGTGCACCGGATGCTTTCCTTGGATCGGTTACGACGGGGATTAGCAGGTGTGGAATACCATTGTAGATGTTTAGCTCGATCATCTTCGGGTCTATCATGATGAGCCGGACCTCTTCAGGTGTTGACTTGTAGAGAAGGCTGACTATTAGGGAGTTCATACAGACCGACTTACCGGAGCCAGTAGTACCAGCAATAAGTAGGTGCGGTAGCTTGGAGATGTCACCGACTATGCGGTCACCGCCTATATCCTTACCGACGGCAAAAGACACTTTACTTTCACTCGATACAAATTCCTTGGATTCAAGGACTTCCCTCAGGTGCACAATAGAAACACTCTTGTTAGGCACTTCTATTCCTACAACAGCCACCTTATCGGGAATCGGAGCAATACGTACGCCAGTTGCTCCTAACGATAGAGCAATATCGTCTGCAAGACCTGTCAGCTTGTTGAGCTTTACGCCCCTGTCCATCTCCAGCTCAAAACGAGTAACGCTGGGACCTCGTGTAATGTTTATTAGCCGAGCTTCAATACCGAAGCTTTTTATTGTATCCGTAAGGCGGTTAGCATTCAACTTTAGTTCAGCATTTACGCCCCTTGTATTCTCCTTTGTGCCCTCTTCCAGAAGCGAGAAGGGCGGATATGTATATGTTTCACCGCCTGAGATCGAAACATTTGATTCGATTTCCTCCCTCACCTGCCGTTTGATCTCCTCATCCGCAGCGGGATCGTTTTTAGCAGGCTCGGAACCCTGTACGGTTACATTCTCAGTCGCTTGGGAAGTTGTCGAAGCAACTTCTTCTTCAGCATATGCATCCGAGATGTCTTGACCGGATAGAACGCGGTCGACCAACTCGGATGTCGGTTCGGCTGTGGCAGCTGGCGTGTCATATGTATCAGCTGTATTCTGGTCAGCCACTGTCCCTATCAGAACCTCATCAGGAGTTCTAATGTGGGGCGGCCGTTTCCTAAACAGTCCTCTGTGCTCCTTTTTGGGTTGGGCAGATTTACCTGCAACAGTGTCGTCGTCTAACGGTATGTCGATCATACTAGCAGTGACACGTCTTCTTTGCGCGGTAACCGCTTTTTCGCTGCGAAGTGGCTCTGCTGGCCTTTGCGGCTCTTCTAGCTCGTACTCCGGTCTCTCTCGGGTAAACAGCGCAATTACAGCGTCATATATGGCTATCAGAGAGATATTGAAAGCGACAAAGAAAATGAAAAGAGCACCGCCAATAAGCAGGATAGCTGCACCTATTTTACTGAAGATGTATTTGAGCGCTATTGCCACGAACCCGCCTATGAGACCTCCGCTCTTGAGTGCGTTGCCCTCCTGATAGAGCGCCTTAACGATTCCAAAAAAGCCTGCATCATAGGTGGCATCACTTATAAACAAGTGCAAGATTGAAGAGAATACGGCCGAGAGAGCGATACAGAACCATACCCGCATTCTAACCGGCCTACCTCTATGAAAGAGGAGAATTACGCTTGCACATAAAAGCATGACAGCCATCGAGTAGTAGCCAAAGCCCAAAAGTCCTTTGAGAACACCGGCGAAGAACTCGATAAACAGCCCCTTTATATTGAAGAAACCGAGAAATGCGAAGATAGCAAGGAAGAAGCAGATCAAGCTCCACACCTCACGTCTGACAGGTCGTTTTGCAGCTCCTGCCTTGGTTTGAGACGTGCTTTTGCTCCTGCTCGTCGACTTTGCCGGCGTCTTTTTCGTCGTGGTTCGCTTTTTTGCCGACAATACAAACACCATCCTTTCGCATAACTGTTAGTGTTAAGAGCGCATTCAGCCGGTAATAGTGCACAGCGATATACTACTATAATAACAAACCTAAACCACAAGGGAAGTGATAATAGTAACTAGTCCTACAGCCCAGCAATACCAAGCGAAGTTACCGAACCTCCCCTTTTCTGTAAGATAGGAGAGAATCTTTATTGCGAAAAATCCAGACACTCCGGCAACGACCATTCCGCACAAATAGATAGGAACCATTGTCAGGTCTACTCCGGTTTTTAGCACATCGGCTAAAGTGAGTACCACAGCGGCGACAACAGTTGGAATTGACATAAGAAAGGAGAACCTTACTGCGAATTTTCTGTCGAATCCGCTGAAAAGACCCCCTGCAATCGTTGCTCCCGAACGGGATATTCCCGGTATAATTGCAACGGCCTGACACACACCCACAAACAGGGCGTCAAGCCATGTGGTGCTGCGTTCTGTTTTACGCCCTTTTGCTACCCTATCGCTGGCAAACAGGATCACACCGGTTACAAGTAGAGCTACCCCAACAAGTGCTGGCTTTGTCCTTATACTCTCAAGCATTCCTTTGAAGGGGAACACCAGAAAGAGAGGTAGCATCGAAACAATTAGTAAGAATATCAGCCTGAGAGCAGGCGGTGTGTTTGCAAATGACAAAGAGTTAGAGCTCCCGTCATCCCTTCCTTTTTTCCGCATAACAAAAGAAAAGAACTCGCGTATCATATCAGCTATATCCTTCCTGTAGACTATGCAGACAGCGACTAGTGTCCCCAGGTGAAGAAGTACGTCAAAGAGCAGGTTGCTCTCCTCTGCGCTCTCCAGCCCAAACAGATTTGAGAACAGAACAAGGTGCCCTGAGCTCGATATGGGCAAGAACTCAGCCAAACCTTGAACAAGTCCCAAAAAAATCGCATGAAGGATATTCATTCGTATGCACTCCAGTACTTTTTACTTAAGCAGGCACTCACTTCATGAACCGGAGGTCACGTTAGTGGGTGGAAGCTTGAATCGTCAAAATAATAAGGAAAATATGTGGGCCAAGTCTAGTCAACAGGCAGTCGGCATGCCTCGAGTTCTCGTATCCACTCGGTCGGCATTGCATCGCTGGGCATCCTCCAGACCGTTCTGGGAGAAAGTCCCAGGGAACCGACCTTGGGGCCATCGGGAGCACATGAACGCTTGTACTGACTACCAAAGAACCGCCTATAGAATTCGCAGAGCCGGTCATATATTTCTTTTTTGGAATAATCGCCTTCAAATACGTGTACAGCTAAACGATAGACCTTTGAAGGCGGAAATGCCAGCCGAATGGAGTAATACAGGAAGAAGTCGTGCAGTTCATATGGCCCGACAATCGACTCTGTCCTCTGGGTTATCTCCCCATCCTCAGGTGGCAGAAGTTCTGGGCTAACAGGTGTATCCAAAATGTTGAGAAGTACCTTTCTCAGCACATCGTTATCGGTGTAGTCAGCATAATATTTAACGATATGTCTGACCATTGTTTTCGGTACAGATGAATTTATACTGTACATGGACATGTGGTCTCCATTATATGTGGTAAACCCGAGAGCAGTCTCAGAGAGGTCACCCGGTCCCACCATAAGACCTCCATGTTTGTTTGCCAGATCCATAAGCACTTGTGTGCGCTCCCTCGCCTGTGCGTTTTCATATACGACATCATGGTCGGATGGGTCGTGGGAAATATCGTTAAAATGCTGTGTGACAGCATCGTTAATTGGAATAGTTCTGAACATCGCTCCTACCTGTTCGGCAAGGTACTCAGCGTTCTTCCTTGTACGGTTTGTCGTCCCGAATCCAGGCATTGTAATCGCCATTATGTCGCTTCGCGGACGCCCCATCAGATCCATCGCCTCTGCACATGCAATCAGGGCAAGGGTGGAGTCCAACCCACCCGAAACACCGATAATAACGAATCTTGCACCAGTGTGCTCAAGTCTCTTTCTAAGTCCGTGAGCCTGTATGGAGAGTATTGTCCTACACCTTCGCCTCAACTCGTGCGCGTCATCAGAAACAAAGGGATTTCGCTCGAACCTTCTTGTCAGCTCTGTCTCGCTGAGGGGCATACTGAACATTATCTTCTGATAAGCGGATATGTCACTCTCAGCATGGCTTATTGACCTCATTCTACGGCGCTCGCTGTCAAGCCGCAGAACGTCTATTTCGGTAGTTGTGAGTCCCAAGGAAAACAGCCCGCTGTCCTCAAGAACATCGCCATTCTCTGCAACGATTCTATGACCCGAGAACACGAGGTCTGTCGTGGATTCGCCTGTCCCTGCGCCAGAATATACATAGCCGCATACAAGCTTTGCAGACTGATTGGATACAAGTAAACGCCTGTACTCTTCCTTTCCGACAACCTCATTGCCGGCCGATAGATTACCGATAATCAGGGCTCCCGCAGCACTGTGTGATATTGAGGGTGAATTCGCCACCCAGAGATCCTCACATATTTCAACGGCAAAAGTAAACTGAGGCATGTCCTCACAGACAAATACCAGTTTCGGTCCAAAAGGATACTGCTCGCCGTCAATAGCGACCGTAGTATTATTGGATGGAGCGGGTGAAAAGTAGCGTGCTTCGTAGAACTCCCCGTAATTTGGTATATTGGATTTTGGAACTACCCCAAGAATTTCTCCTTCATATATTACCGCAGCACAGTTGTAGAGCTTGCCGAAACTTGAAAGAGGCACTCCGACTATTACGATCATCTGTTTACCGACAGTCGCTTTCACGACCCTCTTTAGTCCTGCAGTAGCGGCATCAAGTAAACTCTGTTGAATGAAGAGTTCGCCACAGGTGTACCCGGTTATGCAGAGTTCGGGCAGGACCAAAAAGCGGACCCCTTCCTCCCCTGCACTGTCAATTAGTTCGATAATACGGTCCGCGTTCTTCTGACAGTCAGCTACGGCTACCTCCAGCGTACCAGCAGCGCATCTTATAAACCCATGCTTCATCAAGCTACACGTCCTTTTCCATTCTCGAGTAAAATTCCGGCCTGCGCATATTGAACTTAAGTCAAGATTCCGTACATACAGGGACAAACCTCTTTGAGAACAAAAAGAGTTCGTTTACATGATAATTCTAACATCAATCAACCTTATCTGCAATAGTCTTGCACAGTGGACTTGAAGAGCTGTACCAAAAAAGGGAGTGGCAAAACTCCCTTTTTGAGCATGTATACTTTCCAGATGTATAATGGACTTATATCTCCCGAACGATGAAATATCCTTGTTGTACAGCTTGAAGTACCTGTCCTACCTTGGTGCAGTCGCCAATTGGATAGACCTCGGGTGCTGAGTCATATAACATTTCGTATAGCCCCGTGTCCGCAGTCATTCCTGCAGCCAGAACAACAGTGTCTGCATGTATGAGAATTTCCTCGTCTTCTTTGTTTTTACACACAACGCCATCCTCAGTGACCTCTACAACCTGTGTGCCTACATATGACTTTGTATACTTATTAAGCTCAGCCATAAGTGCCATACGATGGAAACTGTTCGAATCGGGAGCAAGACAATCGCGCATCTCTACAATGGTAACATCTCTGCCAGTCATACCTAAATGCACTCCCAGCTCACAACCAATGAGGCCTCCTCCAATAACAACAACTTTCTGTCCAGGCCTGTCGATAATTTTATCATAATCGGTTGCTACAAAGACGTTTTCGCTTTCAATACCGGTAATGGGAGGTATGGTTGGTTTTGCTCCGGAAGCTATAATCAGAACATCCGGTTTCATGGCCTCAACATAGGATCTGTCCACCTCTTGCCCGGTTACAACCTTTACTCCAGCAGTGTGAACCCTGCGTTCGAGTATTTGAGCAAATTCAAAAAGCGGATGTTTGAAAGGTATGTTCTTTGCGAAGTTTAGCACGCCTCCGAGGTAGTGGTCCTTCTCGCACAATGTAACGATATGTCCATTATTAGCAGCTGTTATTGCCGCCTGCATGCCCCCGGGTCCTCCACCTACAACCAAAATCCGCTTCTGGGTTCTTGGCTCCGGCTTGAAATACTTTACATCGATTTCATGGCCTATTACAGGGTTGACAGTGCACCGAATTACTGTATCTGTCACTAAGTGGTGCAAACACTCAAAACAACGCAGACAAGGCGTGATATCCTCACTGAGGCCTGCCTTTGCCTTCTTGGGGAAGTACGGGTCTGCAATAAGTGCCCTTGCCATCTCGACAATATCCGCTTTACCCGTAGCAATAATCTCTTCCGCAAGCTCGGGTGTGGTTATACCTCCCACACAGGCGACCGGAACGCTTACAACTTCCTTAATGGCAGCTGCGAGATAGACATTGCACCCGTACTCGTGGAACATGGACGGATGGGTCCGAACAAAGAGATCATCCTTCTCATGGGACCCGCAGGAGACGTTGATCAGATCGACTTTGTGCTCCACCATCTTCGCAAGTTCCACATAGTCTGTAAGCGTCATTGCGCCTTCGATGAAGTCGTCGCCGTTCATCCGTAGCTCAATAGGGAAACCCGGTCCTACTGCATCTCTAACAGCATCAAGAGCCAGCATCAGAAAACGGGCACGGTTTTCCAGTGAACCCCCAAACTCGTCCGTCCTTCTATTCTCCACAGGGGACAGGAACTGATTGAACAACCATCCGTGCGCTGCATGTACCATTACCATATCGAAACCTGCAGTTTTGCACATAGCCGCGGCATCCCTGTAACAATCGACAAGCTTATATATCATCTCAACGCTCATCTCATGGACATGCTCTCCGGTTGGCAGGTCTTCACTGCTGGGGCCGTATGCAATACGGTCTTCTTTTAGTTCTCCCGCTATACTCTTAATGCCACCATACTTTCCACCGTGTGACAGCTCAATATTCGCAAGTGCGCCGCCACGCTGAATTGCCATTGCTGTATGAGTAAGGCTTGGAAGGACATTAGGATCATCGAGGTGAATCTGGCGATTGTGTGACTCCCCGGTCTCAGTATGGGTTATGCTCTCCCCGAGCGTTACAACAGCTGCCCCTCCGCGTGCCTTTAGCTCATAATAGGACATGTTGCTTCGGGTAAGCCTTCCATCTGGTGTTAAGTCCATCAGACCGGTCGGCGCCGATATAATACGGTTTTTCAGTGTGACATTTCCGATTCTTATTGGTTTGAACAGGTTCGGATAATTGTTACTCATTCTTCTATTACCTCTCCGTTACCTGGATGTCTTCCAGATATATTTCCTTGGTTCTCCTCTCAGATATGCCAACACCTCATCGCCCATCATACGTCCGGACCAGTTATCGACGTCAACAGTAAGCCCTGCCATGTGGGGGGTCAGAGTAACATTTCTCATTTTTAGCAGCGGGTGGTTTGCAGGGATCGGCTCCTGCCAAAACACATCTATAGCAGCTCCAGCAATTGTTTCGCTTTCTAGCGCCTCTATGAAATCTCTCTGATCGATAACAGCCGCACGAGCGGTGTTTATAAGATAAGCCGTGGGCTTCATCTTGCTAAACCATTCTCTATTTACAATACCTTTTGTTGAGGGCAGCACCGGAAGATGCAAACTTAAGATATCGCTCCTTACAAGTAAATCATCTAGCGAAACCGATGTTACACCGTCACTCTCAATTTGCTCGACAGGGCAGTAAGGGTCGTAGGCGATGACTTCCATGCCCAATGCTAGGGCACGAATTGCAACCTGTTTACCTATTGCTCCGTAACCAGCTATTCCGAGCGTACGCCCGTAAAGTTCAAACCCGATGCCGTAATCTGTAAAGGGATGATTCTCGTCCAGAGGTCCCCATATGACATTCTTAACATCGGGAACGTCATATATGTCATCAACGGGTGGGCCTAGATGCTCGCCCTTTTGCAGTCCGGTACTTGACAGAGTTATATTTCTTGTGGAGGCAATCATCAATCCGATTGTAAACTCTGCAACTGCCACTGCATTCCGTCCGGGTGTATAGGACATCTCGTACCCAAACTCCTCGAGCGCGGCTGCATCTACAGTAACAGGAGTACCTTTGGCGCAGCCGATGAACTTCATCCCGGCCTCATGCCACATCTTCACTGTTTCATATCCCGCTACCTCGTCGCCAAGGACGACCATCTCATGACCAATGCATTCATTGCGTGTCTGCTCTTCGGTAACATTTCCTCTGCCGTGCTTTAGCTCACCGCAAATCGTTATATCACAATACTTTTTGATTTCTTCTAGCTGTTTTTCGGGAATTGCCGTACACAGTGCCAGTGTTCTCTTCATGATTTTCCCTCCTAAACTGCTTTATCTGCAGCTATGAGCGCCTGCATCTGTCGGACACTCTCCTCCGGAAGTGGCTTAAAGCAGCCAAGAAGCTTTGCGTAATAAGCAGTCTGCGCCATTTCCTCCGTATAAGTCGCTGCAGCCATTGCGTCCTTAATCGTCTTTCCGCAGCACATCATTCCATGATTTTGCATTAAAACAACCCTTGCATCCCCCAGCGTATCAACAACTGCTTTT
>JAAYOS010000077.1 GCA_012520195.1 Clostridiales bacterium | reverse complement strand
TTATTATTCAACCGCTTGATTCTTCAGTAGCAAACTAATAAGCTCCGCTCTGCTCCCCACATCGTATTTCGAAAATATGCTTCTTGCATGCGTCTTAACTGTATTCTCGCTGATAAACAGAACTTTGGCAATTTCTCGGTTCGATTTGCCCGAAAGTATTTGCTGCAATACCTCTTGCTCGCGAGCAGTCAACGGGTCAAGAGTTTTGATCTGCCGAACTATGTCTGTTTGTTGAGACTGACTCATATTATCATAAGCGGCGAGATATGTATGACTTCTCAGTAATAATATTAGCTGACGGTTAAGTGGCGGTAGCATAACAAGTGTAACGCAGACCACAGTGAGGGCAATAACAGCAACCTCAGCACCGGGAAGCCCAATATTTCTTACACCCATTCCCAAGATATCACCCATAAGAACCCCTAATACATTGGCGGAAAGACCGGCCCCAAAGGTTAGAGAAGGATTCTTACTATAATCAAGCATTTCGCCGAGTATGCTCCACCAAAACAAATCAAAGATACCGCAGGCGCCGAGCATCAGTGTATCCACAATCAGATAGTCTAAAGTGTCGCGTCCCAGTAACATAAAACTGATGAACGCTCCCATAATCATTGCCATACCTACATACAAAATCCTGGAACGCTTAGCCTTTGCGGAAAGGTTACACATAATAGCGAGCGCCAGGATATATGGAACAGCCCAATACCAACTTGTAAGCCACGATAAATGCGCAAAAGCAGGATTGATTACCTGATACATCAGACCAGAGTTAATAGTGATAATAAATACAAAGAGACACAGAAGCAGTAGTGAGTCCCTAACACCACCAGGTGTAGTATTTTCCGACGCTTTATTCTGTCTTTCTTCTTGCTCCAACTGCACCTGCTCTTGCTCCAACTGCACCTGCTCTTGCTCCAACTGCACCTGCGCCGACTGTTCGGCCTGCCGCCTCAATGGCTTCTCCACTCGAGGCCCCATTGGACGCTCCATCCAATGCTCTACAAAGCGCCTCATGGGACGCTCCTTCGAATGCTCCTCCGTCTGCTCCTTTGTATGCTCTGCCCGACGTTCCGCCGGTAGCGCCAGAATAAATAGCATCCCGATTATAAGACAAAGCATTGAGAGCACAAGCCCCGTATATGGCGACTTATTCAGAGCAACCACATTGATTGCGATCATCAACAGATTGGAATAAATCAGCACATCCGCACACACTTTAATGCGCTCGTTTTTGGGGGTAAAGGCCCTGAGAAAATATCCCCAAGCAGCCACAGTACAGCCGCAAAAGTATCCGCCAGCAATAAGTCCGACCATCCATAGAGCACAAGGTGAAAAAAAGAATGGAACAGTAGTAGCAAGGCATACCCCCATGCCAACAATCATAAGGCCTTTGGCTGCCACTCTACTTCTGATAAGCAGACCACATGTGAGAAGACCAAAAAAGTGTGCAATTATCGCAGCCAATATATAAGAGGATGCACTCATTCCATGCAGGTCCAACAGGCTGTACAGCACCTGACCTTCAAACAAAAAGGAGAGTAGATACGCAAAAGAAAACGAGAACGCCGCAACGGAGATTCTACGGGGAGAAATTCTATGGGGGCTAAATATTCCTGATATTTTCATATTTAATCTGTTCATTCTATTTCCTTTTTGTTCCCTACTGTTTGTGCTCACTACTGTTTATTGCTCCCTACCGTTTATTGTTTATTGGCCCCTATCGGTTATTGCTTCTTACCGATTATTGAAGGCTCCATTTGGTTTTCCCTCATTGACACAGTCTTACTGGTCTCGTCACCCCAACACATAACTGTATGTCGGCCTGTTCTATCAACCGTGAGTGTGGAGACCTTCAACCGCACCTTCAATATAACAATTATATCGGTATAGAGACATAATTTCAAATGCATTTAAGACATTTATTGTATTACTTATTGTGTCGCTTATTGTCTTGCTTATTGTGTCGCTCAGTTCAGTACTGCATTAACACTCTCTTGAGTAGATAACCACGCACGATTGAAGCGAACTCCCGTCTATCCGGTCCCCGTTCGATTGGGTCCCACCCACTTACGCGCCTCACACCAGCCAGCTAGATCTCCATCCACCTCTGAACCACACTCGCAATAACCCTCAAAACACTTTTTTCGCGTTTTTTGCGCAAAAATCGAGGTTATGTGTGAGTGCAACAACCCAGAAAGTGCCCATTTCACACATTACTAGAAATTCTGCGCAATAATATGTGGTATTCCACATACCAGTCGAAAGAGGTTCACACACTACTCAAGATTCTGCGCAGAAAACAGCTTTTTTCCTTACAGCTCGAAAATGCCCCTGCCCCAATGGCAATTATCTCCCCAATTGGTAATTTATCTTTGCAGTTCCAGTTGATTTGTAGTACAATTCAAATATGGAACGGTTTATTAGTCATTTTTCAGCAGCAAGGCACTGGAATATACCATATATTGAGGCTGTTCTCGATCCAGCAAACTCAGAAGCGGAAACTGTCGATTATGTCGATTACACTGTACTGAATGCAAGCAAAAGATATCGGAAAAAGGGCTGTAATATTTATTTGTGTCAAAGGCAGCTACCACCCAGAGCAGTGAAACTAAAAGACGGAATAATGGTCGCTTCGCCAGAGTTGGTATTCCTTCAGCTTGCTTCAAAATTGAGCATCCAGAGGCTTATTCTGCTTGGCCTACAGCTTTGTTCTTACCCTCCTGGTTTACCTGCTAAGTCAATTTCTACAAAGAGGAAACTCAAAGCTTTTCTTGATAAGACAAAAGGCTTCAAAGGGCATTCTAATGCTTCTCGTGCTGTAAAGTACATAGAAAATGGCTCTGCATCAATTATGGAGTCAATAACCTACATGATTCTTACCCTACCTCATGCCCTGGGAGGTTACGGGCTCAAAGGCGCTGTTTTCAACTATGAGATCAAGCTGAAAGAAGACGCAGCTAAACGCCTGAGGCAGAATCGGTGTTTCTTGGATTTATATTATGAATCGAAGAAACTTGCTGTCGAATATGACAGTTTCGCTTTTCACGGTAGTCCTTCCGAACAAGGTAAGGATGCAATTCGCGCAGAAATTCTTAAAAATCACGGAGTAGATGTAATGCAATTAAGTACCATTCAAATATATGATCGGGAAGCATGCTCAAATTTTGCTGCCAATCTAGCACATCGTCTCGGAAAAAGAATAGACATTCGTACAAACAAGTTTATTGAGATGAATGCACATCTTAGGTCTTTGCTCCCTACAGCAGACAAAGACCACGCATAAAGAGTGTGTATCTATTCTGCCAGCCAGCCATGCTTCACCCAATGCTCTCGATCGGTCGGGTTCCACTCGTTTTGTATTTGTGCTAACTTCATAATAGCAAACATGAACTTTGACTTTAGGCCTGGCTTGACCCTACCAGTATTTCTTTTTAGAATTCGGACAATACGGTTAACCCTTCGCTCGATCTTATGTTTTCTCTTTGCCGAAATTTGCTCAAAATCGAGGGCCTGGATGGCAACTCCGTAACGATAAATCTTTGCTACGCCCCAAAAGAACAAGTTTTCCGCTATGGCTTTTGTTGTTTTGCCGGCTCCCGCTCCAGCTGCTGTGGATAGTACGAGTCCTTGTTTACGGAACATGGATGGTTCCGGCCTATGGGACATAAAGCGATATGCCAGGTGCTCCATCAATGACTTCATTTGTCCAGTCATGTTCATAACATAGCAGGGCGAAGCGAAAACAATCAAATCAGATTGGTCAATGGCCTCCACGATAGGCTGGACTGTTTCTGCATGGGGGCAATATGTCTCCCCTTTATTTATGCAACGCATGCAGCCGGTACAATAAAGTGGCCCAGATTGGGGCAGGAAAAATTCAGTGATTGCCGCACCCTCAAACTGATCTAAAAAAAGCTTAGTCAGGCGCCATGTGTTTCCTCTGTGCTGCTGACCATATATAACTGTGATATTCATACCTCTTCTCCCTCTCCTTCTACCAAATAAATATCTGAAAACTGGCTGATATGCAGCCTGATAAAACTCAACGCTTCGGCTTCACGCTCGGGGCAGCTATCGCACAAACACAACATCAGGAACATGGGCGCATAAAAATGCATCGCAGCGGTTTTGGCGTCCAAGTTAAGCATGATGTTTTGCTCCATGAAATATTGAAATATCGAGCTTTGATATAGGAGCGGGCTGTCAATATATTGCTCCACATACAGTTCTGAAGCTGTGGGGTTTTTGTACTGCTCGATAGTAAGCATCCTCCTAAACTTTTGCGCAACATCGTCATGGAGAAAGTAAAGAAACAATTTCGTGCCCATGTCAATTAGCTGTTCTCTGCTGCTGTTCAGAAGGACTCCTGTATCCTTTTCGGGATCTGCTCCGTCCATTTGCAGGGAACCAGCCTGCTGCTTATACCGGCTTTCCATCTCGGTAAGTATAGCATCGAAGATATCCCGTTTGCTCCCATAATGCTTATACAAAGACGGCGTCTTAATATTTACAGCATCCGCAATCTGTGCTACCGTCACACCGTCATAGCCATGTACAGCAAATAAGCTCAATGCCTCATCCAGAATTCTCTGCTTTGTACCCTTCTTATCCATAAAGTTACACCTCGTTTCTCACAATAAGAACTATATATTACGCGATTCATATTACCTATAAATCCAAGAATGTTGATATGTTGATATCTAAATGAACCCCACAAACAATAGGCTAACGTTCATTAGCATCATTATAGCTAATGGTTGTTAGCCTGTCAAGTAGGAAGTGTAATATATCTCTGTCAAATGAGCATAATATCACCGAGCACGATGTTTTCTTGACATCATTGTCTTGATATATTGCTTGAATGGAGGGTGATATTATTAAACCGAATCCGGACAATCGCAGAGATAACGTTAGGAAAATCCAAAAACACATAAACCACACGATCCAAAACATGGAGCTTGCCGAAGAGATGATTGCGGAAACAGACGATCCAAATACACGCGAAGCCCTAATCGAGAAAAACAAACGCAGAGAGCGCGCTCTTGAAGGTTTTAAGGAAGAAATACAGGACGAGGCAAGAGCACGGAAAAAGGACAAATAAGCAACAAGGACGAGAATTCCAATACAAAGGAGCCAATACAAGGTTCCCATACCGGGTTCCAATACAAAGGCTCCTATGCGAGAATCCCACTCAACAAATATGCTCCCTCTACAGGCAACAGTGAAATAACCACTGTCTCCTATGGAGGGAGCATGTCACACTACGCTCTACACTCTACGCTCTACACTCTACGCTCTACGCTCTACGCGCTCTACACGCTCTACACGCTCTACGCTTTCTTCTTTTCCTTTTCAATTGCCTGGAACGCTTCTGTTTTGCTTCCTGTCGTGGACCGGATCGAGAATGCTACGTTTACGATATGGTCTGCAATTCTCTGCAGCGAAAACAGCACTGAGTATATACTTTTCGATACCTCAACAGGGTACATCTCTGAGCTTAGGCGCGCGACGTGCTCGTTACGAGTATCAGAGATTAGTGCCAATATCTCCTTGTGGAGGTCTGATATCTTTCTAAAGTTTTTGGTACTGCGCTTTGTGAAAGCCTCAAATGCTAAGTCGAACATTTCGGATATCAGACCATGTATTTCAGTAAGCTCTTCCTTTGTCTGATCCAAAAATTTTACATCTTGATCCTTCATATAGCTGGTTTCCTTCACCAGCAGAACGGCATAATCGCCCAGCCGCTCGATATCATTTGTTACATGATGTAGTCCACCAATAAGTTTTTCGTCATCTTTTGAAATGCTTACTGACGATATCTTGATGAAAAAGCTTGTGAGCTTACTTGTTAAGAAATCGATACGATACTCCACATCAGCGATTTTTTCGCTCTCACTCATGTCCTCGTTGATCAACGATGCAAAGGAACGATCAATGTTCTCCTTTGCTAGTATGGCCATGTCGGATAGCTCTCTCAATGACTGCTCAACCGCAATTGACGGGGTCTGCAAGAATCGCTCATCAATATAGGTTACCTCTTCAAGTACCTGGTGCTTGTCCTTCACTACTCTTGTCACAAAATTTACTAGCGGATCGATGAATGCGAGCAGTATCAAGGTGTACGCCGTGTTGTAAATCAGGTTGAACGTTGCAAGGCTAAACTGCGGCTTTCCGGGGAACACTCTCTCAAACAAGTTTGTAATGGGCACTCTGAGTATAACTAGAATGATAGTGAATGCTGCCGCTCCGATTACGCTTGTAAGCAAGTGGAATAGTGCGATACGTTTTCCATTGGCGTTTGTGCTAAGGGAGGCCATTATGCCGTCACTACAAGTACCAATATTCGCACCCATTATCAAAAAGAACGATTGATCAACAGTGTTTATGACGCCAGTAGCCAAAAATGCGATGAAAACGCCTGTTGCCGCGGTGGATGACTGGATAATGGCAGTAAAAAGAATCCCCAAGATAACAAGCAAGACGGGATTCTGCATTATCTCATATTTAAATACCCTTGAAAGCCCGATACTCAGAGTAGAATCAGGACCTCCAATTGCCGTTTCCATGACTTCAAGGCCGATGAATAGCATCCCAAACCCTATCAAAAAAGGTGCAAATTTCGTAAGGGACTCTTTGTTGGTGGAGAAGATGATAATAACGCCAACAAATGCGACTGCTGCAAAAACGGAACTAATACTAAATCCGCCTTTGCTAATCCCTGATAAAGCAAATACAAACGCAGTAAGGGTGGTTCCAACCTTTGCGCCTAGGATAAATCCTGAGCCTTGCTTCACCGTTACGATATTTGCGTGAGCAAGACCCACAGTCATTATCGATGCAGCCGAGGAAGACTGTACTAGTACGGTAGCCCCAATTCCGATACCGTAATTTACGACTCTGTTTTTATTGACTCTCTTAAAAAGATTGCGTATGCCTGATCCGGCACTTTGCTCCAGACCTGTGCTCATCTGCTTCATGCCAAACATGAACACTGCAACTCCGCCCAGCATGAGCAGTAGATTCATTATAATTTCCATTAAAATTCTCCCGCCATCCTCTTATCCTTAACTTATTTTGAACTTTTCTGAACTTTTCTTTTTGAACTATTCTTGTTGTCTTGATTATCTACCCTACTTGTCTAATTAGTGAACTATCTTGAGCTTTTCTTAGTATCTCCTTTTGTCTGGCAATGTCAAATTAATCACAATCACCCAATATATTTTAGTCACACTTTTTACAATAAGTCAACCGAATATGCAAATTACTTTAATTTCGTAGATTAGCCTACATATGACATCAAAAATTGAGCAAATATGAGGGAATTTTATGTTGTATCAACGCCGAGGAATATGATAAGGTTAGGATATTAAGAAACTATAACGAATTTGTTATATTACTTAACAGGAGTTCATACATGACAGGAGTTCACACATGCAAATATTAGTTGATGCTGATGCCTGCCCGGTCAAGCAAATCATCGTCCGCTTGGCGAAAAAGTATAATATCCCTGTCACCATGCTGATTGATACGTCCCATGAACTAAGCGATGACTACAGCACCGTCATTACTGTGGATAAACAAGCTGACAGCGTGGATTTTGCGCTGATGAGACTGCTTACCCGTGATGATATTGTCGTCACGCAGGATTTTGGACTAGCTGCAATGGTAATTGGCAAAGGTGCAAGAGCCATAAACCAAAACGGTCTGATCTTCACGAATGATAACATAGATAGATTGCTGTTGGAGCGCCACATCGGCCAAAAGATACGCAGGAGTGGCGGTCGCACGAAGGGTCCATCCAAACGTACCAAGGACGATGATGCCCGTTTCGAGTCGGCGTTTGACTCTTTGCTACAAGGCAAAGGGTGACCACAGAAATGCGAACTTACCAACCAAGTCGGAGGTGCTAACATGCTTCTTGCCATTGATAATGCTCCATGTAAAGTCTGATTATGGACGGAAGTTGCATGGAGCGGTAGTATATAATTGTAGTACATAAATACCGTCCGAATTAGGCTTTGCATTTTTCAGTCTGTATTTCTATATCTTGAAGGAGCAAAGCCATGAAAAAAACAAATATACTTATTACACTCTCAGAACTCAAGGATTTCCTTATCCTGTGGAGTTCTCAAGCTGTGTCCACTCTAGGTACAGCGATGTCAAATTTCGCACTCATCGTCTGGGTGTATGGGCAAAAAGGTACAGCTTCGAGCATCACACTTTTGTCAGTGTTCTCTTTTTTACCGTCCATTCTCTTCTGCTTTATAGCAGGCACAATTGCCGATAGGTGGAACAAGAAGCGCATCATGCTAGTGGCTGACTTACTGGCAGCAGTTGGTACGATCACAGTTCTGGTGCTGTATCTAACATCCACATTACAGATATGGCATCTGTATATTATCAATTTTCTTCTCAGCTTCATGAATGCGTTCCAAAGCCCTGCATCCAATGTTACAACCAGTTTGCTGGTTCCAAAGAAGCATTACGTAAGGGTTAGCGGGCTGCATTCCATTTCGAGTTCCATCGTCACGATTTTGGCTCCTGCATTAGGGAGTACAGTATTGGCATTTGGCGGTTTAGAGACGGTACTTATCATTGACATCGCCACCTTTTCTGTTGCGTTCATAGTTCTGCTGTTCTTCATAAATATCCCTGATATTACAGTGAAGTCAAAAGATAATACGGACGAGATATCGGACAGTGTAGAAGCGATAACAGACAGGGCAGCAGTAATATCGGACAGTGCAGAAGCGGCAAAAGAAACCTTTCTAAAAAGTTGTATGGCAGGAATAAACTTCTTGCGAGAGCACTCAGCGCTGTTGCGAATAATCCTGTTTTTCGCCTTTATTAATTTCATCGCGAAAATGGGAAGCTACGGCATGTTGCCTACCCTCATTCTCTCGCGAACCGGAAATGACCAGATTGCCCTTGGCATGGTTGAGGCCGCTGTCGGAATTGGAACTCTAGCGGGGAGCATTTTTGTCACTCTAATGAGACCTGCTCGGAACCGAGTCTGGATCATCTTTTTCGCCTGCGGAATTTCCTTTTTACTAGGCGATGTCGGTCAGAGCCTAACACACTCTCTGCCATTGTGGATTGCCGCGGCCTTCACATCGAATGTACCGATGGCGTTTTTGGGCGCGAATCTCACAGCCATCATGCGAACCAACGTTCCGATAGAAATGCAGGGACGGGTTTTCGCCGCGAGAGATACCATTCAGTTCAGCACCATCCCTCTAGGCCTGTTTATTGGCGGAGTCTTAGCAGATTATGTGTTTGAGCCGTTTATGACATCCACATCCCCATTGCAAAACGCATTGTCCTTCCTCTTTGGAACGGGTAAAGGCTCCGGCATCGCGATAATATTCTTTATAGTTGGCGTAATCGGGTTTGTCACCTCCTTTATAGCTCTCAGAAACCCACTGTACCAAAGTCTAAACCGAGAAGTTTAGCCTTTTGAAGGTATTGGGAATGATACTTGCTAAGATATCTGCGAGCACATTTAGGATGATATTTGGAAGATGTTCGCCAGACTTGGAAGATGTTCGCCAGACTTGGAAGATGTT
>JAAYOS010000076.1 GCA_012520195.1 Clostridiales bacterium | reverse complement strand
TAATATCCGCTGACCTCCTGCCTAATCTTATTATGGATAAAACAAAAGTGACCAAAACGGTTAGTCTTGATCACTTTACTATTGGTTGCGGAGGAGGGATTTGAACCCCCGACCTTCGGGTTATGAGCCCGACGAGCTACCGGACTGCTCCACTCCGCGATATTGAATCCGCTAGAATCTTTAGCGGCTTAACTATAATACCATATGGAATCCCCTATGTCAAGGGGGGCGATGGTTTTAAAAATTTGGGCTTGAAATTCTAAAAAACATATTGTATAATAATATCGCGTTAGGCCAAATACTAATGTGCTTCAGCTTCATTAGCATGCCGCTGTGGTGAAATTGGCAGACGCGCCGGACTCAAAATCCGGTGGTAGCAATACCATGTCGGTTCGAGTCCGACCAGCGGCACCAATCGTTGCGGGAGTGACTCAGTGGTAGAGTGTCACCTTGCCAAGGTGAAAGTCGCGGGTTCGAATCCCGTCTTCCGCTCCAAATGCACCCTTCGGGGTGCTTTTTTTGTGTCTGTTTCTAATATTTAATTTGAATATTGCAGTAAAAAGTTGTCAATATTTAAAGTATATCTCTGTTCATTACGCATATCTACATAGCTTATAACCATATACTTGAAGGCAAGGCAGAGCAGACAGAGAGAGCATGCCCTGTACCAGCGCCCCTGTTTTTGGTGTTAGGAGGAGTTAACATGGCTGACCGGCTATTTCGCAAAAAACCGTCAAAGGAGGAGCTCGAGCGCATAGAACTGCTTGAAGCAATAAACGATACGCGCGAGAAGCTAACCCGCGCGCGGATATCATTTAATAATGTTTCCGACCCTGAGCTTGTCGATGCAAGCATATATGAAATAAACTCGCTGCAGTCTCACTACAGCTATCTGCTCAGGAAAGCAAAGGAGCAGGGTTACGAGCGCCTTGATATGTTTAAGGAGTACAGCAAAATGGAGGATTAAGGAGGTTTTCATGTCAGCGACAGTTAAAAACCTGTTACTGTTCCTGTTCGGAGGTGCAATTCTAACGGTGAGCTTACGTATATTCAAAGCCCCGTTCAGATTGGCTCTCAAACTACTGTTGAATACAATAGCCGGCTTTGCAGCACTGATATGCTTTGACCTCATAGGGTCGTACATAGGTATTTCTCTAGGAGTAAACCTCGGTAACTCCATCGTAATAGGTCTCCTCGGAGCACCTGGATTCGGGATGCTTCTCTTTGCCCGTTGGCTTCTCATCATTTGAAGCCAGCAGTACCATCTCTACTCTTCTCTCGAGAGAAAGCCTTCATCCTACTGTTAAAGTTATAAGCTTTTGGCTAGAGTTCTTTGTTATATTATCTCTTACGCCAGAGACTTGGATTAAATATCATTATTATCGGGAATATCTCCAGGCGTCCCATAAGCATATTGGCAGAAAGCACAAGCTTGGATAGTTGTGAGAAGTCCGCAAAGTTTCCACGGGGGCCAATAAGACCAAAACCTGGTCCAATATTGTTGAGACAGGTGATTACCGAGGTGGAGGTGGTCACCATATCAAACCCCTCCAAAGATATTATAAGAAGTGAAATAAGGAAAACCGCCATATAAGCCGTTAAGTAGACCGACGTCCCGTGGATAACATTGTTGTCCACGGGCTTTCCTTCGAGCTTTATAACTGCTACAGTACGTGGATGCAGCAACCTACGAATCTCGCGGGTAATCGATTTTAACATGATGATAATCCTTGATGTTTTCATCCCGCCTCCTGTTGAGCCGGCACATGCACCAAAAAACATCAGCATAATCAGAATCATCTTTGAAAATGTGGGCCAAGTTTCGAAGTTAGTTGTGGTAAATCCCGTCGTCGATATGATTGACGACACCTGAAAGGATGCATACCGGAAGGAGTGGAGAAATGTTCCGTAGGCAGAGATATTGTTTATTGTAATAGCAAATGTTGAAACGAAAACTATCCCTAAGAACCAGCGCATCTCTTCACTCTTGAGAGCCCTTGCAACACGGCCGTTGATCAACAGGTAGTAGACATTAAAGTTTATGCTGAACAAGAGCATAAATACTGTGAATACACCTTCCAGATATGCACTGTCATACGCCTCGATACTAAGATTCTTAATCGCAAATCCACCGGTACCTGCCGTGGCAAGGGCATTGGCAACACTGTCAAATAGAGGCATGCCACCAATAAGCAGGCACACAACCATAATTAGTGTTAGTGCGATATAGATTGCATACAGTATTGCAGCCGTTGTCCTAATTTTCGGCACGATTTTTCCGACAATTGGACCCGGCGATTCAGCACGCATTATGTGAATTGAGCGCCCCTCCGAAGCCGGAAGAACAGCCAGAACGAAGACAAGAACCCCCATACCTCCTATCCAATGAGTCAGGCTCCTCCAAAGGAGCATACCCCTATCCAGCGCCTCAACATCTTTTAAGATACTCGATCCGGTTGTCGTAAATCCAGATACTGTCTCAAAATAGGCATCAATATAAGAGGGTATCTGTCCGCTGATAAAAAAGGGAAGGGCACCAAAGATTGAACAGAGTATCCATGCGAAACTTACGATTACGAACCCTTCGCCTTCTCTTATATCACCGTCCTCAGGCTTCTTGTAATCAGCGATGGTCCCGACAAGCAGCATTATCCCTATTGCTATGGCAAATGCTGTCCACGACGATTCTCGATAGTACAATGCCACTAACAACGCAAGGCACATAAGTACTGCCTCAACCTTGAGTACCTTTCCCAACGACGAGATAATCTTCCTGGTATTCATGTAAGTATCTATCCTCTCAGCAGAATATCGTCTAGATCCTTCAGCTGCAGATTTTTCGTAATGATTATGACCCTGTCATCTGCCTCAATGGTATCATGGCCGCGGGGGATTATGTGGCTGTTTCCACGAGTAATACCTGCGACAAGTAAATCGGGTTTCAGACTCAAGTCCTTTAGTGGAATCCCTATACACTCCGACCTTTTGTCCACTCTAAATTCCAGAGCCTCCGCCTTATCTTCAACAATACGATATAGTGTAAGCACGTTACTTCCGGTTGTGTTCTGCATTGCACGCACATAGCGCAGTATATAGTCCGCTGTTATTTCTTTCGGGCTAATGATGCTGTCGACATTCAAATTTTCAACCAACCTGAAAAGTTCCGATCTGCTCACCTTGGCTATTGTCTTTTTAACCTTTTTTGAGTTAGCGTAGAGGGCAATGATAATGTTTTCTTCGTCAATTCCGGTGAGGGCTACAACTGCATCAGTCTCATCGATACCCTCATCTGCAAGAGTATCGTGGTCCGACCCGTCACCGTGTATGATTTCAGTTTTTTCAAGCGACTCACTGAGTTCTATACATCTTTTTTCGTCCTGTTCGATGATCTTGACTCTCATTCCTGATCCGGCCATCATCCGGGCGAGATAGTAGGCAACTCTACCTCCACCAATTATCATGGTGCTTCTAATTTTATCACTAACAATGCCTACCTCTTTAATAAACGTGCTGATTTCAGGCCGTGTCCCCGTAATATGGATGCGATCTCCGGCACGAAGGATAAAGTCACCTCTTGGAATGTATACATCATCGCCCCGCTGAACCGCACAGATGAGGATTTTTACACGGTATCTCTTTTCCAGCTCATAGAGTGAAACATCATTAAGCTGACTATCGCCAGTCACCTTTAGTTCGACGAGTTCGGTTCTTCCTCCTGTAAATGTTTCAACTTTTAGCGCAAAGGGAAACCTCAAAATGCGGAATATCTCATTCGCGGCGGCAAGCTCCGGATTAATAACAAGGCTCAACTCCAACTCATCACGCAAAAAGGCCAGCTGTCTTGAATAATCAGGGTTTCTAACCCTGGCTATTGTTGAGCTGGCACCAATCTTTTTGGCCACAAGGCAGCAGAGAATATTCAGCTCATCTGATGATGTTGCTGCTATCAAAAGGTCGGCTCGCTCAACTCCAGCCTCCGTCTGCACACTGTAGCTTGCACCGTTACCGACGACCCCGATAACATCCAGACTGTTTACTGTCTCGTCAACTACACTCTGCCTCGAGTCAATTATTACGACATCGTGTCCCTCTCTTGACAGTTCCTTAACCAACGCATGCCCTACCTTGCCGTCCCCGACAACTACAATTCTCATTTATAACCCTCTTCCACATATAGTTCATTCCGACACATACAAAATCATATATCGAGACACTCTCAAAGCGGACGTTAAAACCAGCGATGTCATCAAATGTGACTATTTGATGACATCGACAAAAATATTTAGCTTCGAATTAATACTGCATCTGTTTGCGGCGGGACAGATTTATAGTTCCGTCCTGCATATCGTTTATCCACTCCAGGCTCTTACCTGTTCCGATTGCCACACAGCTTGCCGCATCTTCAGCTATGTGAGTTTCAATACCGGTCTTTGTCTCAAGAAGCTTATCAAAGCCCCATATCAGACTGCCTCCGCCGGTCATTACGATTCCGTTAGTGGATATGTCCGCGACAAGCTCCGGTGGTGTGCGCTCAAGCACGTAGTGGACAGCCTCAACGATGCGTGTGGTAACTTCGTCGAACGCTTCCAGCATCTCGCTTGATGATACAGTGAATACGCGTGGTAGGCCAGTCATTAGATCGCGACCCTTCACCTCGGCCTGGATCTCCTCATCTCTCGGGTGTACGCAGCCAATGCTTATTTTGAGCTCCTCTGCAGTGCGCTCTCCGATAAGCACATTATGTTTGCGGCGTATGTATTTGATGATAGCCTCATCAAACTGATCGCCAGCAATTTTTATAGAAGTGGATTCTACTATCCCGCCAAGAGAGATTACAGCAATATCGCTTGTCCCGCCACCGACGTCGACAACCATGTTGCCCTCCGGCTTTGATATATCGATGCCCGCACCGATTGCCGCAGCTACGGGTTCCTCAATTAGGTACACTCTGCGTGCTCCCGCCTGTTTTCCGGCATCGATAACGGCTCTCTCCTCAACCTCGGTAATTCCACTCGGCACACACATTACTATTCTTGGTTTTGAAAGTCTGAACCCGGAAATCTTACGTAGAAATTCCTTTATCATTCTCTCCGTCATGTCGTAGTCGGAGATAACGCCCTCCCTGAGGGGACGTATGGCCACAATGTTGCCCGGTGTCCTTCCGAGCATCTTCTGTGCGTCGGTTCCGACCTTAAGAAGGCGGCCGCTTTCCTTGTCCAGAGCAACAACGGACGGTTCGCTAAGCACAACACCCTTCCCCTTAATAAAAATGAGTACGGACGAAGTCCCAAGATCTATACCGACATCTCTATTAAACATAAAACACCTCTGAGGTTACCTTTCTTTGTTTTATACATCATGCGTTGATATTATAACACAGTAAGCGTAAAATCAAAACTTTATTTTTCACTTGTTGACTATTTTCTAAATATTTGATTGGAACTATTATCGACCCTCGCCAAGACAGCGCATACGATCTCGATGGCTCCGGCTTTCAGTAGTGCCGAGGAGCACTCGGACAGTGTCGAACCCGTAGTAAGGATGTCATCTATAAGCAGAACGCGCTTTCCCTCAACCAGGGATGGATCGGTAACTCTGTAGGCCCCTTCTACATTTTTTCTTCTTTTGGCGGCTCCGTTCAGGTTTGACTGCGCTTTGGTATGTACAGTCTTTTTCAGGGTCTCGACTGCAACATCCTCAAGCTCGAGTGCTATGGCATAAGCGAGCAACATCGATTGATCAAAGCCTCTACTTTTCTTGCGTTCTGCACTTATGGGTACCCAGGTGATTACATCGTACCTGTCAGCCAGTTCCTTCTGTATCGTCTTTGCCATAAGCCTTCCGAGAGCTGTCGCATAGTTCGTCTTGCCACCAAACTTAAAGCGGTGTATCGCCCTTCGAACAGAGTCATTGTAACGGAGTGCCGCTGCGCAAACGCTGTACACACCGCCTTGGGTAACACGCGGTTCCGGTCCCGGCAGTGAATCTGTGCAGCTATCGCACAGCCCATTTTCACCTCTTCTCAGTACATGTCTACAGAAGACGCATTTTTGTGGAAACAGCAATTCCATGAGCATACTAAACAGCCTTGAGGACATATCTGCCTCCTTTTCCCGCGGCATGTGTGATGCCTCAACTCATCCTACAGCTACCATGAGAGAACGTATTAATACTGCATTAAACGGTATTTAAGACCGGTGTATCGCATGCTGCGCCGGTTATTATTGACCATATGTGCTATAACTTCTTCTTCTCCCACAATCACAAGTAATTCCTGTGCCCTAGTTATTGCAGTATAGAATACTGATCGATTGAGCAGTTGGGGTGCTGCTCTGGATGCGACAAACACAACAGCAGGATATTCACTTCCCTGTGACTTGTGCACTGTTACTGCATAGGCGGGTTCAAGCTCATTCAGTAGTTCAAAGGGATAAAAGACGATCCGGTCATCATATCGAACCGCGATATTTTCTGCACGGTTGTCAATTTCATAGATAACTCCAACGTCCCCGTTGAAGACGCCAACTCCCTTATCCCTTCCGTCTACAGACTGCCATGGAAGGTCATAGTTGTTTCGTATATGCATAACCCTATCACCTGTTCGGAAGAGGTAGTCACCGGAATGGCGCTCGGGTTTTTTTGAGGACTGCGGATTTATTGCTCTCTGTAGCTCAATATTCAGGTTTTGGGTGCCAACAACACCCCTTCTTGTAGGAGATAGTACCTGAATTTGGTCCTGACTAAAGCCCATATTTCGCGGCAAGCGCTCTGCACACAGCTCGACCACAGTCTGAACCACATCTTGGGGGTTTCTTCGTCGAATAAAGAAGAAATCCCCTGTGCTGTGTTTTAGTTTGGGTATTTCACCTCTGTTAACCGAGTGCGCGCTCAAAACAATATTCGACTGCTCTGCCTGTCGGAATATCTCGGTAAGACGTACCGAGGCAATGCGGTCACTTTCAAGCAAATCCTTCAGAATATTACCTGGTCCGACAGACGGAAGCTGGTCGGGGTCCCCTACCATTACAAGCTTAGCTCCGGGACGGATGGCACGGACCAGTGCATACATCAGGTCTACATCAACCATTGAAACTTCATCAAGTATAATGGCATCTGCGTCCAACGGCTCATCCTCATCATGGACAAACGTAAATCCGACATCATCAGCATTGTAGCTTACCTCAAGCAACCGGTGCACTGTAGCAGCTTCTCTCCCTGTTAGCTCTGTCAGACGTTTGGCAGCACGTCCGGTGGGGCTGCAAAGTACAGTTTTGAGGCCTAAGTGGTCGAATGCCTTTAGCATACCCCGGACCGATGTGGATTTTCCTGTTCCGGGGCCGCCTGTTAATAGTGAGACAGTGTGCTCTGCAGCTGTTCGGATAGCTTCAAGCTGTAAAGGTGCGTACTCTAATCCAAGTCCGGAACTGACATCTGCAATCAACCTGTCAATACCTGATATTTTCTTTGGAGGTATTTCCGCCATCGATATAAGGCGGCGGGCAATCTCTGTCTCTGCCTTGTACAGTCTGGCGAGGTAACAGGCATCTCTATCGAAAATCGTTTCCCTGATAACCCTGCCGTACTCAACCAGTCGCCCTAGTGCATCAGCTGCCAGTGATTCATCTATCGAGAGCAGCCTTGCAGTTGTACCCACCAACTTCTCTGCCGGGATAAACACATGCCCATTCCCTGTGTTGTGCTCCAAAACATATATTACTCCGGCCTCTATTCTTGTAGGCGAATCCTCCATGATCCCGAGCTCCGCCGCAATGACGTCTGCCTGAGCAAATGACACCCCAAGTCTCTCATCGGTAAGAAGATATGGATTATCGCGTAGAAAGTCAATGGCCATATCTCCGTACCATTTATATAGTCTTATCGATACGTATGGAGCTACTCCAAACTGAAAAAGGTACTCCATCAACCTGCGCATTCCCAGCTGGCGGTTAAAGTTGTTGCGAATGCTTTCGGCCTTTCTTCTTGTTATGCCCTGAATTTCACACAACAGCTCGGGCTCGGATGACATCACATTAAACGTGTCTGTACCAAATCTGTCAACGATCCGCTGGGCAGTAACTGGTCCAATCCCCCTAATTATGCCCGACGAGAGGTACAGTAATATTGCGTTTTCGTCTTCCGGCATGGTACGCTCGGAATAAGATACCTTAAACTGTTCTCCGTATGAGGGATGGCTCACCCAAACACCACGCACTGAGATGCTTTCACCGACACCTATAAATGGAACATTACCGACAACAACAACCGGCTTCTCGTTACCAGTGTTCATGTGGAAGACCGCATAACCGTTCTCTTCATTACAATAAACGACATGCTCCACCGAACCTACAAGCGTCTCTTCCTCTATGCGACTTTCTTTGGGCTTTTCCAATTCCATCTGTTTCTCCAATTCTGATTGACCGATTTATACTAAAGTAGTATTTCAATATTCTCCCGAACATCCTCCACTGTATATGTCGGGAGGTTGTTTTGCTTTGCGTGAAGCTTTATCGCCTTCGATGTGCGCCCCTCCGTCTTGTTCTCAACAATAATCAGCCTGACCCCCCCTTGCTGTGAGAGCCACTTTGCCCCTTTGAGAACCCTGTCGACATCGGGAGTGTCGCCTTTTACCGATAAAAGGACCGAAACCCGGCACCCTCTCCCCCTCACCGGCATCAGCATCAGCCCGAACACAAATCTGATAAGAAAGACGGTTCCTGTTGCTGCAAGCAGTACGATCACAATATCTAATAACATGCTCTGCCCCCCCGTTCCATGATAAACTCCACAATCTACAAGTTACTCATTTCAGGTTTCAGGTCTCAGCACATGTTATGCCAAAAATGCCGGAGTGGTCACATATTCCTCTTAATGCACATTGTACAACTTATCAGGCGTGTTCGCAAGGGGCAAAGGGTTTGACTACTCTTTTAAAAAGACAAAAGCGGAAGATTTCCTTCCGCCTTTCTGTTGATTATTAAATTGATGTGCTGTCTCGTTCAGACTATTCAATACTTACCTCTCAGCCATCCCGAACACTTCTCATATAGTATGAATGTTACTACACTGTTTAGGCCGGATTTAATCAAGTTAAAGGGGATAATAATCGAAAACATGATGCCCCATACGTCTTTAATTGCAGTCCCTGTAAATAGTGGGGTGATGATTAGATTCAGCGGTATCATAACAACTGTCATTGTAACGGTTCCGACAATCAGCGCAATCAGGGCAGACTTACGAGTCTTTCTTCCACAGTATATTATCCCAGCGGCCACAGCCATAGCTCCGGTTGCCACGCTATGCATTAAAAAGCCCATAACCCCGCTCTGTGCGCTTACAGTGAATGCCTGTACTGCGGAAACTGCTATTGTCAGCAAAAGTCCCGCTAAAGGTCCAAATGTAAATGTCCCTATCAAAATAGGTATGTCAGCAGGATCATATTCGAGAAACGGCGCACCAGGAAAAATGGGGAAGTGAATTAGCCAAGTCAGTACAACTGACAGCGCTGTAAGCATACCAAGTGCTGCAAGTACCCTTACACTGTACGCCACCTTTGATGGACGGGTTGCATGATTCATATGTATCTCCTCTCTCCGTCATATAACGGTTGACCGCTCTTTCGGCTCGCGGCAGCCTTGATCTGCAAACCTTCGACTCTCGGCCCGCTTATCTCTTTAAAAGAGAAAATCCCGTCCACAGGACGGGGCACGACGCCGAGAACAAGCGCGCGGATGGCATACTCCGCACCTTCTCTCATCCGGACTGTACCGTCGGCACCGGGTTCTCACCGGTTCGGCCACATTGTGGTTCGCGGGCTCATCGCAAAACTTGCGCATCACCGCCGGTGGGGAATTTCACCCCGCCCCGAAGGTCTGTCGCGATTATTATAGCACAGTGATATTTGACTTTCAAGCACATATCAAGCACATATCTATAACTTAACGAGGGCATCCCCTGCTTTGTAGGCCTCGCCCGCACCTATTGTTAAGATCAGATCTCCTTTCTTAACTGTATTACGCAGGAGCTCCACCGCTTCATCAATACTGCCAACGGCAATACAGCTGTCCCCAACGGCCTCGGCAAGCATCTCTGAGGATACCGATCCGTCGTCTATCTCCCGGGCTGAATATATTGGAATCAACACCACATAGTCAGGCCTTCCGAGCTGTTCAACAAAATCATCAAACAGAGCCTTTGTACGGCTATATGTATGTGGCTGGAAACAGGCTATAACACGGCTATACCCCATAGAGCCAGTGGCATCAAAGAGTGCACGCAGCTCTGACGGGTGGTGGGCATAGTCATCATAGACGGGCGCCCCCTTATAAAGGCCTTTGAACTCGAACCTCCGCTTTACACCTGTGAAATCGGAAAGTCCTCTAGCTATGGAAATGCCGTCTATGCCGATTTCAAGCGCACTAGCAGCTGCTGCAAGTGCATTGTATATGTTGTGCCTACCGGGCTGTTGCAGAGTTACCGGAATCATACCTCCCGGATGTACGATATCAAAGGAATAGCAGCCGCCGGATAACTCAATATTCTCAGCGTGTACATCTCCCTCATCAATTCCGAATGATCCGAATGAAATAATATTGCTGTCAAAACCCTCAACGCATCTCATTACATTTGGATCGTCAGCATTTACGATAACAGTCCCGTCTTCAGGGACGAGTTCAGCAAATGCGCGGAAGGAGTCGATAGTATCGTCAAGGTCAGCGAAAAAGTCGGGGTGGTCCTCCTCAATATTTAGAATGGTAGCAACCGTCGGTCTGAACCGCAGAAACGAGTTTCTGTACTCACATGCCTCAGCTATTATGAGCTTGTTTCCCCCAATTCTGTGCTCCGATTGAATGCTTGGAAGTACTCCCCCGATCATTGCAGTCGGATCCAGCCCGGCCTCAAGTGCTATCTGAACTGCCATCGCAGTAGTAGTGGTCTTACCGTGGGTTCCGGCTATACAGAGCGACTGAGTGAAACCCTCCATGATTTCACCCCATGCCTCGGCGCGCTCAAACACCGGAATCCCGGCGTCACGAGCCGCGGCCACCTCAGGGTTATCTTCATGGATGGCTGCTGAACGTATCAGACAGGCCGCCCCTTCAATATTCTCGCGTGCGTGCCCAATAATAACCTTGATACCGTTATCCCTCAGTCTGCTAACCGTATCACCTTCACGCATATCCGAGCCCTCTACCGAAGCCCCCATGCTCTTAAGCATGTCTGCAAGTGCACACATCGACACGCCGCCTATGCCTACCAAAAATATTCTTTCGCCCTGTGTTATGTACTGTCTCAATGACCTCAACATAAGTTATCAGCCGACCTCTCTGTTATCTATCATTTACAAAATTATAGTCATAAAAATCTAGATTTAAACATCAATTCCGCAACTATTATATTCCTACCCCCAACTATTAGCAAGTCTATCGCTCACCTGTCAATATAGCTAAACGCATCGGTATTCCTTGCATATTTCTGTGATATATTCTCCTGTTTTTTACTTGCCACATCCTATCAATAATGATAAAATTATGGTGGGAATTTTTGCGAGTAATATTTGGCAGAGAAATATTAGTTCCCAAATGTGATATATTGATTCAGTTCTGAAAGAATAGAATTGTGTTCTCTTTGATACAGGCAGACGCCCGAAAGAAGGACGGTTTAAGTTGATTGACTTATTTAGTATAAGCGAAGTACGCGCTCTCCTAGAAAGACACGGCTTCAGCTTCAAAAAATCCCTGGGTCAAAATTTTATTACCAATCGGTGGATTCCAGAAAGATTTGTTTCTTCCTCGTCTATCACCAAGAATCACGGTGTTCTCGAGATTGGGCCGGGCATAGGATCTCTAACGCAATCTCTATGTGAAGCTGCTGGTAAAGTAACCTGCCTGGAGATTGACGAGCGGTTATTGGCACTTCTACAAGAAACACTCTCAGGTTATGAGAACCTGGTTATAAGACATGGTGATGCCCTCAAAGCAGATTTAGGCGAAATCGTTAGGGAGGATTTAGACGGGCTAATTCCAATTGCATGTGCAAATCTCCCTTACTATATCACCACTCCAATCCTCGAACGACTGTTTGAGAGCCACCTTTTTAGTTTGATAACTGTAATGGTGCAAAAGGAAGTCGCCTTGAGAATCTGTGCAAAGCCCGGCACCTCGGATTACGGTTCCTTCACGGTGTTCGCAGAGTATTATAGCCGTCCAAGAATTCTCTTTGAAGTGTCCGCCAACAACTTTCTACCCCGGCCGAAGGTTGACTCTGCTGTTGTTCTCTTTGAGATGCGGGATGAAAAGCCCTTCGGAATCACTGACGAAAAGTTATTCTTCAGAATTGTGCGGGGGTCATTCCAAAACCGGAGGAAGACGCTGGTGAACGCTCTCTCCTCAACCCTCAAAATGAAGAAAGAAGACATCGCTTCCGTCATTTCGGCTTGTGGGCACAAATTGGACGTAAGGGGCGAAACCCTATCAGCTGAAGCTTTCGCCAAAATTTCTGAAGAGATGTTGAAAAAACTTGTAGAATGTGAGCAGTGAATTTTGCATAATTTCGTTGCGCATCCTGCAGTTTTAATATAGAATGAAATCACATATGAAAATTTTTAAGATTGAAAGGAAAAACTATATGGCACCTACGAAGAACAGATATGTACTCGATTGGATCGATGAACAGGTTAAACTCACACAGCCGGATAAAGTTGTTTGGATTACTGGAGAAGAGGACCAGCTCGACGCGCTGCGTAAAGAGGCCTTTTCCACCGGTGAGCTGTTCGAACTAAATCAGGATCTCCTTCCTGGATGTTCACTTCACCGCACAGCCATCAACGATGTTGCCCGCGTTGAGGACAGAACCTTTATCTGCACTCCTACCAGAGAGGAAGCAGGACCCACAAACAACTGGATGGAGCCTTCCGAGATGTACGCCAAGCTAAACGCTCTCTATGATGGCGCAATGAAGGGTCGTACCATGTATGTCATTCCATACTCCATGGGCGTAATCGGTTCTCCATTTGCCAAATACGGCATCGAGCTCACCGACTCGATCTATGTTGTTCTCAACATGGCAATCATGACTCGAGTAAGCTCGAAGGTTCTGGATGCACTTGGTGACAGCCCTGACTATATTAAGGGTCTCCATGCCAAAGCTGACATCGACGAAAATAACCGCTACATCGTTCACTTCCCACAGGATAACACAATCTGCTCCGTAAACTCCGGCTACGGTGGAAACGTCCTTCTAGGCAAGAAGTGCTTTGCACTTAGAATCGCCTCCTACCTCGGCCGCAACGAGGGCTGGTTTGCAGAGCATATGCTGATACTTGGTATCGAGAATCCTCAGGGAGAAGTTCGTTATCTTGCAGCAGCATTCCCATCTGCATGTGGAAAGACAAACCTGGCCATGCTCATACCACCCGAGGTTTATCGCGAGAAGGGTTACAAGGTTTGGTGCGTTGGCGACGACATCGCTTGGCTGCGTGTTGGCGAAGACGGCAGACTGTGGGCAGTAAACCCTGAAAACGGCTTTTTCGGCGTTGCCCCCGGCACAAACGAAAAGTCAAACCCGAATGCACTGGCATCTACCCGTGCAAACACAATTTTTACAAACGTTGTTCATAACCTTGATGACAATACTGTATGGTGGGAAGGTCTGGATGACAATCCTCCAACAAACGCACTCGACTGGAAGGGCAACAAGTGGGATCCTTCAAGCGGCGTAAAGGGCGCACATCCGAACTCCCGCTTCACCGCACCTGCAGAGCAGTGTCCGGTCATTTCATCTGAGTTCAACAATCCACAAGGTGTTCCGATATCTGCACTCGTATTTGGCGGCCGTCGTGCAAAGACTGCTCCCCTGGTATATCAGTCCTTTGACTGGAACCACGGAGTATTCGTAGGCTCCATCATGGCATCCGAGACAACAGCAGCTGCAGCTGGAGCTGTAGGTGTAGTCCGTCGTGACCCGATGGCAATGCTTCCGTTCTGCGGATACAACATGGGTGACTACTTCGCTCACTGGATCAACATGGGCGACAAGATCGAGAATAAGCCAAAAATATTCAACGTTAACTGGTTCCGTCTCGACGACAACGGCAAGTTCATATGGCCTGGATTCGGCGACAACATGCGCGTCCTTGAGTGGATTTTGAAGCGCTCGTTCGATGAGATCGATGCCGAAGAGACCGCAATTGGTTATATGCCAAAGCCCGAGGACATCAACATCGAAGGCCTCGACATCAGCCTCGACACAATGAAGGAACTCCTCAGTGTTGACGTAGAGTCCTGGAAGGAAGATATTGAGAACATCAGAGAGTTCTACTCCAAGTTCGACGAGTTCGACACTCTCCCGCAGGAGCTCCGCGATCAGCTCGATGCTCTTGAGAAGCGTCTTGGCTAATACTTGCCGCGGCCTTGCAGCGGCAAAATAGCGTAACACTTAAGGTGAAACTTAACGTAACACTTCATAAGTAGAACCAGTGCTACAAGAATCGCAAGAACTCTAGCCTCGCAACGGGTCTATTCTGTACAAATAGGGCATGTCTCAAATAGATTTTAATCTATTGGGATATGCCCTTTAGTGTGCTCAATAGGAATCATATGCTATAAGGACGCCTCACAAGTGCATGCCTCGAGAGCATATCTCAAGGAGCATGCCTCAAGAGCCTATTTCAAAAGGCTGCCTCAGAAAGATACCTCAACGGTATGCCACAATTGCATGCCTCGAGGGGCATCTCAAGCGGAGTCTCGAGTACTTTCATATAGAATCACTAAGAGCTGGCCTTGATAAAGACCAGCTCTCTTTGTAATTATTTATCAATACCCTCAGTCAATATCCTTAATC
>JAAYOS010000075.1 GCA_012520195.1 Clostridiales bacterium | reverse complement strand
CATCTGATAGTTAACAATCATCTACTATTTCTGAACAAGAAAGCCAGTAGCAGCGGCAAAATCAAGCCTCCTACAGCCCGTGAACTTCTTGACCACTACACGCCAGAACAGTTGAGGGCACACTTCCTTGGTCTTGGACTTGGAATAAGAAGTGTAAGCTTTCAGCCGAAACCTTTCAATCCAAAGGCGGGTGAAAAAGACAGTGATCCTGCGCTCAAAGAGGGAAACCTCTTAACAAACGTATTCAATAGGGTTGTAAGATCCTGCTTTTACACTGTGCAGAAATACTTCGACGGAAAGCTTCCGTTGGGAAGCATTAGCGAAGAAGTACTGACCGAGGCGAAGAGTACGATTTTGGAATATGAAAAGTTGATGTATAAGTGTGATTTTCACCTGATGATGAGCCTGATGGACACTTATATCCGCAGCATGAATAAATACTGGGTAAAGATGATCCGAGAAGCTGACAAAGAAGATGATAATGACTTAAGGGCTCAGATAATAATAGATACCTTCCACATGGTAAGAACGGCTGCTGTTTTGATGCATCCGGTTGCTCCAAAGGGGACTGAAATGATACTGGACTATTTGAATCTGAGTGAAGATTTTTGGAACTGGGATAGAATCTTTGACTCGATATATGATTTTATGGAGAATCCGTCCGAGCATAACCTTAAGTTTTTGGAGCCGAGAGTCGACTTTTTCGCAAAACACGAAAGCCAGCTAATGTAAGTTGGACATGGAATAAGCGCCGGTTTGACCGGCGCTTGATTTATTGTGGATTGCATTATAGGCATGTCAATAATCCTTAACGTGTGATATGACTTATCTATTAGCCGCTTCAAAAATTCTCAGAATGTCATCAAAATCTAAAACCTTAAAGCTGCCAATAGTTCTGGATCTGCCGTATGTGCATTTGACGGCAAGCGCTTCGAGTTCCGTATCGGATAAAATACCAATTCCAAGCTCACTTAAGCTAACAGGCATTCCGATTTCACTGAAAAACTCAACGGTTTTCTCTATACCTGCTTCCGCTGTTTCAACTTCCCATACGTTCTTGGCGTATTTTTCAAATCGGGAATGGTCAGTTTTAAGCACATACCACGCCCAGCTTCCCCAAACAGCAGAAAGTGTTGCGCCATGGGCTTTGTCATAAATGCCGCCTATCGCTTGTCCTAACTGATGGGCAGAAAAATCTTTCTCCCCGCCCAAACCTGTAAGACCGTTGTGGGAGACACTTGAGCACCACATAATCTCACTCATGGCATCATAATCGGTAGGATCCTTTACAACACGTCTTCCATTGCGTATAACGACTCGCATTAGTGCCTCTGCTACTTCATCGGTGAAGTCATTACCTGTTACCGGCGAAAAATATCTTTCCAGAGTATGCATATAGATATCAGTTACTCCACAAGCGACCTGATAGATTGGTAGCGTAGTAGCGAGAGCCGGGTTCATTATGGCAAAAGCAGGACGGTTCAGTTGCGTGCTAAGGCCTCGCTTTTCTTGCGTCTCTTCATTGGTCAGGACCGAGGAGTCACTCATCTCGCTCCCGGCAGCCGGAATTGTGACAACAGCTCCGACAGGCAAGCTTTTCTCAATAGGTTGCTTCCTAAGCCATATATCCCAAATATCAACATCGGGATTTGCCGCGCCATGTGCTATTGCTTTGGCCGTATCAATGACGCTCCCGCCGCCTACTCCGATAATCATGTCTGCTTTCATATCGATAGCCGTCTTTATCGCCTCGCGTGTCAAACCAACACGCGGATTTGGCTCAACACCGCCAAACTGCCGATACGAAAGCCCCTCTTCGTCTAAGGACTTACATACTCTGTCCAGCAGCCCACTACGGACAACACTTCCCTTTCCGTATACAACTAAAACGCTGCTCGCGCCATATTTCTTCGCTGCCCGACCGGTTTTTAGCTCAGCGTCACGCCCAAAAATAACCTCTGTAGGAGTGTGAAAAGTAAAATCTCTCATGATGTTCACCTCGGTTGTTATGTGCTATTAATATCATTCTGGTGGGAGTCGACATTATTGACTTTTTTCTATCGCTTGCATTGCTTGCAAAGTCTGATCTAGAAGCTCATCAAGCTCCCAGCCAAGCATTTCTGCCCCCTTGGCAATAGTCTCCCGAGAACAACCAGCGGCAAACCTTTTATCTTTATATTTTTTCTTCAGGCTTGAAAGCTTCATGTCGGAAACACTTTTGCTAGGACGCATCAAAGCTGCCGCCCCAATTAACCCTGTCAACTCATCAACTGCAAAAAGCAGTTTTTCCATAATGCTCTCAGGTTCATATGGCGTTTCAGTCATACCCCATCCGTGACTTAGAGCAGAGCGGATGATAATCTCATCGATTCCTTCATCTCTCATCAGCTCAATACCTTTAACACAGTGCTGTTCAGGATAAAGCCCAAAGTCAATGTCATGAAGCATGCCGACCGTACGCCAATAGTCGATGTTTTCTGGATCGTATTTCTGAGCAAACCATCCCATTACTTCTGCCACCGTTTCACCATGAAGCAAGTGGAACGGTTCCTTGTTGTACTTTTCTAAAATTTCTCGTGCTTGTGTAGGAGTTGGTATCATTCTATCACCTTTCGTTTTATATTAACTGATTCACATTGGCTTTAGGTTCTTATTAAGCCTGTCAACAATTTTTAGGAAATCCCTTTGGCGCGCTTCCTCTGTCTTAAAGGAGAGATATCGTTTTGTGTACGTAGCCCGAACAGAACGCGGCATATTATTGAAGTTTTCGTATGCTGGAGATATACCTGCCAACGTCTCAGCAAAAGCCTCAATTTGCTCATCGGATATCGGAGCACTTTTCGGAGCATCCCATTTCCCGTTTTGCTTCGCTTCTTTAACGGCTTCTTCACCCAATTCAGTCATTAGCCCTGCTTTGCGCAACATTTCTACAGTCTTTTTATTCTTTTCAGACCACACGCTATTTGCCCGGCGCTTTGAAAAGTACTTTTTGTATTTCGTATTGTCGATTTTCTGCATCTGCCCATCTATCCATCCAAAGCACAAAGCTTCTTCCAAAGCGTCGTTTGCAGATAAGGTAGAAACCTCTTTCGTTTTTCCGAACACGAGCCAAACACCACCGCTTACTTTAGCGTTCTTTTCCAGCCATGCGCGGAAATCATCACGGGATGAAAACAATAATTCGGGTATATCGGTTCTCATAATGATACATCCTTCCTGACCTATTATTCTCTGATAGCATTTGGCAACACTATCACACAATCGTTGGCTCAGGTTTGAGCTTACTCAATCTTTCATCCTTTCATTTTCTTCGGCGCTACACCGGTTTCTACGTCACGATAAGAAACTAGAGTGCAGCCTTTCTTAGCTATAAGATCCTTGGTTCCTTGTTTACTCTCAGGGGCTTGGCCACTGGTGGAGCAAAAGAATAGCTCCACTTCTTTCGCTGCGGGGATCAGTTCAATAATGGAGTTGAAGGCAGGTGCCGGATGACCGGCCCAGATTGGGCAGCCTATAATAATTCGGTCGTATTCATTCAGATTGACATTCAACGGTTTTATCGGTACAGTTTTGCGCTTTATCGCCTGTAAAATACCGGGTATAAAAGTAGTCAAAAGACTACGATTTCGGACTTCCCCAACACGAAACAAAGGTGCTCCTAGATTTTCACTGAGGCGTTGTGCCTCTTTCTCTGTGGATCCTCCAAAGGTGTAGTAAATAATTACGGTTTTCAAGCGATCATCTCCACTTCTACATCAATCCGCATTAATATTTCTAAATTATAACATATTTAGTGGAAGTATAAAACAAAAGATTTGGCAATAAATTATACTCTTAATATTGATTTTCCTGTAGAGGACTTTATCGTCTACACCACACCTGAAGTCATGGCAGAAAAATGCGATTTCATTCGCGGGTGGAGCAAGGAGCGACTGTTCCAGTTGGCTGACTTCGCAGAAAAAAGCGTGTTAGACGTCGGCGCAGGTTCCGGACGGCTGAGTAATTCAAACCTATAAAACGAACAAAGACAAGGGAGACGACATTAACTCCTTTGTCTTTTGTTTTGGGAGATTGCCTCTCCATATTAATCATGGATTGTTATGCCATTATGTCTCCTATATAATAAAAGTGAAGATTATCTTAAGTGGACATGGAGTCTAAAAATTTTTAGATATCGGTATAAGGGAGTAGAAAGTATGCGAGATGAACAGGAAATTATGAACCTGATTTTAGAGGTGGCTCGAGCCGACGAACGAATTCGTGCTGTACTGCTAGTCGGTTCGCGGGCGAACCCATCCGCACCGAAGGACATCTACCAGGATTACGACATCACATATTTTGTCGAAGACATTGCACCATTCTATAATAATCCTGCATGGGTCGAAGAACGCTTTGGCAAGCCACTTATTATGCAGATGCCGGAGGCTATGCGTTATCCGGACGGAGACGGTCATTTTAATTACATGATGCTTTATCCTGATGGGATTCGAATCGACCTCTCTTTTGAGTTTACAAAGTACATAGATAACGGAGAGCCTGCAGTAGTTCTACTGGATAAAGACAATGGTCATGGGTTTTTGCCAGCTTTGCCTGCCCCAAGCGGTAACCACTGGCATATCAAGCCTCCCTCCCCACTTTTCTATTACTCATGCTGCAATAATTTCTGGTGGTGTCTAAACAATGTCGCAAAAGGAATTGCGCGGGATGAGCTGCCTTATGTTATGCATATGCTCAATGATGTGATTCGGGCTGAACTTCATGATATGATCAATTATTATCTCGGCACACGACACGGATTTGACATTTCTACAGGCAAGAACGGCAAGTATTTTAAAAAGTATCTCTCCCCTGAATTGTATAAGCAGTACGCCGCAACTTACTCTGGCAGTAACTATACCGACATCTGGGCATCAGTCGATGTAATGTGCGACTTGTTCCACACTCTTGCAGTAGCGGTAGCGGATTACTTTGGCTTCACATATCGTCAAGACGAAGAAGCCGGTATTCGAGAATATTTAAGGATAGTACGTTCGTCCATGCAATAATAATGAGCCCGCTTCTTCACTTAGTAAAGAAGCGGGCTCTTTTACTATCTACTTTGTTATTCCATCCTGAAAGTCGGATCTGTAATTGGAGGCATTCCCGGGAAGCCTCCCATGGTGAGTATGCGTTCAGGACGAACTGAGACTCCCTCATCATCAAATACGAAGTTTATGATCATACCCTGTCCGGCCTCTGGAGCGTGGACCTCCATCTCAAAATGGATCGGTGAGCGCCAGTGCCCCCTGCAGAAATACTTTTCTCCAAAGTATGTGTTCTCCGTATAGTCCATTCCAAGATGCACGGACAGTTTAGCTTCGCCTTCGCCCTCATCTATCGTTAACTCAGCAGTATCTCCGCCGAAGCTAAATCCAATTGACTTTAATTCTGCGGGCGGAGCACCAAAACTCATAAATCCTGATAGGCCTCTCAGACCCAACGAGCCGGGGCCTGTTGATTTGTAAGTCTTGTTGTACTTGGTGTCTCCCTTAAGTGTTCCTGCGGGAAAGCGGGCTAGCGTTAGTCTGTTCAGGCGAGCTTTTAGCGCAGCTTCAGCATGGCTATCTTCCGGCAGCTGTTCACTCATCGCAGGATACAGATGCTCCCATATAAGATCTAGGGTGCCTTGAGTATCTCCAGTCGTCTCCGTAATTACTACTGCAGCATTTTTGGACGGGATGATAACACCAAACTGCCCAAACAAGCCGTCAGCTCGGAATGTCCCCGGCTCCTTACACATCCAGTACTGATAACTGTAGCCCAACAGCCATTCCGGGCTCGTACTCTTGTAAACATCGTTCTTAGTTTCGATTTGCTTTGTTCCAATCCTATCGAACCACTCTTCGTTCAGAAGCCGCTCGCCGTTCCACGTACCACGGTTTAAGATAAACTGGCAGAGCTTTGCAAGATCTTCTGTCCTCACTCTGTACCCGGCTCCGCCCATTTCGGTTCCGTCAGGCATATGTATGGTCTTGAACTCTCCTATACCAACTTTGTCAAAGAACCTCGGGCGGAGGTATTCGGAAAGCTGCTTGCCGCTTACGCGATAAAGCGCTGCACAAAGCATGTTTGTACCAGCCGTATTGTACTGGAAAGTGGTCCCCGGCTTATATTTGAACTCATGCTCAAGGAAACCCTTTATCCAGTCCTCGCCTGCCCCCATAAGCGATGGTTCGGTTTCGTGGCCGCAGCCCATGCAAAGCAAGTCATGAATCGTTGCCTCTTTCAGATTTTCAGACGGGTTTTCGGGCAGGCAGTCTGAAAATATGTCCACAAGTTTGCTGTCAAGTGACAACAGCCCTTCCTGTACTGCAAATCCGATAGCTGTCGAAGTAAAACTCTTGGTTGCTGAATACATTGGATGGAGCAGTTCTGGCGAGTATGGGGCCCACCAGCCTTCTGCACAGACTTTTCCGTCTCGCAGAATCATAATACTGTGGAGGTCAATACCGCGATTTGCCGCACCATCTAGGAAGGCCTCTATCGCAGAGGAAGAAATGCCCACACTTTCGGGCGACGTTCGTTCAAGTTTATCGTTTTTCATCCTTATGTCTCCTATTCAATTTATTTTGCGCAGCATAATTTGCTACATTTTCTGCTACTCATTCAAGAAGTTTAGAATATCCTGATAGACTATCTCCCTGTTATCCTCGTTCAACACCTCATGCTTCATACCCTTGTAGACGATGTGTCGAATATTCGTGTAGCCGACTTTCCTCAGCGAATCGATGGAATCCTTTAATCCCTTCTCCCCGCCTGTTACAGGATCTTCCTCCCCGGTAACACTGATAATTGGCAATCCAGGGTTTTTACATCTGAAGTTTTTGAACTTATGCATTTGGCGGTCAGCGTCGATAACTGTCAACTGTGCGTAATTTTCATAAATATATCCGCAGAGAGGGTCGTTTATATATCTTTCAAGGTTTTCTTTGCTGGAGCTTATCCAAGAAAAATCCTGTTTTGTATCCCCCTTAAGTATTGATAAAAAGTTGCCGCGCTTTCTTCCCAACAGAGTTATGATCCTTCCCAATATGTATGCTGCGCCCACTCCGGGCACATAGTTTGGTGTTCCGCTGATAACTAGTTTACTGATCTCATCGTCGTGCTCCTGCAGATACACTCTTGCGAAGAGACTACCCAATGAGTGACCGATCATATAAAGATCTTTACCCGGGTACCTGTTCTTAATATATCCGGATACTAGGGCCTGATCGTCAATCATCAAGCGGAGGCTTCCCATAGTTCCAACATAATACTCATCATCGATTGATTCGCCATGCCCGCGATTGTCTGATATAATTACTGTAAAGCCGTTCTCCCGTAGAAACTCAGCAAACTCATAGTATCTGTTTTTATGCTCCACAGCTCCATGGATTATCTGAACTAGCGCTTTTGCGTCATCTGCTTCAAAAATAGCGCCTGCAAGACTCAGTCCATCATTTGCCGAAATAGTGATGGTTTCCAAAGAGAACACCCCCTGTTTAATCTGTAACTATCTCATATGGCCAATCTATGATTCCTCCGAAGTCATACACGTTTGTATATCCGATCGCTACCAGTTTCTTTGCAGCCTGAGCGCTGCGGTTGCCTGAACGGCAATAGATTAGTATTTCTGCATCAAGGTCGGGCAGAAGCTCCGGCATACTTTTCCCAATGGTCTCATTTGGAATCAGAATTGCATTTGGTATATGCCCAGCATCAAACTCCGCCTCGGTACGCACATCGACTATGATTATTTCATCTCCGCTATCAATTCTTGCCTTGGCATCTTCTGCTGAAATCCTTCTGTATTCTGCGACAGAGGTCTGAATGGTCTCCTGCGGTTGGACAGTATCCTGCGGGCTATTTACATCGGCTGACGGACCAATAGCTCCGGCAAGTAAAACGCCGATTATTACTCCAATAACAGTTGAGATATATGGGTTGGCGGTAAGCGGACAGGCACCATCTGCACATCCAATCAATCTATATAGTACAAAGTACCCAAAAATACCGCCTGCAAGTGCCCCTATAACATATTTTAGCATAATTCCAGTCTCCAGTCTAATATTTTTCATTTTTCCCTAACTATATCAGGCTCCACTACTAATGTCTGTAACTATATCACTTTTACGTTATGACAGGTGACGGCATCATCGCCCCAGACCTCTGTTAGTCCGTTCCAGTTATTACCAACAACACATTGGACATCTTCTGCGTTATATATATGAACACGGATTAAGGAGAGCGAGTATGATTGAACTGTTGTATACGAAATATCACAGTGAGCTTCTGAAATATTGCATTTCTCTCTCACATAATCACGTGTTCGCGGAGGATATTGTGCAGGAGAGCTTCATGCGTGCTCTTTCAAATGCTGATATCCTAAACGAGCTAACAGAACCTCAGTGCAGAGCATGGCTTTACCGGACTGCAAAAAACATCTTCATCGACAATGTTAGGCGCCTTTCGAAATCTCAGGAACATTCTGAGGAACCTTTCAGCGAAGATGACTACTCGACACTTGCAGTTGAATTGTTGTGTAGCCACCTTCCGGAAAGTGAGCGTGTGATATTTCAGCTCAGATACCTCGAGGGCTACACCTCCACTGAACTGGGAGAGATGTTTGGCATTTCCCCTTCCACGGTAAGAGCGAGACTGTCCTCTGCCAGGTCTAGGCTCAAACTACTACTCGAAGAAAGCACACATTAAGGAGGAGTTCTATATGTCCAAAAAGAAACTTGTCATCAACTGTGCCACATGCGATGCCCGAAATGTAAGCGAGGAGACCTTGTCCAGCTATGAGAGTATAAATATCAATGCAGCTTCCTTGATCACTTCCTCAGAATCCCGCACTCTTCTCCATAAGCATAATGTAGCTATGAACTGCGCAGAAGTTGCTGAGATACCGAAGGATGCGGATATTATTCAACACAACGGCAAGTATACGATATCTGCCAAGGACGAAAGCGGAAAACCAGCAGTACTTGTTGTCAATGGTTCTCTGACTATAGAGCCGGGAGCGGAAGCCGCTATGAAACGGTTTGTATCTATAAAGGTAAACGGCCGCGTAATCTGTCCCGAGAGCATGTCCTCTTCAATGGGATCTTTAAGTGTAAACGGCACTACAGTCGTATACCCCGATGATGCAATCTTGCTGAAGAACACGTTTGTAGTCGACAGGGCTTTCATCCTTCGGAGCAAAAGCTCTAAGTACTTTGCTCAGAGATGCGTAGTGCTCATCGACACCGATCTTGATGTGGATGAGCTTGTAAGAAAGGGAGTATCCTTTATTACCAATACAGCGATAGTAGCTGATTCTTTGTTCGAGGCTGCCCTTCCCCTTTTTGGTGATAAAGCTGAGATCATCACTGTTCCTGATGGCTGTAAATATCTAAACGACGATGCGACTCTAAACAACAGACTTCTGCGCAAACACGGAACAAAGCTAATCATCGACGGCGATCTCATGATTGAACCGACTGCCGGCGAATTCCTTGCAAGGATTGAATATCTCCGTGTTAGAGGGACCATCATGCTTCCAGCAGTTCTCGAAGACCAGTTCTACAACATTGATTCAGACTACGATAGCCTCACCATTACCCGTGGAAAGCTCATTAAAGACAAGGTATTTGTAAAAATTGATATGAAGTTACTTGAGCAGAATCCTGATGGTATTACCGTCACTGATTGTGTCAACATCACAATTGCTGACGATATCACGCCAGAAATGATTCTTGACAAACTTGAGTTGAGTGACTGCGTCAATGTTGTATGCACACCTGAACAGCGTAGTGCTGTGGAACAAGTGTCAGACGACGTTGTCAACATTGGCGATGCCGAAGATGGTGGCATAGGACAGATAGTCAAAGGCCTTATCACGGGTAAAAGCGAAGACAACGAAGGTACCGTATACATTAATTCTGCATTCTACGTTTTATAGCTTGCTTTTTAAGCTGTTTAGTGCTATACTTGTAAAAATTTACAAAGGAGGAACGGCAATGGCGGCAACATTTACATGTGCATCTTTCAATAGAGCGACAATCATAAGCATGTCAAATATGAATATTGTCAATATGCGCGGCACAGATGTCGATAACTTTATCCTGTCGGGCTTACATTGTCGTGCCTACATCTAAAAAATAGTTCTATTATTTAGCTCCTATTTTTTGATTGTAATTAAGCGGTGTAAGCCAACAAAAGCTTACACCGCTTTAATTTTATTGATACGATATTAAGGAGGATTAAGAAAATGGATGTCACAGAGATCGTCAGAGACTATTACAACAACACAGTTGAAATCGAGTGGAACAGAATTACCGGGAGACCGGAGTTCCTGATAACGACTCGTTTTATCGACCGATATGCCCTACCCGGATACGATGTGCTTGACATCGGAGGAGGGCCGGGGAGATATTCGCTCTATTTGGCGAAAAAGGGCTGCAATGTTACCCTACTCGATTTATCGGATGAAAACGTCAAGTTTGCAGCAACCCAGGCAAAGGAGCAGGGGCTCAGCATTGAGACTGTTCGCGGAGATGCAAGGTTTGCAGATAAGCTTATTGCTAAGCAGTATGACTGCGTGCTTCTCATGGGTCCAATGTACCATCTGCTCGATAATGATGATCGCATCAAGGCAATGAACAGCGCACTAAAGCTTCTAAAGCCAGGTGGTGTAATATTTGTATCATTTATCAGCGTCTATGGCGGTCTGATATATATGACAAAAATGGAGCCCGATTTATTACACTCCGATGATCCTGCGAATAGGGTCTTTATCAATGCACTGCTAGAGGGCAAAAGCTACGCCGGTGATGCTTTCACAAAAGCATTTTTCATACAGCCAAGCGAAGTATTGCCCTTCATGGAGCAGTTCCCAGTCGAGAAGCTGCACTTGTTTGGCCAAGAGGGCATCATGACACTGAACGAAGATATGATCTATGCGGGTTCCCCTGAATTAATAGACTCATTTGTTGACTTCAGTGAAAAAATATGTGAGCGCGATGAGCTACTGTCGTGGTCCGAACACTTAATGTATGTTGGGCGGCTAAAAGCGTAGATATAGTGCTAATTACCGATATGTGAGATTGGAGTTGAATTATCGTGAACCACCTCGGGACTAAGAGACTGTATACCGAAAGACTGATACTCAGGCCGTTTGTCAAAGACGATGCCGAACCGATGTTCAACAATTGGGCAAACGACAGCGAAGTCACGAAATATCTCACCTGGCCACCACATAACAGCGTAGAAATAACCAAAAGGGTGCTCAGTGACTGGATATCGGCATATTCAGATCCAAGAACCTACCAATGGGCAATTGTACCGAAAGAGCTAGATGAACCCATCGGATCAATATCTGCGGTCAAGATAGACGATGATATTGGTATAGTACAAATGGGATATTGTATTGGACGCAAGTGGTGGCATCGTGGCTACACATCAGAGGCATTGGCCGAGCTCATTAGATTCTTTTTTGAGGAAGTCGGAGCAAACCGTATTGAAGCGCGGCATGATCCGCGGAATCCAAACTCCGGTAAAGTGATGCTTAAATGTGGAATGAAGTACGAGGGCACCATACGTCAGGCAGATTGCAATAATCAAGGGATATGTGATTATGCTATGTATGGCATTCTGCGCACAGACGTACAAAACAGCTAGAAAATTCTATCCACTTACCCGTCACAGTCCACTTCTCTCACACATATCTGCTAGTGGACAACCATCGCAGATGGGTCTTTTGCGACAATATTCCTTACCGTTCATTACGATGAGAGCGTGGTAGTCATTATACAACTTTACACTTCTCGGGAGGTTCAGCTCAAAGTGCGCTTTGACTGATGCATAGCCTTTGCCGGCATCTATAGGGAAACGACTGCAGAGCCGCATAGTATACGCGTCCACCACAAATGTTGGGAATTCGAATGCGTAAAGCAGTATTGAGTCTGCAGTCTCCGGACCAACTCCTCTTGTAGAGAGTAACTCAGCCCTGACTTTTTCTAACGGCTCGCGCTGAACAGTAGATACGTCATAGTTATATTTCGAAAACCAACTTGTTACTGCTTTCAAATACACCGCTTTCTGATTGAAAAACCCTGAGGGGCGTATTATTTCAATTAGCTGCTCGATTTCGGCTTCTGCCACGGTTTCCGGCGAAAGATCATCCCCGAAGTTGGCGATCGCTTTCTCTACGTTTCCCCATGAGGTATTCTGGGTTAAAACTGCACCTACTATTACCTCGTAGGGCGTCTCAGCCGGCCACCAAAGCGGATCTCCATAGTTGAAAAGCAATGCTTCATATATGTGCATCAGCTTATTATCCATATAAACCTCCATGATTCGCGCTGATACCAGGATGGTTTCCACCTGGTATTCCATACGCTTTGGGTCCGTTTCACTTGACAAGCGACAACCCCTGAATATATTATACTTACATAAGTGCAACACACAAGCACTTCATTAATTCGCATTATTTCGCGAAGGTTTGCGTTAATACTCTAAAATGCGTAGTTCCCAGGAGGAGAAGGCATGGCGGTAAAAGAACACCACGTCTCACCAAGTGCATCGGGCGGATGGAAAATCCAGAAAAGCGGCTCAACACGTGCGAGTGCTCACACAGTCTCTAAGGTTGAGGCTGTTAGAATCGGAAAGGTTATAAGCCAGCGTTCGGGTAGCACTCTAAAGATTCACGAATCAGAAGAAAAACTTCAAGGAAAGTAAGTCCTTGATACATATGTGAATGGGGGATTATATGTCAAAGCCGATCATTGCGATAATGTATGATTTCGATAAAACATTATGTACCAAGGATATGCAGGAGTACAGCTTTATCCCGAAGATAAATATGAGTTCTTCTGACTTCTGGGAGCAGTCGAATACGCTGGCTGAAGAACACAAGATGGATAAAGTACTGGCGTACATGTACCTTATGCTAAAACGGGCAAACGCTGCAGATCAGCCGATTAGACGGCAGGATTTTGTTGAGCTGGGAAAGGATTTGAAGTACTTCCCGGGGGTTCCCGAATGGTTTGACCGAATAGACAGATTTGTCGAGGACATGGACGTCACTGTGGAGCACTATATAATCTCTTCCGGTCTGAAAGAAATTATTGAGGGTTCAAGCATAAATGACCGTTTTCGCGCTGTGTTCGCCTGCGAGTTTTTCTATGATGTAAACGGTATAGCCTGCTGGCCAAAGAATGCCGTAAACTACACCACAAAGACGCAGTTCCTCTTTCGGATCAACAAGGGGGTTCTGGACTTGTCAAACGACGAGGACATAAACAAGTATACACCGGAGGATGATAGGCCTATCCCCTTCCGAAATATGATATATATTGGTGACGGGCTTACCGATGTACCCTGCATGAAGCTTGTAAAAGAGAACGGAGGACACTCGATTGGCGTCTATAATGAGGGCGAGCGTGAAAAGGTCGAGAGTTTGCTTCTATATGACAGGGTGGATTTCTTGGCTCCTACGGATTATACCGAAAACAGTGAGCTTGACCAGATAGTCAAAGATATCATACTGAAAATGGTTATGCTCGATAGTCTGAAGAGAAAAAGCAAAGAACAGATAGCTTCGCTCAAATAGTATATAGTGCAAATGCTGTGCCTTCTCTGTATAGTTGCAGGGAGGGCAAATTTATTGTTCGTCACAGACCCCCATAATTCGACATATAATGTACCGAAGTTGATAGCTAACGCTATTAATAATGTAACTTTTGAAAAGGGTGATTGCTAATTATGGAGTGCCCATTTTGCAGCTATCTAGAGAAAAATGTGTTAGGTCAATATGTCAGAATTGGCGTAGTCTGCAACTGTGATACAAATGACCATATTTACAGGGATGGATACATAACCAGACGCTCATTCAGCGGAAAAGTGATAAAGCTGTTTAATGCACCTGTTAGGGGCGATGTAATATTTACTGCCTGCTGTGATGATATATTTGAGATATATCTATTTGACATTATACCGGTCGTTGCTGCAACCGAAAACCGCATTGATCCAGCCACAATGACAGAGCAAAGACGCAGCTTCTTGAGATCTTTACAGGGTGACCGGCAGGAGGAGGGTCAAACACATGAATAAGCCGTTTGTATGCGACTGCCATTGCGATATCTGCAAAGCATTATGCGATTTCAGGGGCAGACCGATTTTCATAAAATTCAGATGTCCCACGTACTTTGGTACTGTCGGCACAGTAAGAGATATCAAGAACAACCTTGTCATATTAGACTACCTATATGGCGGTGTAAGCATAACATGCTGTGATAACATCTGCTACATCGTACCTGTTGAACCATCATAACCTATAATTCAAGCACAATATCATCGAAGTGCACCCTATTACCGAGGTGCACTTCTTTTATGTACCCTAGACCGATTTTTCTTTCCTCTGACCTAGTATTAAGATGCTCATCACTATTGCGATTACCGGGAGCACTGCCAGAACAGCAAAAAATGCACGGTATCCGAGTAGTCCTGCAATAACGCCTCCGACAAGTGAACCTACACCCATGCCAATATCACCGGCACATTGGAAGGTAGCAGAAGCTGCACCCCTCCTGTCAGGTGTAGCTGTGGACATGATAACGACACTCATAATAGAGTTACACGCTCCAAAACCTATACCATACAGTATTGCTGCGAAATAGAACATTGCGTTGCCTGTTGCGAGAGATGTAAGCAACAAAGACAGCGAGAAAGATACTGCGGAGGGCACAAAAAGCACGAGAGGATTTCGAACTCTATCTATTAAATTGCCAACTACTATATTCATTAAGAGCATGGATACCGCTTGTAACGTGTAGAAAACCGGTATATTAGTTCCTATCTGGACTGAGTATGAGGGTAAGAATACTATAACTGAACTTGAGGCAATTACCATCACCTGAATCAAACTTGGAAGAAATGCTTTCCTTTCGAAATATGTCCAGAACCAACCTTGTTTTATGTTATCTGTATGTAAATGCCCCAGTGAGGGTTTTGCTGAGTCCGCCTGAAAGCTCGTGTGCTTCTTTTTGAATGTCTTCTCATAATTGAGTGTAGAAACTATTATTAGTGACACTGCAAAGACTCCCGCCCCACCTAACCAGGTCGGTGTGAAATTGTCACCCGAAAGAAGCGCCATACCGATCATTGACGCAAATGAGCCCGATAGAGTCATGCATATTCCAAAGTACGAAAGTCCCTTATTCACTTTAGACTTCGGTAGGACATCAGTTGCAATTGCCATCTGTGCAGTAGTTTTAGCGGAAAATCCCATGCCCTGCGTAATCCGTATTATAACTATCGCTATAGCAAAAGGAGCAACGATAAATCCAAGCATCCCCATCATCATTATAGAAAGGCCGAGTATCATGACGAACTTTTTGCTCTTTCTGTCTGCAAGCATCCCACTGGCAGGGCGAACCAGCATCGCGCCAAAAGCTGAAGCTGAAGTCGCCACCCCCAGCACCGATGGATTGATCCTCAAACTATCCATGAAGAGTGGAACCATCACCAAAATAATCTGATTTCCAGTAAGGGACAGCAGAGATGCAATAAAGATTCTTGTAAAATTGTTATTAAAAACTCTTTCCTTTTTCAGCGTAAGTTCCTCCTCATAACTTTCTACTAAACATGCAGAACAGATAAAACAGACAGTTAGTTAAATTATACACGATTCCCAGAATTATTACTACAAGGATTATTGACCTAAATACTCAGCAAACAAGGTAATATCAGTGCAAGATGATGCATGTCTATCACTATCAAAATTCACTGTAGCTTATGAGAGCATGTTGTAATATAATTATTAATCAAATAAGGGCTTGGAGGTTGAAGAATGGCTAGAATAGTTGTAGCACTTGGCGGAAATGCTTTAGGTATAACTCCTGCGGAACAGGTTGAAAATGTAAAGAAAGCGGCGATGTCAATTGTTGATATCATAGAGGCAGGTCATGAAGTTATAGTCACCCACGGAAACGGTCCTCAAGTTGGTATGATAAACTTGGCCTTTGCAGCAGCATCACAAGCTGATGTTATAAAGGCAGATATGCCTTTCCCCGAATGTGGAGCCATGAGCCAAGGTTACATCGGTTACCATTTGCAAAACTCCCTTATAAATGAGCTGAGTTCTCGTGGACTCAACAAGCCCGTTACCACTGTTGTGACACAGGTGCTCGTATCCGAAGATGATCCTGCGTTTTTACATCCCACAAAGCCAGTGGGAGCATTTTACAGCGAGAAGGAAGCCGATGAGATTGCTTCAACAAGCGGCTATACAATGATGGAGGACGCCGGTCGCGGATGGCGGCGTGTCGTCGCGTCACCAAAACCAATAGATGTTATTGAAAAAAGAGCCATTGCCACGCTTCTGCAGAGCGGCTGTATTGTAATCGCCGGTGGTGGCGGAGGCATCCCTGTCATCCAAAAAGGTGGAAAGCTGGTCGGCATAACAGCAGTTATTGATAAGGACTTCGCATCAGCAAAGCTCGCTTATCTTGTGAATGCGGACATACTCATAATTTTAACTGAGGTAGACAAGGTTTATATCAACTGGGGAAAGCCCGACATGCAAGCTCTTGACACGATTACAGTAGATGAAGCTGAGATCTATGTGTCTGAGGGCCATTTTGCACCAGGCAGTATGCTACCAAAGGTAGAAGCAGCAATTTCATTCGCAGAATCGGGACCCGGAAGACGCGCCATTATAACATCTTTGAGCAAAGCCTCAGAAGCATTGATCCCGGGCACCGGCACTGTTATCCTTCCGTCCCTGAAGTCAAGTTAACAAAGTTACCAGTGGAAGTTAAAGTTCTAGATAAATTTTTTGCACATATCATAAAATTGATGTATAATAATATCATCAAGTGGTACCGGCCTTACACACTAATCAATCCTCTATCACTTTTCAGAACAGTTATAGTTATCAATACAGCCTTGCTTGAAGGGAGTGGATATGAAGACACTTTATGATGCACAGTCCATTCAAGAAACTAGGTCGATACGGAGAGGTCCCTATATTTATCAGAAACAACATATTGCAGGATTATTTGCTCCCCATAAAGCTGTCAATATTATCAGCTATTCGAACCACCTACTGATTATATTATGCGAGGAGAAAAGATAATGAATACTGAAGCTTTTGTTGTTAAGTCAAAGAAAAACCCTGTTATCAGCTTAGGTGTTACCGAAGGACATTTTTCAACAAACCACTTCCATACCACTCATTATATTGATTTGGACGAATTGAAATCGAATGTCTCATTAGCCAGAAAGGTGGCAAGAGAGCTTTCGCTGAAGTATCTGTCAAACACCCAAGTGGACACTATCGTATGCATGGAGGGAACCGAGGTTGTCGGTGCCTTTTTGGCAGAAGAACTCTTAAAAGTTGGAGCGGATGCCGAAGGTGATCACACCGAAATCCATGTTGTAACTCCTGTGAGTAATGTTAACGGAAAGTTGATGTTCCAAAATAATACACAGAGGTTAATATATAATCGCAATATACTCCTACTGCTATCAACGATATCAAGCGGAACCACACTCAATAATGCACTCCGGTTTATTGCCTATTACGGAGGTGACCTGGTAGGGATTTCGGCACTGTTCAACGCTTATACTGAAAAGCTTGAACACGACATCAACTCACTGTTCACTATGGAGGACATCCCAGATTACCAGGTCTTCAGACCAACTGAATGTCCCATCTGCAAAAGAGGCCGAAAGCTGGATGCGATTATTATTCACGATGGCTATATAAAAGTGAATTAGGCAGAAAGCTTCATGTATAATCTAGAGATCAATAGTTGAAAAAAGCTACCCTGACTCGAATATCTCATCGAGACAGGGTAGCTTTATACATATCTGCATAACGCAAAACTACTTATGCTTTTCGCTTTTCAACAAAAGAGATGAATCCGTCCACCTGTTTTTCTAAGAAACGCAGGCTTGGCTTTGCAAGTATCAATTTACCCTCTTCATCAAGCAGCTGCAGCGCGTTGGGAACTGTTACACGCGGAGCGTTCATAACATCCATGTTTAAGTAGCTTATAAGTGTAACCAAATGGTCTTGAGCAACAGCGGTGCCGGTCATACCCGGTGTAATTCCGCTAAGGGTAGCGGGCGTCCCCGAAAGGAGGTTGTTAGCACCTTGCGGCCGTGATATCCAATCCAGGAGGTTCTTCAGTACCCCCGGGAAGAAGTGGTTGTATTCCGGTGTAAAGAACCATAAACCGTCTGCAGCCCTCACCTCATCATAGACCAGTCGGACCGCCTCGGGAGTCGGTTTTTCAATGTCCTCATTAAACAATGGGATGTCACCATATTCGAGTAGTGAAAAATCGGCTCTGTCTCCGACGAGTTCCTTTACGATCAATGCCAACTTACGGTTATACGAATCCTTTCTAAGAGATCCGACGATGGCCAATATCTTGATTTTTTTCAATTGGAGTCCTCCCCCTCACCCATGTGCTCTAATTATTATTCTTCAAGAGCAGAGCTTTTTATGCAAGCATTTACTTTGTTTATATCATAAGAACAACCAGCCCAGCTTGTCAAGCATGTTGTTGCTCAACTTATTGATGCGAGTCTCTATCCTCTCAAGACTAATTTGACTGTCTGCCGACTACCAAGTAATTCATACCGGCTACAATAATTCCGCCACCGACGAAATTGCCTATACCTGATACTACCAAGCTATAGAGAACATCTACAGCAGCAATCTGTGAGCCGTAAAACAGTGAGGCGAGCAAGAAGTACATGTTAGCAACAACATGCTCAGTACCACTGATGACAAATACAGCAATCGAGAGCCAAAGCACAAAAATCTTTGCGATTTCCTCCTTGCAGTTGAATGCCAAGCACACCCCAGTGCAAACGATTATATTGCAGAGAATAGAGCTTGTGAACAATCGGACGACGGGCATTTGCGCCTTCGGAAGCGCTTTGGCAACTAAAAGATCAGCTGTTGCACTGTCAAAGATTCCAGATAGCTTCGTCAGAAAAGCTGCGAACAGTGCCCCGAGCACGTTGGCGACAAATACGAGGCATAATACACCTGCTGTCTTTAGAGCTTTTGTGCGTCCGGCATATACCGATGTTACTATCAAGCAGTCGCTTGTAAACAGCTCTGCCGGCATAAAGACAATTGCAATAATCCCAAGTGGGAAAACCAGTGCTCCCAGAAAGCTACCCAGACCAGGAGGAGTAATACTTGACGAAACCTTAAGACACGCTATTGCACCGATAGCGATGAACAGCCCCGCAAGAAAACCTTGTATAATCAGAACATAGAAACGCTTGTTTTCCTTCTGCCTGCTAACCTTAAGTATGTACTCAACTAGACCTTCGGCTCCCGATTGTCTATCCATTGTCTTCCCCTGCCCTTCTTAAGATTGTTATCTATATGTTGTGTTTATCTATAACATATATTACTACAACTTTTTATCAATATCCACTAAATATTCAGAGTTTTTGGGCCATGTACTAATATTAGATACATCATATAGTAGGTTCTTGCTGGTATATCATGCTTTTCTTAGCGCTCTTTTCTATCAAGCGCATTGCATATGACCATTAGTACCGCAAACAGCACTCCCGCCACAGGCCAGATGATCCAACTATTCTGCCAATCGTTAGAGAAAAAGCTGTACGCTAGAAATGCAGCAACAACCAATAGCCAGTAGACTGTTGCGATTGCTCCGATCACCGGCGAGCGTTGCTTGTTCTTCCGTGAATAATCCCCCTCCTGCAGCAACTTCTCCATGCTCGCCCAGTTGATACCCGCATTGATAAAAAACATAGCACCTACTCCCGCCAACAACATTGTAATCGACAGCATAGATGCCAGAATTAGTCCGTCCTCAGATAGCAATCCACCTATAAATAGAGGAATCACAGAAAGGATACAGAGACATGCACCGATTACATTGTATTTTGTATAAGTTGCTCTATACTGCTTTTGCCGCTCACGAACCATCCCTGAAACACCGTACTCAGTTTCGAACGACTCCTTCTCCAGGAATTCGTACTGACTAGTCATAGAGCCGCTGGTTATAAACACCGCCACTGCAACTGCTACTAGTAGAAACAGTACAATAAGTCCTATTCCGCTGGCGAGTGCTTCGGAAATTGTCAATGCCTGTGATTCACGAGCGGCATTCAAGAGAAACAGGGTAATCGGAGAAATAATACATAGAAAAGTGGCAAGTGCAATACGCTTTGCGGTGAATTCCTTAATGCTTAAAAATGCATTTGCTTCCTCCATCGTTACTCGGCGTAGTGTGTAGGTGTCTTCAACATGATCTGAATACTCCGCATCCTCTAATTCATCCTTTAACAGATAATCGGTACTCACGCCGAATATCTGTGACAGTCTCAATATCTTATCCAGGTCGGGAATAGATTGAGCTCCCTCCCATTTTGATACCGACTGCCGAGTTACCTGCATTTTTTCTGCTAGCTCTTCCTGAGACCAACCGTACCTTTTTCGAAGCATAATAATTTTGTCCGCCAAAATCATGGTTCTCACCTCAATTAATTAATCCGCAGGGTCGTGACCGATTGGGTCTGAATAAAGGTTAATTCTTTAAGTGGTTGCAGGCAACAAATTACACCAGGCAATCTGTCAACCAGCAGTTGCATGTACGAAATGTTGGGCGTACCCTTTGCAATTCCCATGGTATACAATCCTGAAATCAAGGAAAGATTAATGGCAAGGAGTGTGATAGATTTGAACGGCAACGCAGAGCTCTTAAACTTTATCTACCAGAACTCGCAGATGGGTGTAGATACCTTAAATCAGTTGATAGATATTGTCGAGGATGACAACTTCAAAAAGCATCTGGGGACACAGTATAAAGAATATCGGGAGATCCATAAAGCCGCACGTGAGGCTCTAAACGAAAACGGATACGATGAAAAGGGAATCGGTGCTTTAGAAAAAATCAGAACTTATCTAATGATCAACTTGCAGACACTGACCGACAAGTCGGCCTCACACATCGCAGAGATGCTTATTATCGGCAGTAACATGGGTATTATCAATGCGGTAAAGAACCTGAAAAAATACAAAAATGCTGAGCCGAGTATCATCGACCTTATGAATAGACTTCTCAAGTTTGAAGAGGACAATGTCCAGCAGTTGAAGGAATTTTTATAAAAATGGCCCCTTGAGTTATCAGCTCAGGGGCTCTTTATTAGAGAATATCTCACCGTCCGCGTCTACGCCTTCTGCATCCGCGGCCGCATTCGTTTCCTAATCCTTCACAAAGGCGGTACTCGCCACCCTCAATCGTTAGAATCTTTCCGTCAACCAAAGCCTCAGCCAGCTTCTTCCTTGCGACGTTATAAATGCCTTGAACTGTACTGCGAGCCACATTCATTTGCTGGGCGCACTCCTCCTGAGTAAAGCCCTCCATATCAATAAGTCTTATAGTCTCATACTCATCAACACTCATAACTACTATGTTCTCGGCATTTGCAGGTAAATCGAGAGGCCCAAATTTACTTCTCTCTGGTAAACTGCACACCATTCTCCGTTTCCTCGGTCTCGCCATATTCGTCACCCACCACTCTAACATATGCCATCTACTAAATACTATACCCCCTTTTTGCTTTATGTCAATTGAAACATAGGGTCTTTATTCTTTTCAGAAGTTCTAGGGATTTGCTTTATTGAGTTATTCTTGTGCACAATAAATAATATTGTGTAGCACGACAAAAACAAAATTGACATCTTAGTTTTGTGTTATATAATATAATTGTCAATCGTTTTCATAGAAATAAAGATAAGGTGAAGAAAGGCGGACAGTATGAATAAGTATGTGTTTGAACCAGTCAAGCCGGTTGTCGAGACGAAGTACGGCAAGCTTCGAGGTGTGACCTACGGCGACGTGAACATTTTCATGGGCGTAAAGTATGCAGAGGCGAAGAGATTCCATATGCCTGTTGAGCAGCAGCCCTGGCAAGTGATTAGAAACGCCTATACTTATGGCCCTATCACAATGCAGATGTTGCCTCCCAACCCGCCCTCCTATTATAGAGGTCTTCATATGCTTCAAAAGCAGAGCGAAGACTGCCAAAACCTGAATATTTGGGCCCCAAAGACCCTGAACGGCGAAAAAAAGCCGGTGTTTGTATGGATGCATGGTGGAGGGTACTTTGCTGGTAACGCACTGGAGGAGTACTCTTTTGACGGTTTCAATCTGGCGCATTATGGCGATATTGTTTTCGTTTCTATCAACCATCGTCTGAATATTCTGGCACATCTCAACCTTGCAGACTACGGCGAGGAATTCAAAAACTCGGTAAACGTCGGCATCGCAGATCTGGTTGCTGCTCTCAAATGGATCCACGAGAACATTGCGGCATTCGGTGGAGACCCAGAGAATGTGACAATTTGTGGCCATTCCGGTGGTGGCGGTAAAGTCCAGTGTATGTACCAAATCGAGGAGGCAGCACCTTACTTCCAGCGCGGCATGGTTCTGAGCGGTGCGATGGGAGGCGTATCCCCAACAGCGGATGAGGACAGTAGGAAGGCCGCGAAGGCCATTCTCGATGAGCTCGGGATCACAAAAGATAATATCGACAAGCTGTATGAGGTGTCCTTTGACGAGTTAGCTGATGCGTATAGAAAAGTTTCCCGTCCACTGGCCGAGTCCGGTGTACGCATCAATTGGAGCCCGATAGCAGACGATTATTTCCACGGTTTTCCCGGCGATGTCGGGTTCATGCCCTGGTCCAAGGATAAGCCGATTATCTACGGCTCCACGTTGGGCGAGTTCCCGCAAGTGAAACTCACCGTTGAGGAGAAGGAAGCAATGACTGAGGAGGATAAGATTTCTTTCCTTAAGGACAGATTCGGACCGGAAGCGGACCGTCTGATGGAACTGTTCAGAGAGGCTTATCCTAAGCATGATATTCTTGATCTGGCATACATGGACTCATTGTTCCGCTTACCAACTCTGGAAGCAGCTTCGAAGCACGCAGAGGCCGGCAACAATAACACCTATGTTTTTATTGCATCCTACAATGCACCTGAGGACGGATGGATACCCCTATGGCACGGCGGTGAGGTCTGCTACATATTCATGAACGAGGACAAAGTGTATGTGCTGAACGAAGCAATCTATGGCCAGAAGCTTGCAAACATTTTCAGTACCATGACACTGAATTTTGTCAAATACGGTGATCCAAACAACAAGTATCTACCGAAATGGGAGCCCTTCACGAAGGGAAAACAATATACGATGATCATCGACCGCGAGTGTGAGTGCCGCGAGGCATTCGACCAAGAGCTGGTAGAGCTTCACAGCAAGGTAAGTCCAAAACCTTCATTCTTCGGACCGTAAGATTTTGAGTGATAGCCCTCTAGGAATACAAAATATGACCAGTCATGTTTCAACATAATTGTTGTTCATGACTGGTCTTCTTGTAAATATTTTAATCATTAAGGCTTTTCCACTATCTTCTTCTGCATCCAAGTGGTATAATCGTACAAAATAGCCGATTGTTCTATTTCTCGGATATCTCTGCCAATTTACGGCGGAGAGCGAAACTGACAAAACAAGAGAACTCGTAGAATAATCAAGATTAAAGTGAGGAGGAATATCATGCTGAAGTATTACAACCGGCAGGGAAACCCTGCGACATTTGAAACGTTGGATGAGGTTTGCGCAAACGCGCCGGCGGCAACTGCGCCACTCACCGGCAACTTCCGCATTCCCCGGATCACCAACCCCAAGCTGGTAGATTTTCCGAAGGGGCTTGTGTACATCTACCGATCACCCAATCTCTATGGCGGCGAGACTGCCGCACGCAACAACACCTCTTTCATTGTTTTCTCAGACAAACGCTATGAGACTAAGGAGGAGGCCTACGACTATCTCAAGGGGCTTGGGCTTATCGACATCATCAATGAGGCCATCGGCACCATACTGCTGGAGATGCCCGAGAAGGACGTGGGCTACGGCGAAAGCTATCTGCAACGCTGTTATACACTTCACAATGCCCTTTACACCCAAAAGGCCTACATAGAGGTTGACGGGGAGCGCAGGTGCCCAGCAGAAAGCGAGTACTGCGGAGGCTACGGCAAGACCTACATGTTCGGTGAAGGTGCAGGCGCAACCTTTATGAATAACTTCATCGCTGGCTCCCGGGACGAACTCATTGGCCGAGTGGCAGGCTATTTTACCTACGGTGGCGAGATGGCGGAAGAAGTGAAGGTCAGCCAATATGTCCCCGCCTATATAGTAAACGGCTCCGACACCGCAGTGCACAAGTTCCGTGAGGCCAACGACACCGATTCCTACTCCTTCAGTGACGGCGTGGCTGAGTTCTATAACAGTCAGGTTCCTTTCCGCAAAGTCTGCGTAGCCTCTGACACCGAGGGCGATGTGGGCAAGTGGATGGCGAAGGCCTTCCGGGATATGTTCATGTACCTACAACGCTCCGACAACGTTAGCACCAAATATCTTGAGCCCACTGTCACCAACCCCTATCAAGGCTACGTCTCCGCTCCACCGATTTCCCGCTTCGCGCTCTCGCCACGTAACCCGATTTTTAACGGCAATACCGCAGTAGGCGATCTACAGGTTACCTTTATGTACGACGGCGAGCGCTTCAGCCACATCAAGGCAACGGGTGGAGGCTTTATGGCTGAGGAAGGTGCCTACCTCGACACCTGGTACGAGGTAGTTCCGCAGGAGGTGCTGAACAATACCGCCCCCAAGCACAGTGTTCCCTTGCTACTCGCCAACCACGGCGGCGGTGACGATCATTTGATGTTCCTGGACGAGACCGGTATTCTGCTCACTGCCGGGCGCGAGGGCTTCGCGGTGGTGGCTCCCATGCACAGCGGTATCACATCCATCGCAGGCGAGGCATTCCCCCTTCTGGTGAAATACATGCTTGACAAGTACCCCTCATTGGATCCTGAGAGAGTGTACGTGACAGGTTATTCCATGGGTGGTCAGGCGACCTACAACTGCATCGCAGCGCATCCCGAAATCTTCGCTGCGGCAGCGCCAATGGCCATGCCTCTTCGCAACATACCCGAGAGCGCGCGCGAGCTGTATAAAAAGTACGACTTGCCCACCATGCTTATTACGTCCACCTACGACTTCGCCGCATGGGACGTCGAGCACGGGCACCCCAATGAGGGCGGTCTAGCCTGCCTGCAGGTCTATTGCGAGTTCAACGGCATAGCACCCGTAAAGGAGTTCGACTTTGCCAAATATCCAATGATCGGGCGCCCCTCCGATTCTTTCAAGCTGACCGTGATAAATGGCGAATGGCGAAACTTCGAATGGCTGATCAATAACGATAAGGGTGTCCCCATGGTAGGGCTGAACGTCACCGAGTATCAGCAGCACTCTCTCTGGCCAGGCTACGCCGATATCGCCTTCAGCTTCCTCCGCCGCTACCGCCGCTGCGCCGAGACCGGCGAGATCATCTACAACGATTAAACCCCTGAAAATAAAATATCAGCCTTACTCTAAAACAGAAAAAGGCTTCCGAAGTCGGTCTTGATACGCTCCCTTTACGAGAGACAGTGAAATAAAAACACTGTTAATCGTGAAGGGAGCGTATCACTCATGACTGCGGAAGCCCTTATTATCAAATAGAAATCCACCAACAAACTCCAAACTTATCAATAACGGTAGCACAGCACTTGCTCCACGGCTCCTCATGAATGGGTTGAATAACAACACCGCCATTGCTCAAAGTATTAAAGGCATTATAAACTGCTTCCTCACTTCCCATCTAGACCCGGCACTCCCACCAGATGATATTATCCAAATTATATATACTAGTCAAGTTACATTCCTGACATAATGAAGTAAATGTCCAATTGACACCATAAAAAAGACTGTCGAAAATGTTAGTACCAGATAAGAAAACATTAAAAAAGTCAGTAATATCAATGTTTTTCAAGGTACAAACACGGTGCGAAGTCGAAAAAATCAAATACTGACAGGCATTAAGGGCGCTGATCCGCAAAT
>JAAYOS010000074.1 GCA_012520195.1 Clostridiales bacterium | reverse complement strand
TGGCGGAGAAGGAGGGATTCGAACCCTCGAGACCCTTTTGGGGCCTACACGATTTCCAATCGTGCGCGCTCGACCAGGCTACGCGACTTCTCCAAATATTTCGCATACTGCATTGTACAAGCAATTGCGGCTTTGTAGCTCAACTACCACAGATAGGATAATTCTAGACCCGAGGTCCAAATCACCTATCCGGAAAATATCCGCCTAAATAGGATACAACAGACTCAGATAAATGTCAATATCAATATTTCAGCGTTACCTTTCACTTGTTCGACACAATGCACAATATTCTTGTCACAATATCCGAATATTTGCCCGTTGACACATATATTCAAACATGCTAGGATTTATATGGTTAATAGTATTGTTTATGTTATGTGTTGAGAAGGGATGATGATTTTGCCAGCAGTAACCAGGGGCGAACTGCCGAAGTACAAGAGCATTTTTCTAAACATTGAGAATGATGAGATCTCAATGTTTGCCAGTTCAAAGGATGAACCGGTAAACGTGACCTTTGACACCAAGAAGATTAGAAATATTACTATTCAGCCAACCAGTGCAAGACGAATTTTTCGCAACGTTGAAACTGAGGAAATACTTATTGAGTTTTCTGAGACTCCCAGAATCCCTGTACAGAAGTTTATTACCGCAGAGGAAGCAGCAGAAACCGGAATATATCCGACATTGGTAATCGGAAAAAAGGCATGCGGCAAGGAGTTTATCATCTATAAAAAACTCTTATCGAAATTCGCTGAAAGAAACAATATTAGTTTCTCAGATCTGACCCAGACGCAAGAAATAGAGGAAATGACCGCAAGCTGACCACACCCACACCACTTACATAAATCTCAACTTAACTAGTATGTGCGCCGTCAGACGCACATATTTTTCTATGAAATATGAGAGCTCTTCGATAAAACTCATCAGGTCCATACCGAAAAGCTCTCAGGCTGTATTTAGTATACATCAATCCCATTTGGGTACAGAATAACCTATTTTAGAATTCTGCATCTGAATCTAGTATTCAGAAATTTACATTGGCAAGACGCTGTCACTGGAAGCTGCTACCGATAAACCTCCGCCCTATGCTTCCTTTCTCAACTCCATCCATCTATTGCCTAGCAATGATAGTCTGTTATTAGCCTCGATCAGAGACTCAGAGGAAAACTCACTATGGGCATGGATTCTCTTCAACCGCCTTCTGCTGAACTCAATTCTTATACTCAGCAACAGGACCTGCAATGCTCTGATAACGAAACAGAACCTTCCTTTTCTCATTTTGGGTCCTCCTTATATTCCGCATCGGTTGATTCGTCATTATGTCTGCCGCAACTCTATTATACAAAATATTGAGCCATTATTCTACAAAAACTATTCGCCATAATCCGACATAATGTGCACTTGCAAAAGCTATAGGGGCACGATATAATCATTTATGTGCCCGGTAATATCTAGCAATGCAGCTGATTTGTCCTTATCAGAGTAACATCTCATTTCTCTCCGGCTCTCTATGCCGGATTGTTTTTGTTAGATATATATCCCTACATATATTTCCCGATATCAAATCCCGATATCAAACAGACAAGGGGGAGACTAACAAGTTGGATTTAGTTAAGGTTTTTATCGAAAATATCCTCTACCCTGTAATGGAAAAGAAAAACGGAAATAGGATAAGGAAGTATCTTACCGAGTTAACGAGCTCTCAGCAGATGACAATACAAGCGCTTAATGAGTTGCAAACGGAGAAGCTGAAGGCTCTTCTGTTAGAGTGCATAGCAAACGTACCGGCGTACAGGCCATATGCTTACTTGAAAGATGAGATTGAGACTAACCCAATATCCGCTCTTAAGAAGATTCCGATTCTGGATAAGGACCGTTTCCGCGACACCTCTGAGAACTTTATCAATGATACGGTAGATAAATCAAGTTTAATTTCGAACATCACTGGCGGCTCAACAGGCCAGCCTCTCAATTTCTATATGGACAGGAGAACCGTTGAGCACTATGAGGCGGCGCGCTGGCGCGGTCTATCGTGGAGCGGTATTACGCCCGGGAGCCGGAGTGTAATGATATGGGGCAATCCCATCGAGCTCGACTCAATGAAACAGAAGTCCTACCACCTTAAGGAGAGATGGCTGAAAAACAGGATCATCATTCCGGCATATTCCCTAAAGAGTGATTCGATTATCAATTACATAAACAGAATCGAGCGTTTCAAACCGGAATACTTCTATGGCTATGCGTCAGCTCTGCACGCTTTCGCTATACTGATGCTCAAAGAGAAAGCTCGATTGAGTTTTGTGCCTAAGGCTGTGGTATCAACAGCTGAAACACTTCATGACTTTCAAAGAGAAGCTATAGAGTCGGCATTTGGATGCCGTGTAGTAAATGAGTACGGGGCGAGGGACGCAGGAATTCTGGCCTTCGAATGTGAACACGGTGGCATGCATATAACTGTAGAAAACGCCGTCTTCGAGGTAGTCGACCCCATAACGTCAGAGGACCAGCCAATTGGTGAAAACGGCGCACTAATAGTCACTGACCTCAACAACTTCTCGATGCCTCGCCTAAGGTACAAGTTAGGAGACAGCATCGCCCTCTCTGATAAAGCATGCACCTGTGGTCGCGGATTACCCCTTATGGATAATGTTGTTGGCCGCGAGGACGATGTCTTCCTGACTATAGACGGTAAGCTCGTACACGGACATGTGTTTAGTCACATCGCTAGGAGCCACAACCCGATCAGTAAATTTCAAATCAGACAGCATTCACCCCAAAGTGCATGCCTACATATCGTACTCCATAGCGACTCCGCCGTATCCGAAGCAGACGCATTTATCCGTAATATCAAAGATGTATTACCTGGCACAGATATCTCTGTCTCATTTGTTGATGAGATACCTGCAGGAAAATCAGGTAAATATAGATACGCTATTCGTGAATTCGATTTGGAACAGGGCTTGAAGGAGATGCACACGGTCTAGACCATAAATTGACTCTTTTATTTGAAGCTGTTCTGTGGTAACATTGGAATGTTAGATTGCTTAAATATTTTTAATCATTCTGTGTGTAGGAATATTTCTTTGATTTTTCCAAAGAGCTAAAGAGTAATTATGAGGAGACACTAAGATATTTATATCCCGATTGTTAGAGATGTTTTGAGCGATGTTTGAGATATAGTATGGAGAGTTTTTAGGAGATAATTTGGAGATAGTGCAAGGAGGATTTTGATAACATGGCTAATAAGATTATACTCTGCGCAGACAGTACATGTGACCTCGGTGATGAGTTAGGCGCACGATACAATGTACATTTTTTCCCCTACAACGTGATTCTTGATGACAAGACATACACTGACGGTGTGGATATTCAGCCTGAAGATATTTACAGGACCTACCGCGAAAAAGGATTACTTCCGAAGACCGCTGCCGTCAACATTTCTAACTACATCGACTTTTTCAAAGAGTGGACCGATCAGGGATATGATATTATCCATGTTAATCTCGCCTCATCACTGTCATCCTCACACCAGAATTGCCTGGCTGCTGCCAGGGAGCTCGGGAATGTCTATCCAATAGATTCCCGAAATCTCTCTACAGGCTCTGCCCTACTTGTTATTGAAGCTGCCGAGAGGATTGCGAAGGGTATGCCCGCAGAGCACATCGCAGAGGAGCTCAACGAGCTCAGAGACCACGTCCACGCAAGTTTTATCCTCGACACTTTGGAATTTTTGCGTGCAGGTGGACGCTGTTCCGCACTGGCTTCGATGGGATCCAACCTGTTAAGACTGAAGGTCTCAATCGAGGTTGACAACTCTACAGGTAAGATGGGGGTAGGAAAAATCTATCGGGGTAATCTTCAGAAGCAGCGCCTGCAGTACACAAAGGATCAGCTTGGGCGCTATCCAAATATCAAGAAGGACCGCGTATTTATTACCCATTCAGGCGTTTCGGAGGAAAGTATAGCTCCGGTATATGACTATATAAAAGGACTCAACCTGTTTGATGAGATATTTGTCACCCAGGCGAGCTGCACAATCTCGGCACACTGCGGCCCTGAGACTCTTGGTGTCCTATTCATGACAGAGGAATAGTAAAGGTTTAGCAGCATTTACGATTTGAAAAGCCGTTCCCTTTCGATAGGGAACGGCTCTTTTATCATTTTCGATAGTTATATTTTAGAGTCAAACTGTTATTTCAAGTTTACCCCTTACGCGAGCGATTTCCCTTTGGTGGCTTTTCACCATTGGGTGTGTAGCTTACAACAACACATCTACGCGGATCTGAACCCGAGGAAAAGGTGGATACATCTTTCCAATCCTGAAGGGCAGAATGTATAACGTGGCGCTCGTAAGAGTTCATAGGCTCTAGAGCGATGTTTCGCTTATAGCGCATAACCTTGGACGCTGTCTTCTCAGCTAGCTTTATGAGGGATTCCTCGCGCTTTTTGCGATAGTTTTCCACATCCACTATTACGCGCACACGCTCTTCTTCGTCCTTGTTAACCACGAAATTCGTGATGTGCTGAATAGCGTTGAGGGTTTCACCGCGTCGCCCTATCAGCATTCCGAGTTCCTGTCCGTCGATACGGAGCTCAATGTTCTCATCGTTCGATTCCACAACACTGGGCTGTGCAATAGAACCCATTCTCTCGAGAAGACCCTCTAGAAAATCCACTGCCTTATCGGCTCGGCTTACTTTGTAGCTTACACGTACCTTGGCCGGCGAACTCCCGATTCCTAGGAATCCCGATCTCGGGTTTTCTAGCACAACCTTTTCAACATTAAGCATGTCGTCATCAATGCCGAGCTCTTTCATGGCATTGGCAAAAGCCTCTTCTATATTTTTGCCGGTAGCTTCAACCGACCTAATCATCGCTGTTGGCTCCTTTCGCATCATCCGTCTCGCCGGAGTCGGCTTCTTCGGTTACTTCGTCTGCGTCCGGCCCACTCATCCGGCGTCTCTGCTCCTGCTGCTGTTTCTTTAACCTTTCATACTTCTTTCTTGATACATTGGAAAGGTTGGAGCGCGTATCCTTTTCGTCTTCCTGATTGTCGGCTTTGAGAGCAGCCCTCTCCTTAGCTTCTGCTTTCTTTGCCTCGATTCCTTTTCTTGACTTCAATTCGTCCGCTATCCCTAGCTTCTTCCCGTAGTACAGGTTAAGTAGAACATCCTGCGCGACGCCGAACAAAGAGTTTGATATCCAGTAAATCGATATTGTTACCGGCCACATAAATCCAAACCAAATAGACATAACCGGTCCCATCATTGTCATCATCTTGTTCTGCTGCTGAGGGTTCTGATCCGCTGTTCCGCCAAGACCCTGAGTAAGCTTCTGATTAATGAAAACACCGAGCCACGACAGTACACCCGATATTATTGGTATGAACCAGTATATGTTCAGTATTCCGGCAGAAGGAGTAAGTGAGAGATTGATTCCAAGAAATGTAAAGTCGATATCGATAAGTGTTGATCCAAGCTCGGGCAGAGCACGCAATAGTGCATCGAAGTTTTCATGTATAGCATTTGCGAGAACGATCTGGCTCTGCTTGGCGACCGTTGCAATATCTACGCCTTTGGCAATCAGAGCTTCGCTTATCGTAGCATTCGAGATAATGAGATCTATCTGCTCTGCACTCAGTCCCATTAAATTCGTGAGCGGTCTGCGTACAACATCGAATAGCGCAATCATGATTGGAAAGGGAATTAGCTGCCAGAGACACCCTGAAAGCGGGTTCGCTTTCTCTTGCTTATAGAGTTTCTGTAACTCGATGTTATACTTTTCCTTATCGTTTTTGTATTTTGCCTCAAGCTCCTTGAGCTTTGGGTTGAGTCGCTGCATGACAAGCATTGACTTCTTGCCCTTCATCGTAAGCGGCAAAAAGACAAACTTCATGATGAGTGTAAAGAGTATAATGGCCAATCCATAGGAAGAGGTCAACTCATACAGCGTTCTCAGCAGCCACGAAATGGGCTGGACAATTAAACTATTCCACACTGAGAATATCCTCCATCAGAGCAAGGCTCTTTTTCAAATTCCGGTCTTGCCGATAAGACCGTGGTCATTAGACCGTATTAACAAACTATTGTAGCATACTACTTGAGCATACTATTGAAGCGGGTCATAACCCCCTCTGTGAAAGGGGTGGCATTTTAATAACCTCCGCAAAGCAAGCCAAGTGCCCTTTAGTGCACCATACTTCTCGACGGCCTGAAGGGCGTACTCAGAACAAGTAGGTATGAAACGACAGGAGGGCGGTGTCAAGGGTGAAATGCATCTTCTGTAAAACTTAATCAGCTTGATCAGTAACCATTTCATTTCATTTCACACAGTAATCCAAGCTTTTGCAGGCAGTACAGCAAGTCCGACTCAATATGGTGATAATCGGTTGTTGCCGAGCGGTTCCGGGCTACAACCACAATGTCATATCCGCGTCTCATACGTTCCTCAGAGAGCCGGTATGCTTCCTTTATTCGTCGTCTTATCCGGTTTCTGACAACCGCCTTTCCCAGCTTGCCGCCGGTCGTAATTCCCAGCCTATTGATGTTCATACCATTTCTTAGACAGTATACCGCGACATAGAGGCCCGCTTCACTCTTCCCCCGCCGGTATAGTCTTTTGAACTGATAGTTCTCCTTAAGGGATTCAGTAAATACCATGACGCCTCCTTAATGGGTCAGGCGTGCTCTTCTCTTTGCGCGACGAGCTTTCAAGATTTTACGTCCGTTCGAAGTCCGCATTCTCTTGCGAAATCCGTGCTCACGCGAACGCTGGCGCTTCTTTGGCTGATAGGTACGTTTCGGCATCTGTAACACCTCCTTAACACCGTTGCGAAACCTGCTTATCCAAACCCTAATGATAATTATCGCAGAGTGACGCAAACTAGATTATATATTACTGTTTAACCAAGTGTCAAGGATAATTATACACCGTATGATGATAGCAGGAATTTCACTCTCTTTATATTATATATTATATGTATTTTCCCCTTCTGCACAAATATCCCTATTATTCTTCATGACTTTTCGATATTTTATTTATTCTGCGTACTTTTCATTTGGCTCGCTATATGTTATCATGTAATGTGGATGATATTAATAATGGGGCAGAATGGCGTCAAGAAGAACCTCGGAAAATATCGGTATTAATCTAGGCCACGCTGCTTTGAATTATTGAAGTTTTTATTAACCTGAAGGAGGACTTTATGAAAGTAAGATTTACAGAGACTGTGCTACGTGATGCACAACAGTCTTTGCTGGCCACAAGGATGCCCTACAGTGTGTTTAAGGATATTCTGCAGGCCATGGACAAAGCAGGCTACTACGCTCTTGAATGCTGGGGAGGCGCAACGTTCGATTCTTGTCTCCGCTACCTGAACGAAGATCCGTGGGACAGACTGCGCAACATTCGTAAGAATGTTAAGAACACAAAACTGATGATGCTCCTTCGTGGGCAGAACCTACTTGGCTACAAGCACTATCCCGATGATATTGTTCGTCTGTTCGTCGCTAAATCCATCGAGAACGGCATAGACGTTATGCGGATCTTTGACGCACTTAATGACCTTCGTAACGTCGAGGTTGCGGTTGAAGAAACCATAAAGCGCGGTGGCGAGCCACAGTTGGCAATATCCTATACCACATCTCCAGTCCATACCATCGAAGCATACGCAAAACTTGGTAAGCAGATGGAGGATATGGGTGCTTCCTCAATTTGTATTAAGGATATGGCCGGCATCATGGGTCCTCAGGAGGCATATGACCTAGTTAAGGCACTGAAGGAGACCGTCAAGGTTCCAATCGACCTCCACACACACTCCACTACCGGACTTGCTCCGCTTACTCTGCTCAAAGCAGTTAAAGCCGGTGCCGACATTATTGATACATCTATTTCCAGTATGTCCGGCGGAACATCACAGTACTCAACCGAATCAATGGCTTACTCACTGCGCCAGCTTGGTTACGAGGTTGACCTGAACGATGATGTACTCAAGGAGATTAACGATTACTACAAGCCTATCAAGGATAACTATATCGAGACCGGTCTTCTCGATCCTTATGTAATGGGAGTCCAGACAGACGCTCTCACCTATCAGATCCCTGGTGGAATGCTTTCCAACCTTATCGCTCAGCTTAAAGCTCAGAAATCTATCGACCGTCTCGACGAGGTATTAGAGGAGACTCCAAAGGTACGTGCCGAGTTCGGTTATCCACCGCTGGTCACTCCTATGAGCCAGATGGTCGGCGTGCAGGCAGTTAGCAACGTCATTACTGGAGAGCGCTATAAGAACATCTCCAACGAAGTTCGCGCCTATGTCCGCGGCGAATATGGAACCCCTCCAGGAGAAATCGATCCCGAAATCGTAAAAATCGTACTCGGTGACGAGAAACGTATTACAACAAGGTTTGCCGACACTCTCGAACCCCAGTTTGAGAATTTTAAGAAGGAAATTGGCGAATACGCTAAGACTGACGAAGATGTACTCAGCTACGCACTATTCCCAACAGTGGCGGAAAACTTCCTCAAGAAACGTACCGAAGAGGAAGAAAACAGGGCAACCTATACCATAGTTGAAGCGTAGGAGGGATAATAAATGCTTACTACCGCTTTAGCGACTATTACAATACCAGAAGCTGCCGGTCTTTCTCTTTTGGGAATGCTCGTTGTATTCGTAGGACTTATTGTGTTGATGTTTGTTATATTCCTTTTGTCGAAAGTTGCAGGCAACAATAATAGGGTAAACGAAGGTTCAGACAGCAATCAACCGGCGATATCCGAACCCGTACAAGTTGAATCTATGCAGACGAGTCAACAATCAACTGCTAATAACGGCGTTGCACCCGGCTCTGCGGGCGAAATCAAACTATACAATGTACCGGACAAACAGGCCGCTATGGTCATGGCCATTGTCGCCGACCATCTCAAAACGCCGCTCAACCAACTGCGTTTCAAATCGATCAAACGATTGGATTAGTTGCCCCGACCTTGCACACACATACTCACTATGTCCCACCGTGCATAGAACCGCGGGGACGAATGAAAGGATTTTGATCTATGAAATATAAAGTGACTTTGAACGGAAAAACATACGAGGTGGAGGTCGAAAAGGGAGAGGCTATCCTCGTTGACGAATACGCAGCTTACGCTCCTGCTCCCGCCCCTGTTACAGCTCCAGTTCCAGTAGCAGCTCCAGCTCCTGCTGCGCCAGTTACTGCTGCTCCTACACCAGTTGCTGCACCAGCGGCACCTACACATGCCGATGGAGAAGTTGTCGCTTCTCCCATGCCTGGAACTATTCTAAGCATAAAGGTCTCCCCGGGACAAACTGTCAAAAAAGGACAGATCCTCTTGATTCTTGAGGCCATGAAGATGGAAAACGAAATTGTCGCTCCAGTTGACGGTACTATTGGTGCAATTCCAGTAGCTCAAGGCGCCTCAGTCGATACAGGCACTCCGCTTGTTATATTCGGAAACCCGTCTGCTGTAGCAGTTCCTGCTCCAGTAGCGGCACCTGCACCGGTTGCGGTTCCTGCTCCTGCCCCAGTTGCAACACCAGCACCGGCTCCTGCACCTGTCGCCCAGGCTCCGGTTGCAGCCCCTGCAGCACCCGTCGACGGAGAAGTTATTGCCTCACCAATGCCGGGAACAATTCTAGGCGTCAAGGTAACCCAGGGCCAAGCCGTAAAAAAGGGGCAGGTTCTGTTAATACTAGAAGCCATGAAGATGGAGAATGAAATTGTCGCTCCCAGAGATGGCGTAATCGCTCAGATTATTACGACACAGGGTGCGTCAGTCGATACAGGTGCTCCTCTAGTAGTTTTAGGATAGGGGGGAGATAACAGATGAGTTCCATTGGTCAGATACTACAAAATCTATGGGAACAGTCCGGCTTCTTCCTCTTAAGCGGAGACTGGCGCCAGCTCCTTATGATAGGGCTTGCTTTCCTTCTGCTTTATTTGGGTATAGTCAAGAAGTTTGAGCCCCTTCTACTAGTTGGTATTGCATTTGGAATGTTGCTCACTAACCTTCCGGGATCTGGTATGTTCCACTCCAATCTCTGGCAGGGCGACGTCGATTATGCACGTGTCCTGAAAGAAGGCGGTCTGCTCGACATACTATATATAGGCATAAAGACAGGAGTCTATCCTTCTCTGATATTCCTAGGCGTTGGGGCCATGACAGATTTTGGTCCACTCCTAGCCAATGCCAAGTCCCTGCTACTGGGCGCTGCGGCTCAGCTTGGAATATACTGTGCTTTTATCCTTGCTATTACACTGGGCTTCAACGTACAGGAAGCCGCTTCAATTGGAATTATTGGTGGCGCTGACGGTCCAACTGCCATATTCATTACAGGACAGCTGGCACCCCATCTTCTAGGTCCGATTGCCATTGCAGCTTATTCTTATATGGCATTGATTCCAATGATTCAACCACCGTTGATGCGTGCACTTACAACCAAAAAGCAGCGTGAGACAAAGATGGATCAGCTACGTGAAGTATCAAAGACTGAAAAGATTGTTTTCCCAATAATCGTTACAGCATTTTGCATCTTGCTACTGCCTTCCGTCGCTCCGCTGATTGGTATGTTGATGCTTGGAAACCTCCTTCGTGAGTGCGGCGTAACTGAACGCCTCTCGGACACAGCACAGAATGCACTGATGAACATCGTTACGATTTTCCTTTCAATCAGTGTCGGAGCTACTACTGTGGCAAGCAGCTTCCTCTCAATTGAGACGATAAAGATAATCTTACTCGGCCTGCTTGCCTTCGCATTTAGCACTGTTGGTGGCCTGTTACTTGGTAGACTCATGTATGTCGTCACAAAAGGTAAGATAAACCCGTTAATCGGTTCAGCAGGCGTATCCGCTGTACCTATGGCAGCACGTGTTAGCCAGGTCGAAGGTCAGAAAGCTAATCCTTCAAACTTCCTGCTAATGCATGCTATGGGTCCAAACGTTGCTGGTGTCATTGGCTCAGCAGTCGCAGCAGGATTCCTGTTAGCAACCTTCGGTGGGTAATGCCAGCTACTACGCATAACCGCTAACAAATACACAAACTAATTAGCCCTCTCAAGGACAAGAACACCTAGTAGGAGTCGTTCCTGAGAGGGCTTTTTGGTATCTCTTGTGAGTGATATTTATGGAAGGGTTTTTGAGCCTTAACCAGATTATGTTTCAGGAAATAGTAGACAAGTTTCATATGTGATATATTCATTTTCTTGTATATCTATGCCCGTTGATAAATATGGTAATTTTGTTGATTTCTCTCCAATAATCGACCTATTTCTTCCTCAACACCCATTTTCCCACAAACATCCCTTTATTTGCGCAAGAAAAATGAGGCGACTACTGCCGCCTCAAAGGAGGGAAAAGATGAAAACTGCTATCACTTCTTGCATGATTAATGATATTCTTAATATGTTAATACAATATATAAAAAATATTAAATGTTTATTAAATCTTAATGTTTCAGTAGTTTCAACTTCGTATCATGGTGTGTTTCGGGCCAGGAAGTCGGCAATGAGAAGATCCACTACCATTCCGTAGCTCTTCACACCGTCCGTCTGTTTCATGGCGACTAGATATGTGTTATTTACCTTTGTTGCGACCTTACGCATCTCTCCTGAATATCTCCTCCAATATTCTGAGCGATACTGCAGATCCGCCAGAACCTCCCTGTTCAGACTAAACATCAGTTCGTATGCTCCTTCCGGGTCCTCCCTGTAAAGTGCATTGTAGCTGTATACGAATGCGCTGAGATAGCCCGAGTATCTGAACTCTGCGTGAGGGCTTTCTCGGCAGGCAAGGAATGCAGCGAAGTTTGCCTCATTTTCTGGAGCCACACCGGCAGAATGGGCGAGCTCATGGGACATCGTGAACGGGAGTGATGAGTCGGGTATGCCGACATTTACATTTGCCTCTCCGGTAAATGGTATGTAGATCCCTGTAATGCCAGCTCGGGACATCAGTTCGCTTGCAACCGACGAAAGGCGCTTGGGCTTAGCTACCCTAACGCTGCTAAACGCGGCATTAGACTTCGCTAAATTGGTCCAGCCCTCAATAGCCTTGTCTGCCAGTTCATCAAACGATTCAAACTTGCTTACCCCGTTGTGAAACCTTGGGATCTCTGACGATATTGCGTTTAGCTCCACGACGAAACTCTCAGTCGCTAGGCGAAGTGTTTCAACGGAATAGCGTCCTATATCCATTTTCAACTCGCTGGCGAGAGACAGGGAGTAATAGTTGAATCCCCAAAGAGTGTTAAACAAGAACACAAGCGAGCATAGTCCGAGGACTACTCTCGACAAACAGCGAAGTATGTATATAGGTGGGTCCTTTTTTCGGATTATCCTGATTACTGTAAATACTATGTAGAATAGTACCGAAGCGACTACTAGATATAGCAGTATTTCAGCAATTGAGAACCGGAAAATACCTGATATCTTTGATAGCACTCTAGATATGTAGCGGGATACGGGCTTAAAAGCACTTGATATCCATTTGGGTGGCAAGAGTCTACGGAGGATTATTGGCATAGATATCAACACAGCGGCAACAACCATACGAATGCAGCCATTCCGCAGCTCTTTCCTCTTCAAAACGCACACCCCACTTTCCGTGTAACCTGGCTCTTATGTGTGTTCAGGGTCTCTCCTAAATATATTCAAGCAAAGAAGAGATGATCGTGTTAGATATTAGGAACCCCTTTTCTGTCAGCGACCAACGTCCGTCTACCTTCGCGTGTCCGCTCTTTTCGTATTCTCTCAGCTTATCTTCTATTGAATCGGGCCATATCATAAATTGACGCAAGAACTCAGAAGGGTCAAATCCCTCCGCCAGGCGTAGACGCAACATAACGTACTCTGCTGCGCGTTGTTGCGGCAGGATCTCCTCCATCTCCTCAATAACCTCACCGTCGTTTTCAATTCCTTCAATATATGCATCAAGAGATGAGACTATCGAGTACCTCCTCCCCGCAAAATCAGAATGGGCTCCGGGTCCGAATCCCAAGTATGGCTCAAGCCGCCAGTACTTCAGGTTGTGCTGCGACGCATAACCGGGCTTTGCAAAGTTGGATATTTCATAATGCTGATAACCTGCTTGACGAAGCATAGTGCACGCTGTCTCATAGAAATCCGCCTGTGCGTCGTCATCAGGAAGGTCCGCTGTCTCTCTGCGGTCCCAAAGTGGCGTGCCTTGCTCCACCTTAAGCCCATAACAGGATACATGCTCCGGGTCAAGGTTTATGACTTCCTGAAGACTATACCTGAAGCTTTCAGGTGTCTGCCCCTCGATGCCGTACATCAGATCAACGCTGATGTTGTCAAACCCTGCTTTCCTGCAAAGCTCCACAGCGCTTTTTGCCTCATCAAAGGTGTGCAGACGCCCCAGTTTCTTTAGCTCATCATCTACTGCGGACTGTACTCCTATTGAGAGCCGAGTACATCCGGCTTTTTTTAATGAGCTTAAGAGCTTAAAGCTAGTAGATTCAGGATTCAACTCAACAGTTATTTCAGGGCTGCTTGTGATCGCGTAAAGCCTCTGCACTTCCTTCAAGAGGGTTACAAGGTTCTTCTCTCCCAGCATTGCGGGGGTGCCTCCCCCAATGTAGACAGTCTCAACTGGGGAATGGACAAATTGCGAAGTCTCTCTCAGGTGCGTAAGCAGAGCCTCTGTGTACCTCTGTTGTAAATCGCTGGCTGGTATAACAGAATAGAAATCGCAGTAGTCACATTTCTTTCGACAAAACGGTATGTGTATGTATATCCCCGGGAGAGGCTCTAGGCGGTCATCAGTCACTCTCCGCTTAGCCCGGGGCTCCTTGTTTATCCTCTTCCTGTCTCTTCTGTTCATTCTGAACCCCTATCCGAAAATGGTATTCAAGGCTACTCATCGAGCTTTAGCACTGCCATGAAAGCCTCCTGCGGAACCTCGACGCTTCCGAGCGACCGCATCCGCTTCTTGCCTTCCTTCTGCTTTTCGAGCAGTTTCTTTTTCCTTGTTATATCTCCACCGTAGCATTTTGCAAGAACGTCTTTCCTCAATGCCCTGACTGTCTCACGTGCAATAATCTTTGAGCCGATAGCCGCCTGGATTGGGACTTCGAACATCTGGCGCGGAATGTGTTCTTTCAGCTTTTCGGTTATGCGACGTGCACGGGCATATGCGTTTTCCTTGTGCACGATGAAGCTGAGTGCGTCGACCTCTTCACCGTTAAGAAGGACGTCGAGCTTGACAAGATCGCTTTGACGGTAGTCCTTCAGCTCGTAGTCGAGGGAGGCATAGCCTCTTGTACGCGACTTTAGCGCATCGAAGAAATCGTAGATTATCTCATTTAGGGGGAGTTCATAGTGGAGTTCAACCCGGTTGGTATCGATATATTTCATGTCCTTGAAGATACCGCGGCGCCCCTGACAGAGATCCATGATATTGCCAGTATACTCAGAGGGCACTATTATGTTTGCCGCGACAAACGGCTCCTCTGCGTACTCTATCAATGTGGGGTCAGGGAAGTTTAACGGATTGTCAATCTTCTCCTCGCGGCCGTCTGTATACTTAACTTTATATATAACACTTGGTGCGGTCGTAATGAGGTCCAGGTTGAACTCCCTCTCAAGGCGCTCCTGAACTACCTCCATGTGGAGAAGTCCAAGGAATCCACAACGGAATCCGTACCCGAGTGCGACAGAGCTCTCTGCCTCGTACGTTAGTGACGCATCATTCAACTGTAGCTTCTCAAGCGCTTCACGGAGATCGGGGTATTTTGCACCATCAGAGGGATACACTCCAGAGAAGACCATCGGCTGAACCCTACGGTAGCCGGGTAGCGCCTTCTGAGTAGGTCTTTCGACTTGTGTTACTGTATCTCCAACACGCGTGTCCCTGACGTTTTTAATAGATGCGGTAAAGTAGCCGACTTCGCCTGGAAGGAGCTCTTCACACTTCTCCATACCGATTGGCCTGAGATATCCAACTTCTACGATTTCGTACTCAGCTCCTGTCGCCATCATGCGAACGAGGTCATCTGTACGGAGTACGCCTTCGAGCACTCTTACATACACAATGACACCCTTGTATTGGTCATATTGGCTGTCGAATATCAACGCTTTCAGCGGGGCATCGGCATCCCCCACAGGCGCAGGCACGTTCTCTACGATGTACTCAAGGACACTCTCCACGTTCACGCCGTTCTTAGCTGATATTCTCGGCGCATCTTCAGCAGGTATCCCGATTATGTCCTCAATCTCATGGACCGTCCTTTCGGGGTCTGCCGATGGCAGGTCTATTTTATTGATTACAGGCAGAACCTCAAGACCCGCATCGATTGCGAGATAAGTGTTTGCCAGCGTCTGTGCTTCAATTCCCTGAGCTGCATCTACTACAAGTAGTGCTCCTTCGCATGCTGCAAGTGAACGACTCACCTCATAGTTGAAGTCGACGTGCCCCGGTGTGTCAATTAGGTTGAGAACATAGTCCTCACCGTCGGACGCCCTATAATTCAATTTGATTGCGCGCGCTTTAATGGTAATGCCCCGCTCGCGTTCAAGATCCATACTGTCAAGAATACGGGTCTCCATATCGCGTTTACCCACTCCGCCGCACAGCTCAATCAACCTGTCGGCCAATGTCGATTTTCCGTGATCGATATGGGCAATAATCGAGAAATTACGAATATTATTTATGTTATGCAAATTATTCCTCCCAAAAGGGTTATTAAACGTTGTCATTATTAATCAAGTCGGACCGTTAACTCTTTCAGCACCTATAGTGATTTACATAAAACAATTATATCATACTGCAAAAGTCTTGCAAAGACTGTAATAGCGCTGATAACAGAGAAGTTTTTGTTAAAAATAGGCCGTGACTTCAAGAGCCACGGCCTATAGTTATTTGCACCTCGTATTTCGTTAATTTGAGCGGATCTTGAAATGCTCTGTGAGTTTCATCAGTACTTGGGCGTAGGACATCATCTCTTCACTAGATGCAGCACTTTCTTCAGCTGTTGCAGAGTTAGTCTGAACAACGGCAGATATCTGCTCCACTCCGGTATTTACCTGCTCAACAGACAGTGCCTGCTCATCGCTGGCAATCCTAATCTGTCTCATTATCTCGTCCATACCCTTGACATGCTCTACAGCTCTGTTAAGCGATAGTGCTGTCTTCTCAGTAATTGTAGTACCGTTAACAACTGCATTTACCGTGTCATCTATAAGATCGGTTGTATTTTTAGCAGCTTCAGCACTCTTGGATGCGAGGTTCCGAACTTCGTCCGCAACAACCGAGAACCCCTTGCCTGCCTCGCCTGCCCTTGCAGCTTCTACTGCCGCGTTCAGTGCAAGAATATTTGTTTGGAAAGCGATATCCTCAATGGTCTTGATTATCTTGCTGATGTCACTTGTAGCCCGGGAGATATCGTCCATCGCGTCAGACAGGGACTGCATGTCCTGACTGCATAATTCTATCTCGCTGACGGCAGCTCTGGTCTTCTCCTCAGCCTCTACGGTATTTTTTGCTGAGTTATTCGCTTCGGTCTCAATTTCCTGTACCATCGCGGAGATCTCTTCTATGGTTGAGGCCTGCTCGGCAGTTCCGGTAGCAAGAGTCTGAGCACCTGCAGCAACCTGGTCAGCGCTAGCTGCTATTTGCTCAGCGGATTCCTTGACCTCCGATATCGAACTATTTAGGGAGTCAATAATTGTTTCAAGGGAATCACGTATTTCATTGAAATCGCCCTTAAACTCTGCCTCAACGGCAACTGTTAAGTCTCCATTTGTAAGCGCTGATAAACAGCGTCTAATCTCACTTACGTAAAGCAGAAGGTTTGCCTGCATCTCACGAGTTGATTTTGCAAGCTGGGCGACTTCATCGGTTCCCCTGCTTGTAATGCTAACACTTAAGTCGCCATCTGCCATCTGCCGGACAGCACCCTCAAGTTTCTTAACAGGTCTGGATATTCCGCGAGAAAGAAGTAATGCAACGACTATAGCTCCAAGCATTAGTCCTACTACTACATATACGATAGTCCGAATGGATGAGTTAAGCATTACCGTGTATTCATCACTATCAGCCGTGAGGATCAGATACCAGCCGTTTGTTTTCCATATGGACGCCGCTGCAGCGACTTTGTTTTCACCGTTGTACCCATAATACGTAGCGCTGAAATCTCCTTGTATAACTTTGTCTGTCATTTCGGCTACATCTTTCCATGACGAATCGATTTCAGCTTCCATGATCGGGTTTAGCTGCGAATATACAAAGCTCCTATCCTCATGAGCTACAATTTGTCCGGTTCTGTTGATAACATAGGCGTTTCCCTTTTGCCCCATACGCAGTACTGCCAGCGCTTCGTTAATAAAGTCTGCGTCCTGAACCGAATAGAACACTCCTTTAAAAGTGCCGTCTTCAATATATGGTACCGCTATTGTTAATAGAGCTCTGTTGCCTCCTGCTATTGTGATATCGCTTATGTAAGGCTCCAGTGTCTCTTGGCACACGATAAAGAATTCTTCCCCCGACACGTTCCTTGTCTCATCCCTGCCGGCAAGTAGCCCGGTTTCGTCTGCCATACCTAACTCTACGAAGCCCTGTTCATCGAGCATAATATCGATTTTGAGGCGCTTAAGATCTTTACTCGCAATTGTGTTTACCTCGTCCGACAAGTACTCCATATTGATAACTCTGTCATTTATCTCACCATAAATAACACTGGCAGCGATTACTGCAGCATCTTCCATGTTCATACTAAGTGCATTCTTTGTGCTTCTCGAAATTGAGAACCCGGATATTACACCTAGCGAAACTCCAACCACGAGAACACATGCAACGATTGCCGTGACGATTTTTCCTCCCAGCGTAACGACACTCCTACGGGATGGATCAGACCTCTTTTTCATCTTTTTGTCTACCCCTGTGTCCTTTCCGTTTCCCTTACCGGCATCTTGCTTTGCCTTATTATTCTGTTTCTCCTGTTTCTTACCGAAAGCTTTTTCCAATATCCTCATCGCCACACGGCTCCCTTCTCAATGCTTGCCAAAATGGCATAGTCTATTTGATGTTTAGTGCGAGTGCTAAGTAGCTTTTTTATCTTACTAATTATCATGTTAAAAAGGGTCTATATAGTTATTTCGGACAAAGCTTCAAAATCTTTAGGATAATATTGCAAATTCATAATATATATTTGCTGAGTATGTCAGTTTCGGGCTTCCGGAAGGCTGGTCATAAGCGCTGAGACGTGTTTTCTGCTTATTTGACTTGCATTTAAGTATTTGGGATATGAAAAAACCCCCATGCACAAGACATGGGAGTTTGTTTGCGAATAAAAGAATTTATGACGCTAGGCCGTTGATCTGACGGGCAAGACCCGATTTCTTGTTTGCAGCGGTATTCTTATGGATTACACCTGCTTTTGCGGCCTTATCGATTTGTGAAGCAGCATCAGAGAACAAATTGCTGGCAAGCTCATAATCGCCGGCCTCTACTGCAATCTTTACCTTCTTAACTGCTGTCTTCATGGCAGACTTTATCATCTGGTTTTGGATGCGTTTTGTAGCACCAACTTTTATTCGCTTTTTGGCAGACTTAACATTTGCCAATATGTCCACCTCCTCCAACAATAGTTCTTGCCTTATTCGGATAAAAAATCCGAATGTCGGACAGACATATATTATAGCATCACATTTTCCCGAAATCAACTATAATTTCTTATTTATTTGAGAATGATAGTAATTATGTTGAAGAGAGGAGTGACTTTATGTTTTCAATAAGAACAGACTTGGCAGTTGAATCATGGAAACTTGCCGGCGAACAGGTTGAGGATAAAACTGAGATTGAAGGAGTCATCGTGCGCGAATATACCGAGAAAGGTGCAGGTATTACGGTTGTTGATATCCTCGACGAGAACGGAGAGCACGCGATTGGAAAACCTGTTGGCAAATACGTGACGCTAGAATTCGACCCCAACCATATACCTGATGAATTTCCGTCGATGGTAGAATCCGCGGCGAATATCATAAAGGAGTTATTAGAAAAACAACAGGCTGGCGACACTACATCGGTTATGGTTATTGGACTTGGAAACTGGCACATAACTCCCGATGCTGTAGGACCTCGCACTGTTGAGAACATTATGGTTACACGTCACCTTGTGGAGAAAATACCGGAATACTTCGGGTCATATCGCCCTGTCTCCGCACTCGCACCCGGTGTGCTGGGTATTACAGGAATGGAGAGCCTCGACATAATTCGCGGGGTCTGCTCAAACGTAAATCCTGACATTATTATAGTAGTAGATGCGCTGGTAAGCCGCAGTGTGTCCCGGCTCTGCAGCACGATACAGTTTTCTGATACCGGAATTATACCGGGTTCCGGAGTGGGTAACTCCAGGGCTGCAATAAATAGCGAAACGCTACACATACCTGTGATTGCGGCTGGAATCCCAACGGTGGTGGATGCGGCAACCCTAGCATACGACATAGTCGAACAGTCCGGAGGAACTCCCGAGCCCGAAGCGCTAGATAAAATTCGAGGTAATCTGCATGTCGCTCCAAAGGATGTGGATAAGAAAATTCAAGATATATCGAAACTACTGGGCTATGCCGTAAATATGGCACTGCACGACTTCTCTGTTGAGGAAATCACCTCATTCCTCAGCTAGAATTTCCTTTAATGCCGATACTAGAAGATCCATTTCTTTGTCGGTTCCTATTGTAATGCGTAGATAATTATCAATATCCGGCTTATTAAAATAACGCACCAGCATCTTTCTTTCTCTGAGATGCATAAAAATATCTTTCGCGGCATGATCCGGATGTGTAACAAAGAGAAAGTTGGTTGATGAGTCGGGCATCCTAAAGCCGAGTGAGCAGAGTTCTGCCGCTGTTCTGGCGCGCGTGCTCAACACCATCTCCCTTGACTCCTCAAAGTAATCGATGTCCCGAATAGCGGCTGCTCCCGCGGCAATCGCCAACCTGTCGAGTGGATACGAGTTAAACGAATCCCTTACCCGCCTAAGTCCCTCAATCAATTCCGGGGATCCGGCTGCAAATCCGACCCTCATGCCTGCAAGACTGTATGACTTCGACAAAGTGCGTACTACCAGAAGGTTTTCATACTCTGGCAATAATGTGATAGCACTTTCTCCTCCATAGTCAATATATGCTTCGTCGACCAACACAACCTCATTGCGGCGTGAATCGAGAATCCTCCTAATGTCGTGAAGAGTCAGCGCAACTGAGGTCGGCGCATTCGGGTTTGCTATTACAACCCCTCCATCTCCACTGATAATCCCGTCCACATCAACCTCAAGGCCGTTCGTCATAGGAACCCGCTTTAGAGGTATATCAAAGATGTCTGCGTAGACAGGGTAAAAGCTGTATGACACAGCCGGTGCCATTACTGGCCTGTCTCTATCCCAAAACGCGATAAAGCTGAAGGCTAAGATTTCATCCGATCCGTTACCTGCAAATACTTGCTCCCTCCGCAAGCTAAATCTCTCACATATCGCTTCCAGAAAATCATCGGCGTCGGGGTTGGGATAAAACCGCAATACATCTCCCACTTCACGTAAAACTGTATTGCTCACTTTCAGAACCCTATTGCCCACCTTTTCAGAGTCCATATCTGTACCCGCATACAACTCATTCATAATAGCTTCGGTTACAGCTGGCGACGGTGGATACGGGTTCTCATTTGTATTTAGCTTTATCCACTCGGACGGGTTTCCGGGCTGCTCTCCCGCTACATACGGCTCAATCTGCCGAGTCTTTGTATTCCAGAATCTACTCATTCAAACTCCTCCAAATAGGCATCCTGCATGCACCTGTCTCACTTCTTCACTTTAGCTCTTTAGTGTATTATACACCCTTTTCAGTACTTTGCAAGTATTTCTGATTTTTTGTTTGACATATTATTCCTACAATGTATAATAAATTGGGAAGATATTATTTTTCAAGTAATGTTGCTAAGCAAATACCCAGGAAAGAGCGAATCAAATGAGGGGGAGACATATGCTTAAGATAAAAAACGTATCAAAAAGCTATTCGAAAGGCAATGTTAAGGCCGTTGACAACCTAAATCTAAACGTAGAGAGAGGAGAGATCTTTGGGTTTATCGGACCCAACGGCGCCGGCAAAACAACAACAATCAAGATGATTTGCGGTATTCTTCCTCCGGACAGCGGAAACATTCTGATAGACGGCTACGACATCAACGAAAATCCAATAGCTGCAAAAAGGGCCATAGGCTATGTGCCTGATAACCACGAAACCTACGAGCGCCTCTCCGGCATAGAATATCTCAACTTTATTGCAGATGTATATGAGGTCGACCCTGATGTTCGAAACGAGCGTATGGAGAAGTACCTGGAGATGTTCAGTATTGCCGACGCCGCAGGGGAAAGAATCAAGACCTACTCACACGGCATGAAGCAAAAGCTTATGGTCACCGCCGCACTGCTCCACCACCCGCCCCTTTGGATACTTGATGAGCCGCTTACCGGACTCGATCCCAAATCCTCTATGCTTCTGAAGGAAGAGATGCACAAACATTGTAGTGCAGGCAACACTGTCTTCTTTTCCACACATGTATTAGAAGTTGCAGAGCGGCTGTGCGATCGCATAGGAATCATCCAACACGGAAAGCTCATCGCCGTGGGTACGCTAGATGAGTTGCGCGGTCCTAAAGCAAATGAGACACTCGAGAAGATATTCTTTGAGCTGACAGAAAGCGAGGAGTAGTAATGTCGGATTTCTTAAAGGTCTTCCGGATTCAACTCCGTGCCCGGTTCAGTCAAAAAGCATCATCCCGTAAAGAGCGGTGGAAGAACTTCGGGCTGGGTTTGGTAATCGTCCTATCATTAGGGTCTTTACTGTTTTCTTGGGCATTTGTTTTACACGGACTGTTCGCGACTCTGCACCAGGCAAACATGCTCGACGTGGGGCTTCTCTCGATTTTTATTGCTGGGATGCTCGTCGTCCTGATCTTTGGGGTTGTCGGGGTCTTGGGTGTGCTTTTCCAATCCAAGGATATCTCGTTTCTCGCTTCACTTCCCCTTAAGCAGGGTGCAGTTTTCGCATCCAAGTTCTTTATCGTATATCTTTACGAGCTCGCTGTCTTGATTGGAGCCGTATTACCTGCAATAATCGTATATGGCATTTTCACGTCCGGTGGTGTTCTGTACTACATCAAGGCCACCATCGCCATGCTATTACTGCCCATGCTCCCACTGATATTATCCACGCTGATTTCTCTAGTCTTAATGCGATTCAGCGGACTATCAAAACGCCGTGATCTCTTTGCGGTAGTTGGGGGCTTTCTGCTCGTCATCGGATACCTTGTCGGTCAACAGTTCCTCATGTCCAAAATCTCAACAATGTCGCAGGATGCCATAATCGCCCTTATCATGGAAGCTGGCAGCTTTGTTAAGGTGATAGGAAGGTCTTTCCCTCCTGCTCTTTGGGCTGTTAACGCAGTAACTCTATCGGGAGTAGACTCCCTCATAAACTGGGCACTGTATCTGGCGAGTTCATTGGCCGCGTTCGCCTTAACATGCTTTATTGGGTCAAAAATATATCTTTCTGGAGCTCTGGCCCAGCTCGAGACCGCGAAAAAAGGTAAAAAGGTGCACTTCAATAAGTTAAAAAAGAAGTCACGCTCTCCAATCATTGCAATCTGTATTCGCGAGTTTAAGCTCATTTTGCGCTCACCGGTATACGCTCTAAACTCACTTATAGGCGTTGTGCTATTCCCGGTAATGATATTTATTTTCCCAATGATGTCCTCAACCGATCCTGATTTGACGGCTATTGATGAGCTCATGTCCTCACTTCCTCCGTCTATGCTTTTTGTCGGGGCGTTTGGTGTCGGGCTTGTCGTGTGTACAATGAACGCTGCGGCTAGTACCGTACTATCACGTGAGGGTGAGCATTTCTGGTTGAGCAAAGTAATACCTGTACCCTATAGGATACAGGTATACGGTAAGCTGTTATTCACTTGGTGCATCTCAGCCGTAACTATTGTACTGTGTTTGATCCCGGCACTAATAATGCTTCCAGGTACAATTACTAGTCTGATTCCTGCATTTATCTGTGCACTTATGGGAGCCATTCCGCTAACTTCAACGAGTATGATTATCGACATAGCACGGCCAAAGCTTAAGTGGTCAAGCGAAACCGAGGCAATTAAACAAAACCTGAACGTAGTCCTGGGTATGTTCGCTTCAGTTGCGCTTGGATTTATATTCGTAGTTGTATCTGTGTTTTTAATAAACAGACTTGCTGAGCAACTTGCAATATTTCTCGTGTTCGTGTTTATAGGCGGAGTAGCACTAGTATCGACATTTGCTCTCGCCAGGTTTGCGGACTATAAATACAAAAGAATTGAAATGTAGCACTTAGGATACCTAAGGACCGACTAAATCAAACTTACAGTGGACCTGTCCCAAACTATGGATAGGTCCTATCTCTTTGGAACGATTTCGATCCAATAGCCATCGGGATCCTCAATGAAGTAGATACCCATTCTATCGTTTACATAGCAAATGCAACCCATCTCTTCGTGCTTCTTACGAGCTGCTTCCATGTCGTCCGCCGTGACGGCCAGATGGAACTCAACCTCTCCAAGGTCGTAGGGCTGCGGATGGTCCTCGAGCCATGTGAGCTCAAGCTGGAAGTTTTGAGTACCGTCGCCAAGGAACACCAGCTTGAAGCCTTCGCCGTTTATTTCGCGGACAGGCTCAAAGCCGAGGGCCTCCTTGTAGAATTTTATACTTTTCTCTAGGTCGACTACGTTGAAATTAAAATGGTTGAATTTGAACATAATTCTCCTCTTTTCTCTTAGCTGATAAACTCTCTAAGGCGATAATAAATATTCTAGTAAGGCGATAGTAATTATTTTAATGAAAGCCCTTTTTCTCGGATCAAGCCTTCTGCTTCAGACAGCTGTTCAATTGTGTTTATGCCAAGTAGCTGCCAGTCATCGTTGATCTTGTGTATCGAGACCTTTTGGCCGCGGCTTTTCATTATGCCGGGAACATCAGTCAGATAGTGCTCATTCTGTGCGTTGTCGGCAGTAACATCGAGCAGGGCTGAAAACAGCTTTTTTGAGTCGAAGACATATATGCTCGAGTTTATCTCGGTTATCCCCCTCTGCTCAGGTGTGCAGTCCCGCTCCTCAACAATCGCCTCAAATGAGGAGTCTGCGCCTCGTAGGATCCTACCATAACCGGCAGGATTTTTTGACTCTGCCGAGAGTATGGTGCAGTCACTCTGCTCTCTCAGGTGGACCGAAACAAGGTCTCTATATGTCTTTTCAGTTACAAGGGGCATATCCCCTGCACATACCAAAACCGCACCGTCATAATCCTTAAGCTCTTCTCTACATACATCAACGGCGTTTCCTGTACCTAACTGCTCCTTCTGCACGACGAACCGGCACATGTCGCGGCAATATTCTATAACCTGCTCCTTGCTGTATCCGACAACTAATATTCTGTCGTCGGGCTCAACCCACTGAATCGCCCGTAATACGTAGGCAATTAGCGGGTGTCCGCAGGCAGGCTTCATAACTTTTGGAACCCTGTCGTCTTCCCCTGCCCGCAGCCGCTTCCCTTTGCCGGCAGCGAGCACAATTGCTTTGCATGTCATGTCATTTCCTCCAAGGATTTAATCTTGATGTACCGTAGCCTCTAGATGTAACGTAACCTCTAAACCGCAACCTCTAAACCGTAACCTCTAAACGTATGTGCGCTTTATACTTCCTGTCAACAGTGGGTTTACGTCAAAGTATGCCATATCTCCGGGAGAGCAGTCGATATCAGTGACATCGATAGTAGTATTGACCATACCTACATGTCCGATAATTCTGGCATTTGTACCGTTAACCGTTACATACATCTTTTTGCGTATGAGCCCCCTCTTAAACTCGGAGAGCATATATCTGATTGCATCCCTATATCGGTACGAGTCATGAGACTTCTCGACACAAAAGCCGTCGCAATACCCTACTGGGATAACTGCAATGCGCCGCGCCTCCCTAGTTCTATACACACCGGCATAGCCCACTGTTGAGCCCTTGGGGAGCCAGCGAATCTCGGCAATCGGGCACGCGATCTGCGCAACGTTTTGAAGGCCGTAGCTTCCCTTTGTCGCCATTCGTCCGGTGAAGGCGGAGCCGATTCGGACGGCGTCAAATCTGCAGAAGTCGAAGCGGAAAAGGGCGGATGAGTTTGCGGCATGTACAAGGCCGGGCTCGATGCCCTTTTGGCGGAGCTTCTCGATTACGCCTTCAAACAGTTCCACCTGATGCCTCGTTATCTTTTCGCTGTTCCAAGCGCTGTAGAAATGTGTGTATATACCCGTAAGAGCCACATTCGACAGGTGTTTATAGAAAGAGATGATCTTGTCGATTTCGCCAGGGACAAATCCGTACCTTCCCATACCGGTGTCGATTTTTATGTGTGCCTCGACTACGGTCTTATGCTTGTCCGCTATTCCATTGAGAGCCAGCGCCGCATCCTGGGATCCGATGGTCCCAATCAGATTATATGTGACGATCTTTTCAATGAATTCGGGCTCGGTCGTTGAGCGCATCATCAGAATCTCTTCGTTCTGAAATCCATTTTCCCTGAGTGTAACGGCGTCCTCAACATCTGTGAGTGCAAACCTGATTATCCCCTCACTCCTGAGTAGCTCTGCCATTTCCAGCAGACCCAAACCGTATCCATTACCTTTTAGAACTCCGTAGACCAGGACATTGCCCGCCCGGTCACGCACCTTTGCAACATTCGCCTTAAGCTTATTCTTATTTATCTGTAATGTCTTCATGGCCCGAACCGTCCCTTTCCTATATGCTTATATCACTTCACTCATCTCTTGTGCCTATATCTCTTCACTCTTTACTCTCTTGGGGGTTCTCGCAGATCCTATCTCTGTTCTGCCACTTAAATTTCTGTCTTATTGCAAAGTTTCTGACCTTTTGGGCAACATTGACAGCAGCATAAATCAAAGGGTTTACAACACAGTCAAACTCCCCGAGAAACTCGCAGAAGTCACCGTTGAATCCGCGTTTGAACCTGTACAGACCGTAGAGAGGGTTGTCCTCGCTGAGGTCACCAGATACACCGCGAAAATCGTAGATTTTGCACCCCTCTTCTAGTGCCCACTTTATCATAGTCCACTGAAGAAGGTAGTTTGGCATTAGGTTTCTGTAACTGTTCGCTGAAGCACCGTAAAGGTACCACACCTTGTCACCAAAACAGATAGCTAGCGTACCAGCTATAGGAATGTCTTCATAATACGCCATATACAGCCGGGCATGATCACCCAGATTTTTTAGCAGGTTCTCAAAGTATCTTTTCGGGCGTGTAACAAAGTTATCCCGGATTCCCGTCTCAACCATCAGTTCGGAAAAGTCATCGAGACCTTCGGCATCAGCCTGCCTGATAACGACTCCTCTCCTCTTCGCAAGACGGATATTGTACCTCGTCTTTGAGTTAAAGGAGGCCAGCAGCTCTTCCTCTGTCTTCCCTTCGACGTCTAGACGGAACACGTAGCGCGGCTGTATGCCTTCAAAGTCCTTACCGTTGTCGAGCAACTTAAATCCTGCAGATATCAGTAAATCCCTTATATCCGTCCTGTTGCTGTGGATATCGGGATCGAGTTTGATACAATAGCTTCTGAAAGACTCTGCAATTCTCTTTGCACCCTCGAGCAAGTCGAGTATGGTATCGTAGTCGTTGAGGTCGCATACCGGTCCTCTACAGCAATACATAAGTGTTGAAGGGATGCCCGGAAGCTTGCGGATCAGCATCGAAAGACTCCCTATGATCTTGCTGTTATTATCTCTGCGTACGATGGCAACCCACTCCCATTCGGGCTTCTGTTTTGCCCATAGTGAGCTCTGCATAAAATGCCCGTTTGGGTGTGAGGCGATAAAGTCTTCATATTCCTGTAGAGTCGTATCTGTAACAATTTCTGTCATTAATTCTTATACCTCGCACTTCATCTCTCAAAAAAGTTTCGTTCCATGAAATTATATCCTTTGATACTCAGCCTGTCAATCGAATTAGGGAGCTTGAAAAACACTTAACAAATACTTAGTAATTTAAGTATATTAGTGAATATCCTTCCAACCTACTGTCAATAATACGTGCGGAGGTGGAAGTATGCAGAAGAAAAAGCCAAACAAAATAGTGAACTTCTTTGCAGAGAAAGGATTTTACATAATCCTTATCCTGTGCATTGCAGCAATCGGGATATCGGGTTATGTGCTCTTCTTTAGCGATAATAGCGATGATAACGACATGCTTTATGTGAATGACCCTGACCTCAGTAACATCCTTAGCGAAGGCGAGAAGACCCCCGCTCCGACACCATATGAGACCGAAATGTATGTAGAGATACCCGACTACGCAAACCGTGAAAGCGAAATTGTCATGGAAGATGATTTCGACGATCTATCAATATCTGATAATACGGATAGCGACGATGATTCCCATGATGACACATTAACTGACCCCGCAAAAAGTGTAATGGCCGAGGTCGGAAATTTTGATGATCCGGGAGAATCGGACGAAGGGTTGACCTCTAGCATCTCCACATCAGATGCTGAGGCGGTTCCAGTTACCGCAAGCTTCTATGTCTGGCCCGTGAATGGTGAGATAATTGAACGCTTCAGTATAGATGAGCTCGTATTCAGTCAGACCCTCGGCGATTGGCGGGTCCATCCGGGCGTCGATATCGCTTCCGCTTTGGGTACCCAGGTCTGCGCCATGGGCGATGGCACTGTGGAGGATGTGTATACCGACGAGCTGATGGGAGTGTCGGTGGTCATCAACCATGGTAAAAGTGTTCGCAGTGTCTACCGCAATCTGATGGAGAGCGTCGTTGTATCGATTGGAGACACTGTATATGCGGGTGATGTCATAGGAGGCGTCGGACAGACTGCTATAAATGAGATATCCGACCCACCGCATCTCCATTTGGAGGTAATCCGGGAAGGTGAACAGATCGACCCTGTCGGACTGCTGCCCTAAGCCCTTAGCCCTAAGCAGTACAGCACAAAAACAAAGCCGGTTGTGAAGGCAAAACTTCGCAATCGGCCTTTTTTTGAGCCTCTCACCATCATGTGAGCTTTCTTATGTCTACATCTGTATAATACCAATGCAGAATATCTCTATAATTTTTACCCTTTAGTGCAAGCGCTCTTGCACCGTACTGGCTCATCCCGACGCAGTGGCCATACCCTTTCGTATTGAACACGATTGTGTTTTTCTTTGGAATGGCGTCAAAGTTCGTTGACGGGAGATCAAAGATTTCTCTCATTTCCTTTCCTGTAACCTCAACTCCTCCCACAATAATGCTTTCTACCCCACCTGCTTGCGTGCGTACTATCTCGCCAAACCACTCAGACGGCTCTCCTGTAAGCAGTGCATCTGGATATTCATTATATATCATCTCTTGAAACTCTTCGGCACTGATGGTAATGGTTTTTTTGTAATCCGCTCCATTGGGACTCTCCACACTTACAAGGTAGGGGACATCGCTTCCCCAAATATCTTTTGCGTTTTCGGTGTAATCACCCGACGCCGCATGGAACACAGCGACAATAGGCTTCGAATCGTAGAGCATAACCTCTCCGTCTGTACTCATTACCGCATCTGCAATTTTATCAATGTAATCGGTACGGCCGATCTCCTCCCAAACATCTGTCTGCTGCTCCCAATCGATGTATGCCTTGCAATGGCCGGGGTTTGTACAAACATCGGCGCTGTCATGCACATTTTTGCCGGCGAGGGCAGCTAGCATTCTGCTATATGTGTATGTCCGCGCCGCAACAGCTTGGGCTTTTAGCGCTTCAGTAGGATAAGATGCCGGCATTTCTGCGGATACCACACCCAGTAAATAGTACTGCAGTGTCATCGTCTCAACTCGACCATCAATCTCTACGCTCACATATATCTCTCTATCCGCCTTGCCTGTCAACGGGCTATCAATATCTTTAGCTGTATTGGTACTCGAAGTGCTATCTTCATCACTATCTATCGTTACCGTGCCAGCAGCCTCAACAGCGTTTTCCGGAATAACATCAACATCGCTCTCTCTATCCTCGCCGGACATCCCCCAAACAGCCATCACCGGAAGCAGAAAAGTAAGGAGTGTGAGTACTATTGCCATAATGATGAGTTTCTTCATTACATACTCCTTTCGAAGAGCGGCTCATTTGAATCCCATTTGCAAGTTGCTATATTGAATCTTGCAAATTTTACATTTTACCCCTTGACAATTGTTGCTCAAAGGGTTAATATTGCATAACATATTCCAAATGCATGAAAGTTCGGGTGATAACAGATGCAATACAGCGACTCAATCTTGTCCGGCTATATAGATAGTTTATGCTCAGATATCAAAGAACAGTACACTATCGACCCCCAACACTACAACAACTATAATGTTAAACGCGGACTTCGAAACGCAGACGGCTCCGGTGTGATCGCAGGCATCACCGGGATTGGCAGCGTGCAGGGATATGTAATGTGGGATGGCGTTCAGCACCCAATCCCCGGCAAGCTGTATTACCGTGGTATCGACGTCGAGGAGATCGTACATTCGCACGCGCGTGACAAAACCTTCGGCTACGAGGAAGTCGCATACCTTCTTATGCTTGGAAAACTGCCGAATATGCAACAGCTGGCCACATTCGACAGAGTGCTTTCGGCCGCCCGCGAACTTCCACCGGGTTTTACAGAGGACATGATCATTAAGGCGCCTAGCAAGAATATTATGAACAAGTTAGCACGAAGTGTGCTTGCGCTCTACTCATACGATCCAAATCCCGACGACACCTCGCTAAAGAACGTCGTAAGGCAATCGATCGAGCTTATCGGAAGGTTTCCCGTAATAGTCGCGGACGCATTCTCTGTTAAGCGGCGCTTCTTTGACGGCGAATCGCTCTACCTGCATTATCCTAAGGAGGACCTCTCTGTTTCGGAGAACTTTTTGCATATGCTGCGCAGGGATAACTCCTACACACCCGAAGAGGCACAACTGCTAGACCTCATGCTGGTCCTCCACGCGGAGCACGGCGGCGGGAACAACTCGACATTTGTGTGTCGTGCTCTATCATCGACCGGTACCGATACCTACTCTGCAATAGCAGGAGCAATCGGCTCTCTAAAAGGACCCAAACACGGCGGTGCAAATTCCAAGGTTATGGAGATGTTCTATAATATCAAGGGTAATGTACGTGACCTGGATGACGAAGAAGAAATTGCATCTTATCTGGAGAAGATAATAAACTGTGGAGCAAACGACCTCACTGGCCTGATATATGGAATGGGCCACGCAGTCTATACAATATCGGACCCGCGAGCAATCCTTCTCAAGCAATATGCAAAGGACCTTGCCGAAAAGAAGGGTTGTCTCGAGGATTTCACACTCATGGAGGCTGTGGAGCGACTGACTCCCGATATATTTAGCAAGTGCAAGGGTAACGGGAAGAGAATCTGCGCCAATGTTGATCTCTACTCAGGGTTGGTCTACAAGATGCTCGATATACCCGAGGAGCTATATACTCCACTTTTTGCTATTGCACGTATTGCAGGCTGGTGTGCGCATCGTATAGAAGAGATAGTATCGGGTGGCAGAATCATGCGTCCTGCATATGGATATGTAACCTCACAAAAACCCTATGTGCCGATAAAAGATAGATAGCAAAGATTTTATGGCGAAAGATATTTGCTCAAGTTGGAAAGCAAAATAGTATGTCCAAACTTAGCAGTATACCAGACTGTAGACTCCACAAGGCGTGGTTTCTATAGTCTGGTTTTAATTTTACTAAAATCGTTTTACATTGCGCAAAAAAAATGTATAATTATCTAAGAAGCTTGATTCTATTCTAAGAAGTTTTTAGAAGCTTTATTTTATTTATGATGATAAGGAGAATCTCCATGAACTGGATAGAGGTTTCAATAGAAACCACATCGCAGGCGGTCGACGCCGTCTGTGCAAAGCTAATTTCCATCGGTATCGAGGGAATGCGAATTGAAGATAGTCTTGACTTCCAAGAGTTTATTGAGGACAAAAAGGCCACCTGGGACTACGTCGACGAATCTCTTATCGAGCAGAAAAAGGCGCCTACTGCTGTAATTGTTTATCTGTCAGATACTCCAGAAGGCCGTGACACACTTTCGACATTGCGAACGGAAGTTGCACTTCTGCCATCTCAGCTAGAGGATATCAATTTCGGCACACTCAAAATCTCTCTAAACACAGTTCGGGAATCGGACTGGGAAGAGTCTTGGAAACAGTATTACAAAATCACTCCTATTGGCGAGAAGCTGCTTATAGTTCCAGAATGGGAGCCCGTACCTGAAACCAACAGGTCGGTATTCATTAATGACCCCGGTCTGGCATTTGGAACGGGCACACACGCCTCAACAAGGCTTTCTCTAGAGCTCCTTGAGAAGCATATCCGTCAGGGTGACAATCTGCTTGATTTGGGATGCGGCAGCGGCATTCTTTCAATCTGCGGCCTGCTAATGGGTGCTGATAGAGCGACAGCTGTAGACATCGACCCTAATGCTGTCCCTATTGCAATGAAGAATGCAGAGAGGAACAGCATTTCCCCCGAAAGGTTTACAACATATGTCGGTGATGTGCTCACCGACAAACAACTAATAGACCGCATATTGCAGAGCAATAGCGGCGCACTCGAATACCGCATTGTGCTTGCAAACATTGTCGCCGACGTTATTATGAGACTGCCTCCCCTTGTTAAGGCCGCAATTAGTAAGGAAGACGGAGTCTTCATAGCCTCCGGCATTATCGAACCCAGGCTCCACGAGGTCGAAAATGCACTTGTTGATGCCGGCATGAATATTGTGGAGACGATAACCTCTGAAGGTTGGTCGGCTATCGTAGCGCAAACATCATAACCGAATGCAACAACAGAACTACGCCATTTGACAAATTTATAACAATATTCGGTCAAAAGCTTCATATAACGAATATTTCATTAAGTTTCCAAAATGTTTTCTATCATAATCTGTCTATTTAGTGTATAATGATTGATGGCGGTCATCGTCATTAAGGTGGGGTCCGAAAATAAATAATATAGAAGGTGAAAAACATGGCTCTTTCCTTCCGTGGCGGGGTACACCCGGATGATAAGAAAGATCTGACTAACAAGAAGGCTTTCGAGTCTATCACAGCTCCTGCCACAGTTGTCATCCCGATGCAGATGCACGTTGGTGCACCCTGCAAGCCCCTAGTGTCAGAGGGCAACTTGGTGAAGATGGGGCAGATGATCGGCGACAGTAATGCGCCCGTTTCCGCACCAATTCACGCATCAGTATCCGGAAAAGTTATAGCGGTTGAGCCGCGGCTACATCCAAATGGATGTATGGTAACTTCCGTCGTTATCGAAAATGACTTTAACGACACCCTCCATGAGTCGGTAGTACCAAAGGGCTCTGTCGAGTCTCTGTCAGCCGACGAGCTCATTAAGATAATTCGTCAAGCAGGTATTGTCGGACTTGGTGGTGCCGCATATCCAACCCACGCAAAGATCCAGTCCTGCTTGGGCAAGGTTGATACACTCATTATCAACGGCTCAGAATGTGAACCCTACATAACCTCCGGTCATCGGGCAATGCTGGAAACTCCTGAAGAAATTATCGGCGGTATCCGTGTGCTGATGAAGATATTCCGTGTAGATAATGCCATCATTGGTATCGAATCGAACAAGCTGGATGCTGTACGGGTATTCGAAAAGGTGCTTCCTCAGAAGAATTCTCCGATTAAAGTAAAGGTTCTGAAAACCAAATATCCTCAAGGCGGAGAAAAGCAGCTCATATACGCCATTACAAAGAGGGAGGTACCCCCCGGAAAACTACCGGGCGATGTGGGTTGCGCTGTATTCAATACCGACACCTGCGCTGCTATCCACAACGCTGTGACAACTGGCATGCCGCTAATCACGCGCGGAGTCACTGTCACGGGAGGTGCCATCGCAAACCCAAAAAACCTGAAGTGCAGAATCGGCACCTGTTTTTCTGAGCTAGTCGCCGCTGCTGGCGGGTTCAAAGATGAGCCTTTCAAGCTTATCATGGGCGGCCCTATGATGGGTACTGCTCTTACCGACATAGAAATCCCGGTCATTAAAGCGACAAACGCATTTCTCGGGTTTTTACAGTATGACGACATCTATTCAAAGGAACAAGTGTGCATCCGGTGCGGACGTTGTGTTACAGCATGTCCAATGAATCTTATGCCACTCTATATGTACATGTATTACCACAAAGAAAACTTCCAAGAAGTGCTTAACCTGAACGTGTCTGACTGTATCGAATGCGGCGCATGCTCATATGTTTGCCCCGGGCGACTCTTCCTCACACAGACATTCGGTGTTGCAAAAATCCGTCTTAACCAGCACAATGATTCGGACGATACGAAGAAGGGGGCGAACTAAAGATGGCCATGAACAAGCAACTCCAGGTAACCTCTCACCCGCATATCGATATAGCCGAGGATACTAGATCGATTATGCTCGATGTTATAATTGCCCTTTCACCTGCACTTGTGCTTTCGATCTTCTATTTCGGATTTCGCTCACTGATTTTAACTCTCGTATCCACAGTATCCTGTATCGTGTTTGAGTTCCTATATCGGAAGCTTATGAAAAAGTCAAACACCATCGGAGATCTATCTGCCGTCGTAACAGGTATGCTTATCGCGTTTAACTTGCCTGTCTCCGCACCATACTGGATGGCTGTAGTAGGAGCTGCTTTCGCTATCATCGTAGTCAAGCAGCTGTATGGCGGCCTCGGGAAGAACTTTATGAATCCGGCGCTTGCCGCCAGGGTTTTTCTGCTGTCATGGCCTGGCATTATGGCCACCTGGCCAAAGGTCTTTGAGAGAGCTCCGCTCTTCGGCTCAACTGTAGATGTTGTTACATCCTCAACACCCCTCGCATCATTGAAAGCGGTAACGCTCCCCAACTACACTTTAATGGAAATGCTGTTAGGCCAGCATGGCGGATGCCTAGGTGAAACCTCTGCCATTGTCCTATTACTTGGTGGCGTGTATCTCGTTTTACGCAAAGTCATAAGCCCAAGAATACCTCTGTTCTATATCGGCACTGTTGCCGTAATTACATATATCTTCCCACGCGGAGGACTCGATAATCTGCAGTGGATGCTATATAACATACTGTCTGGCGGTCTCATGCTCGGCGCTGTCTTTATGGCGACCGACTATGCCACATCTCCAGTAACTCGTGGTGGCCAGATTTTGTTCGGCATTGGCTGCGGTCTGATTACGGTTTTTATACGTTATTTCGGCTCATATGCCGGCGGCGTATCCTTCTCCATCCTGATAATGAACGCATGTGCATGGATCCTCGACAAGGCGTTCCGTCCTCGCCGCTACGGAGTACCCACTTGGAAAAAGGCAGGTGCGAAGAAATGAGTAATATGAAGAAAGAACCTGAAAAGCAGCGCTCAAGTAAGGGTCGCCGTCTATCGAAAGAGAAACACTCATCTGAGAACCGCAGTCTTTCGAAAGAGAACCGCTCAACCGAGAACCGCGACCTATCAAAAGACCGTCGTGCGATCATAAAATTAGCAGTTACACTGTTTCTTATTACTTCTATCACAGCTGTCATGCTTGCAGGAGTAAACGCACTTACTAAGGAGCCAATTGCTAATCTAAAGATTGAAACACGTAACAAAGCCCTGTTAGCGGTCATGCCCAATAGCACCGTCCTTGAGGATAAGACCTTCACAACTGAAACCCTGACAATATTCACCCTCGAACGTCCTAACGGCTCATACGGCTACTGCGTCGAGGTCGCACCTTATGGCTTTGGCGGCCCCATCAATATGATTGTGGGCATCGAAGTAGTTATGAATGAGGGTAGATATGAAAAACGCGTTGTGGGTGTTGCAATAACATCAATGCAGGAGACCGCCGGCCTGGGCACTAAGGCAAATGATGAGTCCTTCTTGTCCCAATATAATGGCCTCTTCTACCCTGTGCAGAACGAGGACGGGACGCTAAATATCTCACCGAGTGCAATAACTATCGGGAGAGGCGATGTCGATGTCGACGCAATCACAGGTGCAACAGTAACCTCACTAGCAGTCAACAGAGGCGTTAATACTGCCCTCGATGCCATAACAGTAAATGCTGAAGGTCAGGTGACATTCGACGGGAGTGTCGACGGTACTAGCGGTGCTACCACCTCAAACTCCGAGGACAATAGTACAAGTATGTATCTCAGTTTCAGCAGCATGGATGATATTTGGGAGGTGGCATAGAGATGAAAGGAATCCTCAAGCAGCTTAGGGAGGGCATCTGGGAACAGAACCCGATCATGGTCCTACTTCTGGGTATGTGCGCCACTCTTGCAACCAGTACATCTGTGGTAAACGGCCTCGGAATGGGGATATCAACAACAGTAGTACTTATATGCTCAAATGTCGTTATATCTTTACTACGAAAGGTTATACCCAACCAGATTCGAATCGCCAGTTATGTGGTAATCATTGCGGGATTTGTCTCGGCTGTGGATATGTTGCTACAGGCGTATCTACCCGATATATCAAACTCCCTCGGAATATTCATCCCCCTTATCGTCGTAAACTGCATAATACTTGCACGTGCCGAAGCCTATGCCTCGCAGAATGGTGTACTTAAGTCGGCAATCGACGGACTTGGGATGGGGCTCGGGTTTACATTTACGCTGCTGCTTATGTCTATCATTCGAGAAATATTGGGCAATGGCACACTTTTCAGCGGACTGCCTTTCGAGCTCGACCTCACATTTGGCGGCAAAATACAGCCCGCAATGCTCATGATCATGCCAGTAGGCGGGTTCCTCACCCTCGGCTTCATCATTGCCGGAAAGCAAAAAATCACGATGATTCAAAACAACAGAAAACGCAAGATAAGTAAGAGTGAGGGGGGCCAATCATGAGTTTAACCAGTCTAATATCAATTTCACTCGGCGCCATACTCGTTGAAAACTATGTCCTAGTACAGTTTCTCGGCATTTGTCCCTTCCTCGGCGTGTCCAAAAAGACGGACACTGCAGTAGGGATGAGTTTTGCAGTAATTTTCGTAATGACACTTGCCTCAGCAGTTACATATCTGGTAAACGAATATCTGCTAGTTCTTCTCAACCTTGAGTATATGCAGACGGTAGTATTCATCCTTGTAATAGCTGTACTTGTCCAGTTGGTAGAGATGTTTTTGCAGAAGGCTGTACCGGCACTATATCAAGCTCTCGGTATATACTTACCACTTATCACTACTAACTGCGCCGTGCTAGGTGTCGCACTACTAAATGTTGTTTCTGAGTATACATTCATCGAGTCGGTTGTCAATGGATTCGCTTCCGCTGTTGGCTTCTCACTTGCTCTGCTGCTGTTCTCTACGATAAGGGAGCGACTGGAAGTGTCCGCGGATATACCAAAAGCCTTCGAGGGTATTCCTATCGCCCTTGTATCTTCCGCCCTACTGGCTATGTCCTTTATGGGCTTCTCGGGACTAAAAGTATTTTGATTAGTGCTGCGGCAGATTGGAGTAATATAAATGGATTCATTGTTCGCAATACTTAATGCAGTACTCGTACTCGGCCTCCTAGGTGCGCTATTCGGGCTGGTGCTTGCTGCTGCTTCAAAGATATTCGAGGTTAAAAAGAACCCCCTGTTCGAACCGATCATCGAGGTCCTACCGGGGGCGAACTGCGGTGCATGTGGTTATGCAAGCTGCTCCGCTCTCGCTGAAGCACTGCTTGAAGGCTCTGCATCTACAAATGCATGTGTTGTGGGCGGAGAGGAGAGCTCTAAAGCAATAGCAGAAATACTCGGCGTTGAGTTAGAGAAGAATACTCGTCTCGCTGCGTTTGTAAACTGCTCAGGTGGTAACAATGCTGCAAAGAGATACAACTACATTGGAATAAGTGACTGCCACGCTGCCATGCGGTTAGCTGACGGTCCTATAGTTTGCCGCTTTGGGTGTCTTGGCCTGGGAAGCTGTGTTAAGGCCTGTCCCTTCGGCGCCATACATCTCGAAAATGGAGTTGCAAAGGTAGACCACGAGATCTGTACCGGATGTCTCATCTGTGTAGATACCTGCCCGAAGCACGTGATTCACCCAGTTCCCTATTACGCCGATGTCAATGTGGCCTGCTCCTCACACGAGAAGGGCGGCGCTCTCAGGAAGATTTGCAATATCGGCTGTATTGGGTGTAAGATATGTGAGAGGACCTGCCAATATGATGCAATCCACGTTATTGACAACCTCGCTGTAATTGACTATGAAAAATGCACAGGCTGCGGTGAATGCGCTCTCAAGTGCCCCCGTAAACTTATTGTCGACTCAAACCTCGATCGTACACCGAGAGTATTAGATAAGGCACAATAACTACAAAGCAAATCAGACGAACTATAACCGCGACATTTACTGAAACTTCTTATGTTCTATTCATTATTTATTTATGAATGAATCATATACTTAAATAGTAAATATAACACACAGAAAAAACACAGATTTTTCGCGAAGGGGGATGCCTTATATGCCAAGAGGATACCGCTCCTATAGGGGTAGACGGACAAGACGCGGTAAGATCCCAATCGTTTTTGCTGCCCTTTTCCTCCTTATTGCACTTGGTTTACTTTACCTCAGCCTAAGCGACTCCCTTGTTTTTTCATCGGAGGGCATCTTGTTCAAGAATCCCTTCGCCAATAAGGAGAAAGACGAGCCGACACCATCTCCATTACCAAGCCAGTTACCAGGCCTCATTATTGAGTCACCATCGCCATCAAAAACTCCAGAGCCCTCACCTACTCCCACACCTAAGCATGAAACTGTAATAAATGCTGCGTACCTCCCCAGTCTTTCCGATCCTGTTGCAATAGCGGGCATTATCCAGCTATCCGAGAATGGTACGATTAATGCAGTAGTTATTGACATGAAGCACGACGACGGTACGTTAAGCTACTCCTCAGCAAACCAGTATGCTGAACAAGCAGGGGCAAATCCCTCAGAGGATTATTCGGTAACAGCGCTCAAGGAGCTTAGGGATTCAGGGCTATATCTCATAGCGAGAGTCTCCGCATTTAAGGATAATCTGGTCCCACGCAAAATCCAATCACTTTCAGTGAAGGTACAGAGCGGAGTTATATGGCTTGATAGAGATTACCACGGTTGGATGAATCCATATCTTCAAGAAGCTCAGGATTATGTTACAGATATCTCTCTAGAGTTAGCCGATTTAGGATTCGATGAGGTTTTACTTGAAAACTTTTGCTATCCGACGATCGGACGTCCACAGCTCATAGCATATGGCGAGCACGACTCAGTCCCAAAGACAGACACAATAAGTTCTTTCACCGAACACCTATCAGCTCTACTCCGAGAAAAAAATGCACTTTTATCAATAAGTTTGTCATCTGACACAGTAATCGAAGGTGCAGACACCGCATTAGGACATGATGTAGCCTCACTTTATGAAGTTAGTGATAGAATATATGTCAACATTGGCACAGACGCAGACACTTCATCAGCTATATATGCAAAGGTACAGGAAATCGCCCAAGACTATGATACTCAAGACGTTTCTGTGAAACTAGTTCCAGTAATAGCCTCGCCACGCAGCTACGACGACCCTTCAGCCTCAGAGAACATTCAGGTTGCCATTGGTACCTACGTCCCCCGTGGATACGGCTGGGTGATCTACGATGACTCAGGGCTTTACCCATCGGTTGGTTGGTAGACTTGAGAGATGGTTCCTACCTGCATGCTCTTCAATACATCCTCCCTTCTTTAAGACTATTGAATATTGAAGAGTGAGAATGCGTAAAAATCAATTGTTCCCTATGTTAACAGTGCAGTTTGTTGACATGGGGCTTTTCATTTGGAGGGGCTCATGATATTGTGCGTATACTCTAATCTTTCATAAGCCGTAACCATATACTATAGAACTGCAAGCGGCAAACTAATCCGATTGAAATCTACTCGTTGAGAGCAGCATCAACCCATATTACTCTTTTCTCAGGTCAGTGCCGCCTCAACACTGTTGACTCCGACCCATCCTGTGTGATGTTGCATGTACTTTTGGAGTCGATGTATCGCCGTCCCCATCGATCCAGTGTCTATACCGTGTTTTTCACATCATTCTTTCTGGCCGAGCTAGCTGGCCTGCTGCTGTTCAATTAATTCCTTCCATTCTTCTCGTGTGCGTCTTTTGCCCCCAAATAATCCGCTCCTTCTAAAAGATATAAGCCTATCTTAATAAAGCGGTTAATGTGGTTTCAATGTCCGTGCTATTTTTCGCTTACCGCTTACTGTTATTGAGCACTTATCAATAATACTAGATCCTAGTACAAATCCCCCTCAGGTTAAACCTGAGGGGGATTTGCTATTGAACACGATTAGACAAGTTTATAAACTATGACTTTCGTGGTCAGATTTGAAACGTAGGTCTTATTCGTACCAGAATACTACGAATAATGCGTTGCTGCTACCATCTGCAAGTATGTCAGCTTTCAGAGTCTTGCCTGCTACGAGTGCAAAATCTGCTGCTTCGAGCTTAGTAACTGCGCCGCCAGTGATTGTGGCCTTGTAGGCCTGAGTTGTGTTGGTAATGTTGTACAATGTTGAATCAGCAACAAAGTAGGTGCTCTCTGCAATTGTTACATCCTTACCTGACACAGTAAATGATTTTGATGTTAGTGTGTAGAGACCCTTAGCTTCAACTGCCTCATAGAGACCAGCTGCCGCTACAGTTTGAGTTCCCTCTGTTACGGTTACTGCTTCACCGTTTATGAATGCATCGTAGGAATAGACAGTCTTTCCGTCTTTTATAGTCTCAAGCGGTGTGGCGTTTGTGATGTAAGCGTAAACTTTGTCACTCACCGCAGCTTCAGCCTTAACGTTAACTGACATTACCTTAAGTACTTTATTTGCATCCGCAACATAAGCTCCATCTGTTGTACCAGTTACTGCTTGGACGGTCTTGTAGCCAACAGTGACTCCATAGTTCTCAATTACACCTGCATTATCCTCATAGAAGAAGAATACAGTGGAGGCGCTGTTATAGTAGGTAGTACCGCCAATAGTAGTTGTATTTCCACCCTTAGTTGTAGTTGCTGCAGTTAGACCGATTATGTTTACATTGTCTTCCTTAACAACACTTGTGATTACATCATCATCATCCATGACATACTTGATGAGAGAACCCTTAGCAAGAGCATAATTAGCTACTTTGCCTGAGTTAGTTACAAGGTCATAAATGCCTACAGTTCCGTCTTCGAGAAGCAGCTTTGCCTTGGAGCTTGCAGCTACTCCTGCCCAAGTGTCAGCGGGTTCGTAGTTATAATCTATAACCAGTGCATATGTGTCGTCTACCTGAGGAGCAGTCGGGCCACTCTTGAACACAATGTAACCACCATTGTCAAGGAAATAAGTATCGGTTGCATTGCCGAGTGCTGGGGTTCCTGTTGCGCCGGTCAGACCTGACAGCTCGAAAACAACACCGTCAATGTAATACTTTGAACCTCTGATTGCAGTTACAGTTCCTGTAGTTGTTTCAGCTTTCTCAATGTTGTACACGCCTGATGCGTCTAGATACCAGAGTACAACATCGTCTTTAGCGAGTGTATCATAACCTGGTACATACTTAACATCAACAGCTGTTGGAGTAATACCGGCAATGTCTACAGTGTCGTTCTTAACAACGGGATCAGCAGAAAGTTTTGCAACAGCCTTGTTAGTGATTGCAATCTTGTCGGCTTTGCCGTTACGGTTTCCATCAACTAGGTTTACAATTACGCCCTTTGTTGCCGGGTCTACAATCAATGTGGTTGCAACATCGCTAAACTTCGTGTTAGCAGCTTTAGCAATATCTGCAGTTACTTCATATACTTTACCATCTTCAACAATGAGGTCGTCTTTAGCATAGTCAGTATTTACAGCGTATGCAGTTGCGCCAAAGCCATTGTAGAAATAGTCTACTGTGTCATCTTCTTCAGCGATAAAGGATGCACCGTACTTTTTGGTCAGTTCGCTAATAGCTGTTCCGTTCATGCTTGTTCCAAGTACGTTCTCGGCTACAATGAAGCTGGAAACAGGACCACTCTTGCTCATCCATGTATAACCAGAGACACCGTTAACAGTGGATGCTACGTCATTCAGACCATACTTCCACTCACCAATGGTCTTATCGCTAGTAAGGTCTTTATAGGAATCTGTGTCTTTGCTATACTCAACACGGTTAACTTTTGTTAGACCGTTGAATACATAGAGAGCTGCCTCTTCGCGGGTTGCAGGTGCTCCGTAGTTTGTTGCCTTTGATCCGAGGAAAATGTCGTTGTCAATAGCATCAGCAACAACGTTCAGGCTCCAGGATGCTCCTACATATTCGCCGTTCTGGCCGTAGCCTGCTGCTGTGAGAAGCATTTTAGCAATCTCAAAAGCGGTTACGTTACCATTAGGATCGAAAATGCCATTGCCGCGGCCGTTGATGATGCCCTTGGATACACAGTACTCAATGTACGGTACAGCCCAATGGTTTGTAGCCACGTCAGTGAAGCTTGAGCTTCCACTTGGGAGGTACTGAGCTACACGCTCAGTGAGGATTGCGTAAGTAACGAGTTTTGCGGCTTCTGCACGTGTCAGAAGGCCATCTGGCCTGAATGTGCCATCGGTATAACCATTGATTGCGCCAATTCCTGTCATGACTTCAACGGCTTCTTTGTACTGAATGTCATTAGCATCTGTGAAGTCCAGAGCTCCTGCAGTCAGAAGACCGATCGCCATAACAAAGACTAACGCCATGGTTAGAGCTTTCTTAAAGGATCTCATTTGTCGTCCTCCTTAAAATTTTGTTTCCCGTTTTCCCGGGATAGTTTTGTTATATGTACTCGCTTGCAGACCCGGATATCCTTCAGCCGACCTGCAAGGCGTTAGTACCTAATGAAGGATTTACCACACGTGAAGTATATTTGAATTGGTTGCCTCTGTCAATGCTTTTGGTCTACTTGTAATGTAACTGTAATATTAGGGAAGTATTATTAAAATTCTGTAATATTGGAGCCTGAACAGCTCTTGCTGGGTTTAGCGACAGCACATACTAGTCGACATATTTTGCTCTTTGCGCGGTGACATACACCGTTTTAAGCTCCAGTTGTCCGAATGAGTTTATTCTGTACCGGTAGAGCCCCTGTTCAGGAGATGCATCTATATCATTACTTCCCGGTAGAACAGCTCCGTCAACCTGCCGTAGCCTATACATATGTATGCTTCCATCTTCAAGGACCACCTGAGCTGTGTAGCTCCTGTCGTATATCTCCTCTTCAAAGTTTCCGTTTAGTATATCTGTATACTCTATTTGAAATACGTACGCGAAAGCTTCAGGTGTGTTCTTATCGATAGTCGGTGCAATTTCTAGTACTGAACCGTTGTAGGCGTACAGCAGTGCATCTTTTCCAATGTTCTCGTTGACAGCTCCAAAGCCGGGACGTCTCTCAAGGGATCCATTAACTTGGGAATAGGAGCATGGCTTACCGTTAAAGTAGACACTCTCTACTCTAATACTGGTTATACTGCCCTTTATGGGCTCTATAACCTTAATAATACCCTTCTTCATGCTGCTATTGCCTTCAAGGTAAATAATCCTGTCTCCCTCAGAGACAGCGTTGAGACCAGTGTAGTCTTCCAAAAAGAGAACCGAATCTCGGCCTTCTATTGCAATATGGTATTCGACAGTCTGTTTATTCTCATCAAATCTTTTTGATGTAACTGCCGCGTAGGTGTATGACCATGAGAGCACAACGTCACATTTTCCGTCGCCGTTGTTGTCGATATACTCTACATAAGTTGCACGGGCAAGACCGTCCATTATGCCGTCATCATCGTTATCTGCGTCAGATTCAAAGTTATAGAAGTAGAGCACATCTTTCGAAGAGTTCCCAGGCGTCAAATTACTAATCTGCATTTTCTCCGACATACCTGGCGTTGCATACAGCCCGTACACTCCGATAACACTATCATCCCTAACGCGTACTGCTATAGTTACATGGCTTCCAAGCAGACTTGTGTCAGCGGTAGTGTTGAACACTTCATTCCGACTATCAAACTGCTCGTCACCGTTTAGATCGATCCATGATTTACTGTTTCCCGCTATAGGTGCAATCCCGAGAGCTGCCTGATCGGTTGCCCAGAGGATACCACTGTAGGTGCGGAGGCCGAACATGGCATCGGCAACAGTACTGCCGGTCTTTCGAAGTTCCCCCGACCGTGTATACTCTACCGCTGATGTGAACAAAGTATTGTATAGGATACACACAGCATCTATTGCATTGATCGGATCGTGCGGAGTCCCATTATAATCCTTCAAGATTCCGCTTGTCATCGCCCTTGCTACTACCTTCTGATCCCAGTTCTTCCCCTCAAAGCCCTCAATCTTCGCATCATAACCGATTACAGCAAGAGCAATCTTAAGAAAAGCATATCCTGTAATTTGTCGGTTGGGTTTGAATGTGCCGTCCGAGTAACCTGAGATAAAGCCCATGGCAAACGAATAGTTGATGTAACCCTCTGCGGGGTGTCCCGAAATATCGGAGAATGTGTTTGACTGACCGGTAAAGTTTATGGCACCGTCGTCGTTTCCACCCTTAATGATTATGTATATCATCCTAGCTGCATCAGCTCGGGTAATCAGCTTGTTTGGTTCAAATGTATCGTAGCTGTCATTGATAATATTTAGACAGTGGAGAAGCTCCACGGCTTCCTTCTTAGCTGTTTCTGGGGAGTCAGCATTGCGGGCCGCGTGTGACGTCGGCAAGCCCGAAATCAGGCAGATTATAAGTAATAGCACCAATACGCGTTTCATAGTTATGTGTAAGCCTCCCACAACGAAAAATGTCCTGTTTCCTATGTATCGTATGCAAAACAATAAAGCAAGTCAATAGGAATTGGATAACTGTAACAAACCCGTAATATTAAGGTTTACTTCTACAAAATTCGACAGGATTTTTAATATCTGTAATTACTGCTCAAATATATGCTCTACATTTTGTGCAAATTGTATTTTATGAAATTCACACGCTGCAGCCTTCGTCACATGTTTTCATAAAACACTGATTACATCGAAAATAATCCATTTCCGAAATCACAAAGGGGCCTTTCAAAAGGGTTATACACAGTTTCCACAGAGTTATCCACAGGAGATTATGTAAACTCTGTATAGGTGCTGTTCTGGCTCATTTGC
>JAAYOS010000073.1 GCA_012520195.1 Clostridiales bacterium | reverse complement strand
CTGTCATCAGGGAGGCGGCTCTGCATAAAAATACAGAAGCCGCCTCAATAATCGAGATTTTCCAAACATTCGCTGTTTATATAGATTATTCACTAATCATTATGCAAAAATGCTGCTATAAATACTCGTTAACTTTTTTCACTGTCACGCTCACGGATTTCGACACGTCGAATCTTTCCACTTATCGTCTTTGGCAGCTCATCAACGAACTCCACGATGCGTGGATATTTGTATGGTGCTGTATTCTTCTTGACAAAGTCCTGCAGGTCCTTCGCAAGTTCATCCGAAGCCTCATAGCCCCTTCTCAGAACTATTGTTGCCTTAACGCTAAACCCACGAACAGGATCCGGCACACCTGTCACTGCGGCCTCTAGAACAGCAGAGTGCTTGAGCAGGACGCTTTCCACCTCAAACGGACCGATGCGGTATCCGGAGGACTTAATAATGTCATCATTTCTGCCTATGTACCACAGAAAACCGAGCTCATCACGATAAGCGGTGTCGCCTGTGTGGTAGAAACCGTCATGCCATGACCTTTGGGTGTCCTGCTCGTTCTTATAATAACCTGTGAAAAGACCGCAAGGACGATTACTGAGACTCTCAGCACGGATGCATATTTCCCCCGTAACACCCGGCGGACACTCCTGGCCTTCGCTGTCCAGAATCCGAACATCGTAACCAGGGCTTGGAAGACCCATTGAACCCGGTCTCGGCTGTATCCACGGATAGATGGTGGATACACAGAGTGTGGTCTCAGTCTGACCGAAGCCTTCGAAAATCTTGAGTCCAGTGTTTTCTTTCCACTGGTTAAAGATCTCGGGGCTCAGTGCCTCACCTGCTGTACAGCAGTGCTTAAGATTTGAAAAATCATATTTACTAAAATCGTTTTGAAGCATAAGACGATACATCGTCGGGGGGGCACAAAAGGTGGTCACCTTATATTTATCCAGTTTTCCGAGAATATCCACGCCGTCAAACCTCTCAAAATCGTAGGTAAATATTGCGCTCTCTCCAAACCACTGACCATACATCTTCCCCCAGAGGGACTTAAGCCATCCGGTATCAGATATTGTGAAATGTAATCCGCCGTCCTCGACCCTATGCCAAAAGACTCCTGTAGAAATATGTCCGAGGGGATAGGTAAAGTCGTGGGTAATCATTTTGGGATAACCCGTTGTGCCTGAAGAAAATGACATTAGCATCGTATCTGTCGCTAAAGTATCGGCCTGCCCTGTAGGTCTCTCCCAAACATCCGATGCGGCCTCAACCCCGGCTTCAAAATCGAGCCAGCCCTCTCCCGCCTTCTTATGCATCGTTACAGCCTTTAGCTCGATGGTGTCATAGGGCTCGCCCTCGTCAAAATGAGCTGTGCAGTCTCCGTGTCCGGTTATGACCGCCATCTTTATGCCGCCGGCATTGCATCTGTACTTGTAATCACTCGCAGTTAGCATATCTGTTGCCTGTACTGCAATTGCACCAATTTTGTGCAGTGCCATCATGCAGTACCAAAATAGATCGCTGCGTCGGAGCACAAGCATGACAGCATCACCCTTACTTATCCCGAGTGACTTGAAATAGTTTGCAACCTTATTTGAACGCAACGACATATCACGAAATGTGATGTATTTTTCCTCTCCGTCTGCACCGACCCAGAGCATTGCAAGCTTTTCCGGTTTTTCACGACCAAGCCTGTCAACCACGTCGTATGCGAAATTGAAGCTTTCGTCGTATTCAACCCTATAGTTTTTTTTGAGATCCTCCAGTGTATAGAACTCGTCGCGGTCCCTGCCGACGTACTCTACGTATATTGGCACGAATATTCACTCCCATTATTGAGATTTTTACGTCACTTAATTACAACAGCGATAAATTGAGCCGGTTTACCGTTCAGTGCTCTCATGGCGTGCGGAACACCCGAATCAAAATAGACACTGTCCCCTTCTTCCAGGTCGTAGGAGATATCGCCAATATAGAACCTCATGGATCCCGAAACCATATAGTTAAACTCCTGTCCCTTATGGTCGTGCAAAGTGGGTACATAGTCCCCTTTCGGCTCAACCGTCACCATAAACGGTTCAGCCATCTTGTTTCGGAAGGTGAAGGCCAGATGGCGGTACTCGTATGCACTTCTGCGCTGGATCGAATAGCCCTCCCCTTTTCTTACAACGGTACAGGTCGACAGCTTAGGTGACTCTCCACTGAGAATATCAAGCACATCGACACCTAAAATGTTTGCAGCGTTGTAAAGAAAACTGAAGGAAAAATCTTTTTCCCCAGCCTCGTGGGCGAGGTACTCCTCCTCAGAAATGCCCATCTTTTCAGCGATATCAGCACTGGTAATCTCGCAAATATCCCGGAGTGCCGCAAGTCTTGTTGCGATCTCCTGCAGCTGCTCTGTCATTATCAAATCCCCCTTTTTTGTCGTCACTTCTCTTAACCCCTGTAATTATATCCTATGTCAATTGCTTTCTGATTGAGCGCGCGAAGTCTGATTCTGCTCTCCGGAACTATCTCTTCCATAGTTTTTGAGATTGTTTCATATGGGATGATACCCGATTCACGAATTATTTTGCCCAGCATTATCATGTTAGCGAGTCCTTCGAGCCCGTTTTCATGTGCCAGTGCCGTTGAAGGGATATAGAAGCTCTTAACATCATCACGAACCGCTTTTCTCTCAACGAGAGATGAGTCGATAAAGATCGATCCCCCTGCTACAACGGCGTTTTCAAACTTGTCTAGCGAAGGCAGATTCATTGCTATAAGTATATCGGGGTTATTGACGATTGGTGACCCGATAGATGTGTCGCTGATAATCACACTGCAGTTGGCTGTTCCTCCACGCATTTCAGGTCCATAGGAGGGAAGCCATGACACCTCTTTTCCTCTCATCAACCCGTCACTTGCTATAAATCTTCCGGTAAAAAGAACACCCTGGCCGCCAAATCCGGCAATTAGAATTTGACTCATTCCTTTGCCACCCCCTCGGTTAGGTCGCGGTCTTTATAGACGCCTAATGGGTAGTAGGGTATCATATTTTCCTCGATTAGCTCAAGCGCCTGTTGAGGTGTCTTTCCCCAGTTTGTTGGACACGAGGACAATACCTCGACCAGCGAAAAACCTTTACCGTCTACCTGGTTTTTGAACGCCTTTAATATGGCCTTTTTTGCGTTCCGTACATTTTTTACGTTATTTACTGCAACGCGCTCGATATATTGGGGGCCATCTAGTGTCGCAAGCATTTCGCTGACCCTGATGGGGTAACCAACTTGTTGGATATCTCTCCCGTAAGGGGATGTCTGAGTAACCTGTCCCGGAAGTGATGTTGGAGCCATCTGTCCTCCGGTCATTCCGTAAATTGCGTTGTTTATGAACACTATTGTAATATTTTCGCCTCTTGCTGCCGAGTGGACAGTTTCTGCCATACCGATTGCAGCAAGGTCACCGTCTCCTTGATAAGTAAAGACGATGTTTTCGGGGTTTGCGCGTTTTACTCCGGTTGCTACGGCTGGCGCCCGTCCATGTGCTGCTTGAACCATGTCGACTGTAAAGTAATCGTACGCCATAACAGCACATCCGACTGGCGCAATACCTATAGTCCTGCCCTCAATGCCAAGTTCGTCAATGGCCTCTGCTACAAGTCTGTGCACTATTCCGTGAGTACAGCCAGGACAGTAATGCATAACTGTATCGGTCAGAGATTTTGGTTTCTGGAATACTACCATTAGACTGTACCTCCTATTGAATATGCCTTCTCAATCTTTTCGAGAACCTCTTCAGGTGTCATAACCATTCCTCCGGTCCGATTACACAAAAGTACAGGTCTCATACACCTAATGGCTAGCTCCACGTCCTCAATCATCTGTCCCATTGACAGTTCGGTTACAACAAAAGCACTTACACGTTCAGCAGCGCTTCTCAGAATTTGCTTTGGGAAAGGCCACAGGGTTATGGGACGAATAAGCCCCGCCTTAATGCCCTTTTCCCTTGCCAAATCAATTGCGTTTTTGCTTATTCTGGCGGCTGCACCATAGGCTACGACACATACATCTGCGTCATCCATCTGGTACTCTTCAACCATTGTCTCGTTTTCCTCGATTGCAGCATATCGCAGGTAACGCTCTCTATTTTTATCCTCAAGCTGTTCCGGCTTTAGATACAGAGAACTTATTACATTCTTCTCCCTTTGACATCCGGTTCCGGTAACCGCCCAAGGTTTATCATGCTGTTTAATATCGCCAAAATTAAGTTGTACCGGCTCCATCATCTGACCTAGTATACCATCGGACAGGATCATGGCTGTCATGCGGTACTTGTCAGCTAATTCAAAACCCTTTATCGTAAGGTCGGCCATCTCCTGAACAGAAGAGGGTGCTAGCACAATCATTCTAAAGTCGCCATGTCCAGCGGAGCGTGTAGCTTGAAAATAGTCTGACTGTGACGGTTGTATTCCTCCCAGGCCTGGACCGCCTCTCTGGACGTTGACAACCAATGCAGGCAAATCACATCCAGCAAGATATGAAAGGCCTTCACTTTTTAGCGCAATACCCGGACTGGAACTCGATGTCATCACTCGTTTACCGGCAGCAGACACACCAATGACCATGTTTATTGCGGCAATCTCACTCTCCGCCTGTAAAAAAGTGCCGCCGATTTTTGGCAGGCGCTTGGACATATACGCCGCTACCTCTGTCTGAGGTGTTATAGGGTAACCGAGGTAGTGACGGCAACCAGCCATGATTGCAGCCTCAGCCAATGCCTCGTTTCCCTTCATAAGAACCTTATCACTCATTTCAGTGCTTCTCCTCATCTATTTTTCTACAGTTATTATGCAGTCAGGGCACATAATTGCGCAAAAACTACAGGCAATACACTTGTCCTGATCGATGATCATTGCAGGATAGTAGCCCCTCAGGTTTATTTCATCCTCTGAGAGCTGCAGGATTTTCTTCGGACAGGCTTCGATGCATAGTCCACAGCCCTTGCACTTATCCTTTTCAAACGTTACTCTCGCCACATCAGTCTCCATTTCTCAGCAGCATGGAATGTATATAATCGTGCCGACGCCTTTGGCTGCTGGCAAAAACGTCGGCCTTCGCTTCTTGTCTATGTATAGGTCCGCAGAACTTTTTCTGTGTGTTCAGCCAATTACCTAACCTTAACTAAAAAATCTTCCGCCCAATGAGTGGTATAGCTTAATGGGTAAGAGATTTTCAATCTTGCCCTGTAAATGATCATTCAAATCCTCACGCACTGCGGTCAGTCTTAACGGAAGTCCTGTGGATAGCGCAATCTCTTCAGCGTAGGCTTGTGAAGCCAATACGGTCTCAACTGTAGTCTCAAGACCAAGGTTCGAGTTGTTGATTATTCCGGTAAATGTTAATCCGGATGCAACTTCAATCTCTTTGCATATCTCAACAGTTCCATTGCTATCACGTGTAAGCGGTCGGTACTTATTGACTATCAAAAACATATCGTAATCCTGTGTCAACAGCTTGGGTGCATACCTTCCAAGCACAAGCGCACCTCTGTCGTCACCACCGACATCGACAACCGTATGGTAGGAAGTGTCTTCAATAATAGCGTAGGATTCTGCCGGGATTGAGGGGAGTTCGGCGTTAGAGTTTGCGTACCGTGATGATATAAATCGTACTCCTGCCTCCTCGATAGCAGTCCGGCTGTCCTCTGTCCTAAAGTAGGGGTTGACAATATCGAGGTCCGCGATAGCTACGCGCTCTAGAGACTTCCGGAGCATTAATGCATAGTTTATCGCAAGATTCGTCTTCCCGCTGCCGTAATGTCCGGCAAAAACGGTCACTCTCCTTATATTGTCGTAGCTAACCATAGACTATATTCCGCCTGTTTACCTATTTAATCTGTTAAAATTATTAAGGTATTATAACAGAGTTCCGCAGAAATGACAATGTAGAATTTGTACTAAAACCTTATGCTTTATACGGCTAATTGTATCCTAATTCGAAATTCCGCCTCTGAATTATTGAAAAGCAGGCAATAATTCATTTAGGCATCTCCTTCCACTCTGGACACGATGGACTTGTTTCGCCAGTTGCCTTTCAGGTAGTATAAGAAAATCAGGATGGACCCTAGAACCATGGAAGCAACCATTGCGTAGAAGAGTCCCATATAGTTATGTGGACGAACGGCAAGAATGTATGCTACAGGAATGCGGAGTAAGTTAGCGGAAAGCGTTGTTACCATGGGAGCGACGGCTGCACCTGCACCACGCATAGCACCAGCAAAGCAGGACTCAAGACCAATGAAGCAATAGAACCATGCTAGAGTCCTTACCCCGCGTTCGCCAATAGCTATGACATCAGCATCGGCAGTGAAGGCGCGAATAATATAGCTTCCGTAGAACCACATAACAGCACCCATTGTTATACCTATGATAATAATGATCGTAGCAGCGACCTTGATCCCCTTTTTCGCACGATCGATATTACCAGCACCGATGTTCTGTCCAACAAATGTGGTTATTGCGGACCCTATCGCCATCATTGGCAAGAAAGCAAACCCGTCGGCCCTCATAACAGTGCTGTTAGCAGCTATAAAGGTAGAACCGAACCTGTTTGCAAACGACTGAATGATCATGCTGCCTGCTGACATGGCCATCGACTGAATCCCACTTGGTAAACCAAGTCTGATTATCGCTCTCGCAATATCACCATTGACACCTAAGTCCCTGAAGCTGAATCGTATCCCATAAGAGCCCCGGTTGATGCGAGCAAGGACAAAAGCACCGGAAGCAAGCTGCGCAACTAAGGTGGCCAATGCCACACCAGGTACTCCCCAATTAAACACAATAACAAATACGAGGTCTAATAAAACGTTCATACAGCTGCTAAAAAGGAGGAAATACAGGGGCCACTTTGAATCCCCCAGCCCGCGTAGTACTCCGCTCCCTATGGAGTAAACGAGATTTCCTAATGTTCCAGCAAAAATAATCGTCAGATATACAACCGCATCATCAATAATATTTGCAGGTGTTCCCAGCAGATTTAGGAACGGTCTTGTTAGAGTGATCCCCAAGACCGTGATAACTGTTGCTATGGTCAGCGTAAGTGTAAAAGTAGTCCTTGACGCTTTTCCTAGTCCTCCGGCATCTTTTGCGCCGAAGAGCTGAGAAATGACAACAGTGGCACCTGTAGAAATGCCCATGTAAAGAGCATTAAAAAACATCATAATCGGAAAACCCGCTGCAACTGCAGCTAGAGCGTCAGGTCCAACGAATTGTCCGACAATAATTGAATCTGCTACATTGTATAGCTGCATCACAAAAAAACTTATAACCAGAGGTATCGAGAAACCTAAAAGCTTCTTTACGACACTTCCCTGGGTCAGATCCCTTTTGGAATCTTTGACGTCTTGCTTATTCATCTTGATTACATCCTTATCATTTGATTTATAGTATGTCATATTGTATTGACCATGTATTGATAAGTCAACTGTTTTCTTATCGCCGCATATAAACTTCCAGTAAGTGTCGCGACAACATATATCGCCTTTCGACAAGGTTACTCAAATATTGACAATAAATCACTATGAAGGTATCATAATATTTGTATATGGGAGACCAAAAAAAGGGGGAGCTCCAATGAAAGAAGACCGCACCGATCAACGCAGATCTTTTCTTATTAACCTGTTGTATTACGCTGCTATCATCTTAATTATCTATATCTCTTTCAAATACGTAATCTCCTGGCTTACACCCTTTATTATCGGCTTTTTGGTAGCGGCCATCATTAACCCCGCAATTAAACAGCTTGAGAAAAGAATACGTATCGGCAGAAAAGCAGTATCAATAATCGTACTGATTCTGGGATATGCCGCCCTTGTCTCCATTCTCACCCTGGTTTTGATACAGGCAATCACAGTACTGAAGAATCTATTCACTCAACTTCCTAAACTAGCGGAAGAGCAGATACTCCCCTCCCTAACGCAGCTCGATTTGAAGCTTGATTCAGTAATTACTTTGCCGGTCGAATGGCGTGAGCAGGTTGAAGCGATACAGGAGAGCTTAACCTCGAGCCTCATAAATGCAATAGGCAGTCTCTCCTCCTCAGGACTGACACTCATAACCAACATCTCGAAGGGCATCCCGAAGTTTTTGGTCGGTATGGTGTTTACTATTCTTGCGTCCTTCTACTTCAGCTTTGACTATGATAGAGCTAAGAAGTTTATTATGCGCCAGCTACCTGAAAGAGGACAGGTTCTCATACGCGAGGTTAAATTGACTTTAAGCAGTACCCTTTTTCGATACATCCGAGGTTACTCGAAAATCATGCTCATTACATTTATAGAGCTCTCTATAGGCTTGCTAATTCTTAGGGTCAATAATGCTATCCCGATAGCCTTGGGCATTGCATTATTTGATATATTCCCAATTTTAGGTACAGGGGGCATAGTCATACCCTGGTCATTGATATCGCTTCTTACAGGCAACACTTTCCTTGGTATCGGCCTCTTAGTACTCTACGCAGCGATAACCTTAGTCAGAAACTTTATCGAACCTCAAATAATCGGCGACCAGCTCGGGCTAAATCCTCTAGTCGCTATCATATCGATGTATCTTGGATTTGTTTGGATGGGAGTTGGTGGGATGATTCTCATGCCAATATCCGTACAGATTTTGCTTACGCTACAGAACAAGGGTGTCATTCGCCTTTACAAACCCGAGCCACAGAGCTCTTCAGATAATAGTGACACAAGTACTGACAGGGACATCGGAAAAACTCCAGGCACAGGTAGAGTTTCAATAAAAGGTTGGTCCGCTATAATAAAAAAGCTAAAAGAACACAGAATATTTAGAAAAAAATCGCCGAAGTCTAGTGACGCCGAAAAGTCGATTGATGAGGATAGCGAAAAATTCAAATGAGTACATTCGAGAGAATATATGAAGTTGTAAAACAGATTCCGCAAGGAAAGGTTGCTACTTACGGACAGGTAGCCCTACTTGCTGGAAACCCGCGCTGGTCCCGTGTTGTGGGATATGCGCTACATGTCAACCCCGATCCGTCAGAGATCCCCTGCCACAGAGTAGTTAACCGCTTTGGCGAAGTATCTAAAGCCTTCGCTTTTGGAGGAGAAAATGTGCAGATCCACCTTCTGGAGTCAGAGGGTGTTATATTTATAGATGGACGAGTAAACCTCTCAAAACACCTGTGGGACGGGACAAGGTTATTACAAACTGAATCTGAGTAGCATTAAGTTGACATTAATAAAGAATAGTAACTGATACCCCAAACAGCTTCCGGGCTTTACCGAGAGGCTGTTTTTTTGTGAACTAACATAAAAGTATAAGTTATAATAATAATAGGAAATTTTATCATTATTTTCCATTTTGCTGTTGATTTTACAAGAAGTCTATAGTATACTGTTGTTACCAATAATTGGCATGCATTGTTTGGAGGCAAAAAATGAGTAGACTGGTTCGGGAAAAGCGCATGCTTGTGAATAGAAACCGTGTTTTGATCGGCACGCTGCTCCTTGTTGCAGCTTTGGGAGTTGGTGCGTTTATAATTCCTCGTTATATTGCAGGCAAACAGGCTGTTTATCCTGTGATTACTGTAACCAGAAGCTTACCTCCCGGTAGTATCCTTTATGACAGTGACATCTCAGTCTCAAAAACTAGTGATAAGCATCTGGCCGACACCGCATGCTCAGATCCAGACGAAGTAGTGGGAAAAATAACTGTTAGGCAGCTCTATGCCGGTGAATATCTCCTCCCTATAGATGTTTCAGAGGACTATACCGCTCCTACGATTTACAACACTCTCCCCGAAGGCCACCTTATCATTTCAATCTCTACACAATCTCTTGCATCATCGGTTGCCGGCCAAATCAGGGCAAATGACATTATTCGCATCTACTCCCTGGATGAGGAAGGGAGTGCAAAAACTCCCTGCGAACTGCAATATGTCAAGGTTTTGGCTGTATACGACAGTTCAGGCACTGAACTTAATGGCTATTCTACCGGAATCAACAGGATCAACTCACCAGTTTCCGAAAGTGGTTCATCAAACGGTTTCTCTATCTCAAACCCTACTGGGGGTTTAACTGATACATCTAAGGAAGAAGAGCAGCCCACCCCTGCGTTTATATCATTACTTGTCACCGAGACTCAGGCGCTAAAGCTAGTTGAACTTGAGAGAAGGGGAGCTCATTACATCTCACTTGTATCACGTGACAACAAGGAGCTTGAGTCGAAGTATCTTGAGATGCAGGCTGCAAACCTTGAAGGATATCGAAAGGAATGAGTGGATGATTGTCGCACTATGGGGAAGCAGCGGATCGGGCAAAAGCAGTCTTTCGGTTCAAATCGCACTTGCTCTCAGCAGGAAGAAACATAATGTAGTTCTGGTTGACACTAATTTCGTTGTCCCACAGTGTGGTATCTGGTTTCCCGATATGGCTGCCACTCAGCAGCACTCCCTGTCAACGATTTTGGAAAATGAAATCACACCCGAAGGACTTGCAGGCAGAATACACCTTGTAAACAGGCGTCTCGGTGTACTTGGTTACACAATGGGCGAGCTGGCAATGAACAGCTTGATACAGAGGTACGATACTGCAGCTTCCCTTCTACATATAGCAGCAACGCTTTCAGACTACGTAATTGTTGACTGCCAGACAAATATAACACAGGACCACTTGACTTTCACTGCACTGGAGATGTCAGGACGTAAAATAATCATTCATACACCCGATATGCGCGGTATCTCCTTCCGGTTGAGCAATGTCACTATGCTTGCAGACAGCAAGTACAATATGGAAAATGCTATCCAAGTGCTTAACAAGGTTCGAACCATCTCGCCTGTTGACTCGATCGAGCGTGTTATAGGCAACATTAACTACACCCTCCCCTTTGACCACAGAGTCTATAGAGCACTTTGTGAGGGCGAGTCCGGAAAGCTCTCCGGATATGATATGTCAAAGCCTTATAGCAGGGTGTTCGATTCTTTGATTAACAACATAACTTCAGATAAGTAGAAATCAAGGGATAGGATTAGGATAAAAGTATGAATCAGACTATAGTAAACAGGTTAATAAGCTTGCAGTCATCGCATCACTTATCCGGAACTGAACTTTCGAGAACGGGCAAAATTAGCGAAAAGGAATATGTCTCGGTATTTGAGATGGTGCAGCACTATATCATCAGCGAAAAAATTGGCGAGCTCCAGCAGTCACTCGTGGGTAGTCAATCTGACAAAGAAGCTCTGCTTAACCTAATAGACCAATTCCTCAAACGAAATCTGGTGGCTTCAGACGACTCCTCCCTCTCAAGAAGAATATTTGATGATATGACGGGTTATGGCTTTCTAAACAGCTATTTTGAAAGAAGTTCTGAGATTGAGGAAATCAATATAAATACATGGGACAGCATCGAAGTGCGCTACACTAACGGTATGCGCGAACTAATTGATAGCGGGTTTCACAGTCCCTCACATGCTAGAAATGTCATACAAAGAATTCTCCATCTAAACAACAAGTATCTGGATGATAATGTGCTGACAGAGGTAAGTGACATTGGCAGCAACATAAGGATTGCAGCAGCAATACCACCAGTTGCAGACAAGGATGCCGGTGTAACGTCGTCAATCAGATTTATTCATACAAAAAAGCACACAGTCGACCAGCTGATCCAAACTGGCATGCTCAGTGCCAAAGGCTTTGATCTACTTAAGGCGCTACTGTCCCGCGGCGTATCAATGTGTTTCTGTGGAAGTACCGGCTCGGGTAAGACAACACTTGCCAATGCCCTGCTCATGGAAATGGATAACCGAACCCGCATCATCACAATAGAGTCGGGCACACGTGAGTTCGACCTTGTCCGAAGAGATCAAAACGGAAAGGTCATTAATAATGTAGTACATATGCAAACACGTCCACATAGGGACAGCCACCTCAATATTGACCTGCAGTCACTCTTGGATTTGGTGCTCAAATTTGATCCGGACCTGGTTGTCGTAGGTGAGATGGTTTCGGAAGAGGCATTTATTGCGCAGGAGACCGCGAGAACCGGACATACTGTTCTAACGACAATTCATACAAATAACGCTTATGATGCGTACTATCGAATGTTTACATTGGGTCTCCGTAAGTATCATCTCCCTGAGAGCATTATGCTTAAGCTAATGGCTGACGCCTACCCAATCATTGTCTATATAAAGCAATATGGTGATAACATTAGGCGGATCCAGTACATTCTGGAGGGGTACTACTCTGATGGAGAAATTCACTACAACGAGCTTTATGCTTTCCGTGTGGACGACAATATTACCGATTCGAATGGAAATATCATCGAGGTCAGAGGAGAGTTTGAAAAGCGCGGTAGTATATCCGAGCATCTCAAGCAGCGTTTACTAAACAACGGACTGCCTCAACATGTGATAGAGATGCTATGAACAGATGCAAGAACTGCCTGAAAAATAATCGTGGAGATATATATTTCGAATTTCTCATCTGCATGATTCTCTTCATTTTCGTACTTTCTCTATGTATACAACTTACCACTTCGGTTCAGCTAAAGTTCTGGCTTGACCGCCAGACAGCAGCAATAGTGCGCCATGTGCAGATTAGCGGCGAGGTGGATGCAGCCGCTGATGAAATGATATCCGGCATAAGAGATCGGCTCGGCGACAGTGTAAGTAATGTAAATATTGAGTGGGACACCTCATTTATTACGGGAACCAATAAGATTCAGTTGGGAAATCAGGTGCGTCTTATTGTTCGGGGTGAGTTATCACTCTTTCGGTTGGGCAAGTCGGAGATTATAAAGGTTGATATCTCATCAGAAATGGCGGGTACATGTGAACGATATTGGAAGAACTAAGAAAAGCATAATTTATGGCTCAGATGGATCTATATATGTCCTACTACCTGTTTTCCTAGTACTAATACTGCTCCTTTTCTCCCTGCTAATATTTGCACTCAGGTTAATTATCTTAAGTCATGACATTGACCATGCATTTGAAAGGTGCGGTGCTGACCTTTTCACAGCAATTCGCAAGGAGAACTACGACGCTATGTCAGAAGCGAACATCGGAGCCATAGATACACGAATCAACAACCCATCGGACAATACAGTCAGAGAAAAACTTCTTTCCGATTTCATACGGAACCTCACAAAATCACTTGATTGCAACCTTGACTGGAGCAACGTGGAAATAACAAAACTCGCTGCAACAGCAGGAGATCGAAACAAGACTATATTTCGAATCTCGAACTTCAGTTTTAGCTACACCATGGACATAGGCAATATTAGAGCCATTGTTGAGATACCGATTATTGTTTTTGGCAATAATATTATGACCTATAGTAAGGAGCTGTGTTATGAATTTGCAATCTCATCGAAATAGGAGAGTCCCGGTAACCGTCAAGATTCGTGACGGAAGAAAGCCAACATTAAAGCAGATTCTACGCAGAACACAGGGAGAAAAGCCCTGGCTGCTCAGAGAATATGAGGCTCTCTTAGCATTACTACGCGAGCTAAACCGTGAAAACGAGCTGAGAGCGCTCATAACAAAAGGTGTTATCCTATCTATAGCAGGTCTGCTCTCAGGGTACCTGTTACTCAATAATCCTATAGCATCGCCCTTTGTTGCGGCTATCGGTTTCTTGATTCCAATATGGAAAGTAAAGATATACGCTATCAAATATGAGAAGCACATATCGCTCCAACTCGAAAGCGCACTATCACTGATAACATCTTCCTACATAAGAAGTCATAATCTAGTGGCAGCAACTACAGAAAATCTGCCTTACCTAGACCCCCTTATAAGGAACGTATTCGAAAGCTTCATTGCCGAGACAGGTGTAAACGTAAATATGGTCACATGTATACAAAACATGTCACGGAGAATAAGCCACCCCATTTTTCTGGAATGGTGCACATCACTTGTAAAGGTATACAACAACAGCGCACTTACGGAGGACCTCATCGCGATAGTTTCAAGGTTGTCATCTGTCCGAATTATCCAAAGCAATCTCGAAACCGAGTCTCGGGAAATACTGTCGCAATATCTTCTAATGCTTCTGCTCCTTGTGTTCACTCTTCCACTTATTTACTTGGTGAATTACAGCTGGTTCTTGTATTTTTTCACTCATCCACTAGGAAGGGTCGCAGTAGCATTTAGCTTGGGGGCATTAATATACGGAGTGAACAGTATTATTCGCTGCTCAACTCCCATCCAATTCTCATAAGAGGTTTGCTATGTACTATCTCCTTTTTTCACTACTCTCGCTATCCGGAGTGTACTCAATTTTATCAGGCTTCTTTCCCGTTACATCACTTAAGTCAAGGCGAGCAATTCGTAAGGTTATCAAGTCAAACTCGAAACCGTCCTCCTCCCTGCCTATCATTGAAAGGATGACCTCTCTTTTATCAAAGAGGATCGCACCACTCATTCGGCTGAGCAAATTACGCTATGTTCAACTCGAAAGTACTCTCAGAAGCTCAGGACTGTCTGAAACCCCAGAACAATTTACTGCAAACGCCCTTGCCGAGTTCCTTTTACTCATCTCAATTTGTGTACCACTATTTTTCATTTTCCGAATAGCATGTGTTGCAGCAATCGCATTCGCAATTTATTACCTAGTAACACGCTTCCAAAAACTCAATCAGAGCAGCGCAGAGAAGGCAAGAATCATTGAGATGGAGCTACCGAGGTTTGTCTCATACGTAAACAGTGGACTCAGCACAAGCAGTAATGCCCTTTTTCTCATGGAGAGGTATATAACTGATAACGCCGTATTTGCCGAGGAGCTGAACAGAACGATTGCAGATATTAAGACATCAACTTTTGAGCTTGCTCTGCTGAGGTTCGGGGCACGATTCAGTAGCGAGCATCTATCAATGCTGATACGCGGTCTCATTGGTATCTATAACGGTGATGATGTGAGGTATTACTTCGAGATGCTCAATAAGGACTTCGCAGAAATTGAGACAGACAGGCTACGCCTGGAAGTTAAAAAGATTCCCCAAAAAATGAAAAAGAGCATGATTGTAATCTATGCGTCGATTGCTCTGCTATACTTTACGCCGGTTGCAATACTGATTACAGAAAGCCTTCAAAAGTTCTTTTCCTAAATAGCCTGGTAGAGCCAATTTGAAAGCTGAATTTCAAACTGCACAACATATAAGACAGATGAGGTGACTAAATGCAAAAACTACAATGTGTTGCAACAAAAATTTACCTGATACTCAGGTCAGAAAGAGGTGAGGCAAAGTTCGATAGCGCGCTTCAAATCGTAATATCCTTTGTTATTGGGGCGATCGTGTTAACAGCTCTTGTTGCTGTATTCAACGATAAAATCATGAGTTGGCTGGGTAGAACTGTAACAAACTGGTTCGATAAGGGTATTGATTTGCCTAGCATATCACCAAAATCCCCCCTTTAGGAACATGACCGTTGATAACTAAATTACACCAAACCTCGAGAATACTCTGGTGAAATATGATGAACCGACTAAACAAAAATATAAAAGATACCGCCAACAAACTAAATATGTTGCTTGCTGATCAAGGCGGTGATCTCTACTTCCAAAAGATGATACTCGTTGTAATATGCTTTGTGATTGGCGGACTTATTCTGTCGTCACTATATGCAGTGTTTGATAGCAGCTTTGCTGACCGGCTCTCTGAAATATTTGAGCAAATCCTGACATGGTAACAAATCATATTGGACATGAAAACTCCCTTCGATGTTGGATTATCATCCGATCCTCGAAGGGAGCCTCCTTAATATAGGTATGTCACTACTCAACGCTCTGCTTATTACAGACAGAAAACTACATTGCTGTCTGCACTATGGGGTCATAGTACTCGTATTACTCGGATTGGTTTGCCTTAGTATCTATCTCCTCAGTAATCTTTGAAATAAACTCATCAACACTCATCGCTCCGATGTCGCCTTTAGCTCTTTGACGCACCGATACTTCAGAGTTTTCCATCTCTTTGTCCCCAACGACCAGCATATAAGGTATCTTTTCAACCTGGGCGCTGCGAATCTTGTATCCTATCTTCTCATTTCGCAAATCTACCTCGCAGCGGACTCCTGCAGATGATAGTTTACTCTGAATGCTCTTCGCATACTCAATGTGGCGCTCGCTGATGGGTAGAATTTTCACCTGGGTTGGAGAAAGCCATGTCGGCAGTGCTCCTGCATACTTTTCAATCAGGAGTGCAAGAGTACGCTCATAACATCCGATAGAAGTTCTGTGAATTACATATGGATGCTTCTTTGAGCCGTCTGAATCAACATAGACCATGCCAAAGCGCTCCGCAAGCTGGAAGTCAATCTGAATTGTTATTAGAGTATCCTCTTTGCCGTGGACATTTCTAATCTGAATATCCAACTTAGGACCGTAGAACGCAGCCTCTCCGTCAGCTTCAACATACTCGATGCCGATGTTGTCGAGGATTTGGCGCATTCTCTTTTGTGTGTCCTCCCACTGTTCAGCGGAACCGATATACTTCTCTTTGTCACTTTCATCCCATTTTGAGAATCTGTAGGATACATCATCACTGAGTCCGAGTGTATCAAGCATAAAGATTGCCAGGTCCAAGCAGTCCCTGAACTCATCTTCAAGCTGATCCGGCCTACAGGCAATATGCGCTTCCGAAATCGTAAACTGTCTGACACGAATGAGTCCGTGCATCTCGCCCGAGTCCTCATTCCTAAATAGTGTCGATGTCTCATTGTAACGCAACGGCAAATCGCGGTAGCTACGTGTATCGGCGAGGTAGACCTGGAACTGGAAAGGACATGTCATAGGTCTGAGAGCAAAGGTCTCCCTGTCATTCTCCTCATCCCCTATCACAAACATTCCGTCACGGTAATGGTCCCAATGTCCTGAAATCTTGTATAGGTCGCTCTTTGCCATTAATGGAGTTTTTGTGAGCAGGTAGCCCCTCTTCTCCTCCTCGTCCTCCACAAACCGTTGCAGTAGTTGGAGAACCTTTGCACCCTTAGGCATCATTATTGGTAGGCCCTGTCCAATGTAGTCGACAGTTGTGAAGTAGCCAAGCTCACGACCTAGCTTGTTGTGGTCGCGCTTTCTTGCCTCCTCAAGTCGCACCAGATGCTCATCGAGATCGCTCTTCTTTACATATGCTGTACCATAGATTCGTGAAAGCATTTTGTTCTTCGAGTCGCCTCGCCAATATGCTCCTGTGGAGCTTAGCAGTTTGAGTGCTTTAACTCTGCCGGTATCCGGTATGTGGGGTCCGGCGCAGAGATCTACAAAATCTGCCTGCTTGTAGAATGTAATGCGCTCCCCTTCAGGCAGGTCCTCTATCAGCTCAACTTTATAGGGCTGATTCATTTCCTTCATTAGAGAAATAGCCTCTTCCCGTGGAAGTTCAAAACGTTCAATAGGCAGCTTCTCCTTCACGATTTTTTTCATCTCGGCTTCGATTTTCTCAAGATCCTCCTGAGTAAACGGTACCTCAACGTCAAAATCGTAATAGAATCCATCTTCTATCGCTGGCCCAATAGCGAGCTTCGCATCAGGATATAGGCGCAAAACTGCTTGAGCAAGAATATGCGACGCAGTGTGTGAAAATGCTTCTCTGCCACCCTCCGTTTCGAAGGTGAGGATGTTCAGTGAATCGCCGTCTTCCAAAACTGTTCTCAAATCTGTTACATCGCCATTGATCTCTGCTGCCATAGCAACTCTGGCAAGGCCTTCGCTGATTTTTGCCGCAGCATCGAGAGCTGTTGCCCCTCTCTCGAGTTCGATACTGCTTCCGTCTTTTAGTCTAATCTGAATCATATCAATCTCCAACCTTCTCTTTAAATAACAAAACACCCCTGAAAATAAATCCAGGGGTGATAATCTACCACGGTTCCACCCTGATTACGACTGAACCAGAGCCCAATCGTCTCTCAGTGTCCTCTAACAAGGACGCCGCTGTAACGTGCTGTCACGTCTCTGCCTACTGGGCTACTGGGCTACTGAGAGAACAGAAAGCCTTTCGGAGAGAAGCTCGGGGGTGGTCATAAACCGGATGCTAATTGCCAGGTAGCAATATTCAAACCAAACCGGTACGTTCTGCCTTCATAGCGAAGATTACAGCCTGGTCTCCGCCTCTCTGTATGAAGCTCATGAACTTTTTGTCCCCGTCATTGCCTTTAACTAATTATTAATATACTATAGCACCTGATGCGATATTTTGCAACTATTTTTTTCTTCAATGCAGCAGTCGCAAATTGCAAGTTAAAGTGAAACACTTTACTCTGCCTAATGTTATCTAGAAATCTTGTCGTTCTCGCTTCTTTCTGGGCGGTTTGGGTCTGGGCGGAACGGGTTATGCTTTCGCTATGAACACTTTCTTAGTTCTTCTTTAACTACCTCGTTTGCGCATTTACCTTCTAAAACCTTACGTGGGTAATCATTAAGCCATTCTTGGATCTTTAATATTGCTTTTGTACTGTAT
>JAAYOS010000072.1 GCA_012520195.1 Clostridiales bacterium | reverse complement strand
TAATTTTCTTTTCTGTATCCTCTCCACACCCGCAAGAACAACATGATTCTTCCTCTGTTAGTTCTCCGTTTGGCGGTGCCCAACCCGTATCATCGCCAACATAAGTAATTGCGCCGACAGGACACTTATTGCCACAGCCATGACAATGGTCGATGCAGGCCTCAGGCATGTTTACTATTGGGGACGGAGCTTTCGTAGTGTCATAGACATTGTGAGGGCACGTTGCAACACAAGTGCCGCAATCTGTACAAGTAAGATAATCGATAACAGGATACCAGGTCTTTTCCATAAGCTTTGTCCTCCTATACTATCAGCGCTTGCAAAGCGTTGAATAAATAACCGACGAGTATGATACCAGCTGCACATATAGCAATGAATACTGCAAGCAGCTTCGGCTTAACCGCCTTGCGAAGCATTATCAACGATGGGAGGGACAAGGTAGTTACACCCATCATAAATGACAATACCGTTCCCAGCTGTGCTCCTTTAGCCAGCAGTGCTTCCGCGATTGGAATAGTTCCGAAGATGTCAGCATACATAGGAATGCCAACCACAGTCGCCAATATTACACCAAATGGGTTATCACTTCCAAGTAAGGATACAACCCATTCCTCGGGAATCCAGTTGTGAATCGCTGCGCCAATACCGACACCGATAAGGATATATGGCAATACTTTTTTGAAGGTTGAGAGCGTTTGCTCTTTGGCATATACAATACGGTCTTTCTTTGTCAACTCCGGTGATTCAATATCAACGCTGCCTGCCGATAAGATAAAGCTTTCCACATGTTTTTCCATGTGCATTTTCTCGATAATGGTACCACCGACCACGGCTATTATAAGTCCAAATATGACATATAAAATAGCAACCTTTGCACCAAAAATACTCATCAAAAGGACAAGGGAGCCTAGGTCTACCATCGGCGAAGAAATAAGAAACGAAAATGTCACTCCCAAAGGCAGGCCTGCAGATGTAAAACCTATAAAGAGCGGTATTGACGAACATGAACAAAACGGCGTTACCGTTCCGAGTAACGCAGCTACCGAGTTCGCTCCGATACCGCGAAAACGTCCCAATATCTTTTTGCTACGCTCAGGTGGAAAATAACTCTGAATATAGCTGATAAAAAAGATTAGGAAACACAACAGGACTACAATTTTTATAACATCATACGCAAAGAACTGTGCACTGGCAACCCAACGGTTAGTTGTGTCAAGCCCTAATGCGCCTAACCCACCGCCAATTAAATCATTCAACCACTTCATTCCAAGTATTTGACTTTGAAAAAAGTCCCAGATTGACTTTAATATCTGCATTAAATAACCCCGCTTTAAAATAGGACAATCATATCAACAAAATTTGATGTATGCTGCCAATTTAGAGCCATCGTTTTGATGGCTTTTATTCTTCGCAGCAATTATTATCTTCGGCAACTGTGTTTGGCGTTGTCAGTTCCTTTAGAAGGGTGATAGCGTAAGTGCTGCCTTTTTCACTGATTTTATAATGCGTCCATTTGCCCTCTGGTCTGCTATCCACGATTCCAGACTCGCAGAGAATTTTCATGTGATAGGATAGCGAAGACTGCGGTATGTCAAGCTGTTCTATCAGCACACATGCACATTTTTCACCGCTCCGGAGTAATTCAAGGATACTTAGCCGCTTTTCGTCGCAGAAGGCTTTAAACACCTTAACTTGATCATAGTATGTGATAACTATGTCCTCACCTCAAATCCAAAATACTTGATATGATATAGTATATGCTTTACATCAAAAAATGTCAATATGAATGCAAAAGAATTCACAAATAATTTGAATAAAGCAATACAACGCCTGGCTTTCACCTATATAAAAATAATGCGGGGACGCCTTTAAAAGTCGAGTGTGCCTATGAATATGATACAAACTTTTAGATGTATTTGTCAAAACGCAAACAAAGAACTCCCTGCTTATTCGGCGAGGAGAGGTTTTTGAGTCGAATTAATCAAATAGCACATAATGGTTGATTAGTCAACCATTATGTGCTATAATATTTTTAATTCCCTTTTTGAACGAGAGGTCGAGTTATGTTGGATGTAAGAGATATTTGGATTCGCATGAAGGCTATATTGCGCTCAGCCGGACAGATAGTAAATTCTGAATTGGTGTCATTAAACCTGACAGGCGCGGAAGGCGATATCATTTTTCACCTTCTTTCGACAAGTGACGGCCTCTCACAAGAGAACCTTGCTGAGCGTCTTGATATCGGAAAAGCTGCTATATCCAGAACAGTTAACTCACTTGACAGCAAGGGCTATATTCATCGTGAGCGGCAAGCCGATGACTCACGCACCTATCGCGTTACGTTGACTGATGCAGCAAAAGATGTTAGCGATAGGATTGAGCATGCCTATAGAATGGTGTATGAAGTTTCCCTGAGAGGGATAAGTGAATTGGAGCTTGAGAGCTTTGACATATTGCTTCAAAAAGTATATGAAAATTTGAACTCACGGGAGTCTGAGGTATGATTGAATTTTTACAGGGATTCGGAATATTGTGCGGATACTTTCTCATATGTGCTTCTGCAGCACTTCTGTTGCGACGTTTTGTCCGTATTCCTTCAGAAGTGTTTCGTAAACTCTTACATATTATATTGCTGTGTTCCTTGTTCGTATGGATATATGCCTTCCAGACATGGTGGATTGCATCACTTGCTGCTCTGGTTTTCATTTCAATCGTATTTCCGTTGCTGTCTTTGGCAGAAAAGCTGAACTGCTATTCCGAACTACTTACCGAACGGAAAAGCGGCGAAATTAAACGCAGCCTGGTTCTTGTATTCGGCATGTTTGTGGTACTAAACAGCATTTGCTGGGGATGGCTTGGCGAAAGATGGCTTGTTCTTGCATGCATATGCGCCTGGGGTTTTGGTGATGCAGCCGCTGCTTTGATTGGAAAAAAACATGGAAAACACTATCTTGAAGGCAAACTCATAGAAGGGCGTAAAAGCGTTGAAGGAACATTTGCTATGTTTACAGTGTCCTTGATTTCTGTTTTCATCGTTCTTTTAATCAACGCGAATGTCGTGTGGTACATCAGCTTGATAATAGCCGCGCTTACAGCAGCTGTTAGCTCAGTTGTTGAGCTTTATACCCGCAACGGTATGGATACAATTACATGTCCGTTTTCAGCTGCTGCAGTGATTTTACCGCTATTGTATTTATGGGGTGCGTAGCCATGAAAAAAAAATCAGGTGAACGCACACTTCTTACGTCTGTTGTTTTAAGTTCACCCGGGCCCATTGTTGTTGGAATCGGTTTGTTTTTAGGCAAGTCCTCCACACAACTTGCGGATTTTATACGCCGAACTGCGGAACTTGCTGCGATAATTGTTTCCTGGGCTGTATATAGGGTAACACATAAAGGCACAGAATACGATGAGAATCACAGGCTTCGCCTTGAGAGGATTGCAAATTATTGTGTCGGTGCTGCTATGTGTCTAAGCGGCATAGCGATGCTCATAGTGGCACTCTTATACCCCGCAGAAGAGAAAGGTAATGTAATACCGGGTCTTATAATAGCCATTTTGGGTGTTACGACAAATACATGGTTTTGGATTCGTTACCGAATGTTAAACAAAGCAAATCCCAACTCAATTCTTGCCATACAAAGTAGGCTGTACAGTGCAAAGGCAGTGGTTGACACCTGCGTTGCAGCAGCGCTCATTGTTGTTGCTATTTCTCCCGGCTCTCCTGCCGCATATTTCATGGACATAGCGGGATCGGTTGCTGTCGCGTTATATTTGTTTATCAACGGAGCAGTAACTATGGAACCACTGATTAAAAGCCAAATATAAAGAGCTAAAGCTGAATAACTTTATTAAGTGCTCTGCTTATGAAAACATCGTGTTTTGCTGGGTTATGCATGAACAGACTATTATTGACTATATTGTTTCACGACTTGACACATCGGACTGTAAGGTTCATTATGACGGTGGGCGATGGGAGTATATCGGGTTTTATAATGATGGTTCATGCGGTGGCGATGTAGGTATCAGCATGGAAAAATCCATGAACAATTTTGAAAATGGCAAGCTTGCGCATTATTCATATCATTTTGCGCCGTTCGCTTACCGAAAGATGATGTTCAGTCATGAGATTGATGTATGTCAGGCTGTACTTCAAGGGCACGAGTTGTCTGAGTCGCAAAAAGAAACTGCGGCAAAGCTCATTGCGGATGGGTATCTTGCAAAGGATGAATTGGGCAAAGTAGTTTGTGCCGTTCCAGTGTTCATAAAAGAGCAATATGATTTGTTCCTAAAATCGGTGAAAACAATTTTTGCTGAATTTCTACCGTTTTACGCGGAAGAAGTCAAAAAATACTTAGACGGTTACATGAAACTGTTCCCAAAGCATCTCAAGGATGCAGCAGAACGAAATGGATTTCATGTCTTTGTAGCGTTATTCAAAGCGGTTTCCGCCAACTGGCTGAGAAGTGGGAAGGTAAATATACCTAGTGGCGCAGTATGTGATG
>JAAYOS010000071.1 GCA_012520195.1 Clostridiales bacterium | reverse complement strand
TTTCACTTGGCCTCATGTATGAGCCGGGCATCTATGCCCCACTTTCGGAAATTAAGAAGGTCGCAGATCTCTGTGTAAAGTATGACAGGATTCTAGCTGTCCATGCAAAGGCTGAATCTAAAGTTTCTATGGCTTATCCCTCGCTGTTTGGCAGATCCCACCTTCTTCGTGCACTAGATGAACTCTATGAGATTTCAAAAGGTACAAATCTTAAGCTTCAATATTCCCATGCCATATTTGTGGGGCGGGCAACTCTAAAAGATCATCCTGAATTTCTTGAGATGGTGGAGAAGATGCGTTCTGAGGGTATTCGCATACAGTTTGATATTTATAATGAGCTTAAGGGAGTATCCGTCATAACCGTTATTCTTCCTTCTTGGTATCAAGGATTGTCTGAGAAAGACCGCAAAAGGCCTATAAACCGGATGAAGCTGTCAGCCCTTATCAATGCAACCACTTTGCTTCTCGGTTTTGGCTGGAATGATATTAAAGTGGCTTATATCGGACCCGGATATGAAAAGTATGAAGGGAAAACCGTGGCCGAGCTTGCCAAGGAATACGGGAAAAGTCCTCTTACTATGTATCTTCAGCTCTGTCAGGAATCGAATTTCCAAGGCCGTGTAAATATGGGACCTTACACAACAGAGGAGATCATCCACGACTTTGAAAAGAATGACAACTGCTACTATATGACCGATGCCTGGGTAGAAGACCACGGTGTTCAGAATCCGGCAATCTACGATTGTTTCCCCAAATTCCTTCAGGATTCACTTAGAGGCTTGGGAGATACCATGCCCAAAACCATTCGGAAAATGACGGGTGCCACTGCAGACCGTTTTATGTTAAGAGAGAGGGGCTATATCAAAGAAGGATATTTCGCCGACTTGACAGTCTTTGATGAAAAAGAGCTTTTGCAGGCAACACCCGGCTGTAACCGGTCATTCGGCATACATAGCGTTTATATCAACGGAAAACTTGTTCTCAATGGTGATACTCTTCATCAGGATTTCCTGAAAATATCCGGCAGAGCTATACGAATATAGCGAAAGAGTTAGGCTATGCAAGTGTAAGGCCATGCAGTATAGCGGATCGGATAATGTTATAAGTTATCCTTGGCAGTATAATATATATCGTCTAGAATCTTAGATATTTGGAAGGATCAATGATGTTAAAAATTCTGGTAATCAACCCCGGCTCAACCTCCACAAAAGTCAGTCTGTGTGAAGATGATACCTTACTTTTTGAGGAGAGTGAGTTTCATGACGCTCCTGTCTTGTTACAGTATCCCTCGGTGAATGACCAAGTTCCTTTTAGAAAGCAGGTAGTTTTGGACATACTTCAGAGGAACGGTTATACTCCTGAGGATGTAGATGTTTTTGTGGGTCGTGGCGGAAGCGCTTACCCTCAGCGTGCTGGTGTAATGCCTATCGATTTCTGGCTATACCAGGATACATTGAATGCAGTGGGCGGAAGTGAACATGCTGCAAAACTTGGGGTGCTGGTGGCCTATGAGCTTTGTATGGAATACGGTGGGAAAATGTTCACAGTAAACCCCACCAATGTTGACGAACTTTGTGAATATGCCCGTATGACAGGTATCTCCGGATTGTACCGAAATGCCCAGACACATGCCCTAAACCAAAAGGCGGTAGCCAGTTATCATGCAAAATCCATGGGTAGGCGTTATGAAGACTGCCGCCTAGTGGTTGCACACATTGATGGTGGTGTGACAATTAATGCCCACGACTGTGGGAAAATGGTTGACGGTAACATAGGCTCAGGCGGAGACGGTCCCTACTCGCCCACCCGTATCGGTAGTATTCCCGTACTTGTACTGTTGGACTATCTTGAGGAACATTCCTTAGAGGAAGTAAGACTCATGTGCTCTCGCGCGGGAGGCTTTGTCAGCCATTTTGGCACCTCCGATGCGAATAAGGTACACCAAATGGTGGAAGCAGGCGACCCGAAAGCGGTTTTGGTGTGGAACACCATGATTTATCAGATCTGCAAAGAAATCGGGGCAATGAGCACCGTACTCAGTGGCAAAGTGGACGGCATTGTATTGACTGGCGGACTTGTTCGTTTTGATGACATTGTGGAGGGCATCCGCAGCCGGTGTGGCTGGATTGCGCCAATCTCTGTTTACCCCGGAGAGATGGAGCAGGAGGAAATGGCAGGAGCCGTACTGCGAGTTCTGCGTGGAGAGGAAGAAGCGTACCCCTATACCAGAGAACCGGTATGGAAGGGTTTTGATTTCTAGACAAAACCGTACAAAGCCAAGGAGTGGGCCTTTTTTGCACCACTTGCTTTACCGCATTCATGGAGAATTCCGTCTGCCAGACTGAATAATTGACATGAAAAATCATGTTTATCGCGCACCCCCGCTAAACCATGGTTTGCACTTTGCCGTACACAAAAATCGTGTTTTTTGCGCAAAATCTTGAGTTATGTGTGGATTCTCTAAGGGTGATATGTGGCACACGATATATTCTATAACGTGTTCCGCATAAAAGTGCCGAATTTTCCCTTGGCGTTCACACATTACTTCGATATTTGCGCATTTTTCGCATCATATGTAGCATTGCATATAATCTTCCCCTTGCACATTAGGATAGGAAGTGTCATCACTTTGGAGACTAAATGGAAATGTTATGGGAATGTGGAGAATCTGTGCGAGGGTACCCACATTCCCACAACACTGCTACTACTACCTAAATGCATGCCAGCCAGACATACTTAGAATCTGCTCTTCCTCTTTTCTTCTTTTTTCTTTATCTACTCTTCCACTTTCTCTTCCTCATAACTTTCTATTTCTATTTTCCATTTTATTTTCAACAGTAAGCAACTGTAGGTTCTATTCCAGATACAACCGGTTGTTTGTAAGACTAAAAGCAACTATTATTGTTACGTGATCTGCTTTTGCTCTTGGTGAAGGGGTGGTTTTCTCTAGCTCATGTTGAAGAGGTGGATTTACTTTGGAGCTGAGAATCAAGACGATTGACATAAAGGTTTCCTCATGTTATTATGAGCTAGTACTTAAAATATTTTAAGTACTACTATTTATTAGGAGACCAATTATGAGTATTAAGATTATCACTGACTCCACTTCTGACATTGGCCTTGCAGAGGCTAGGAGCCTCGGAATATCCGTGGTATTACTTAAAACAGTATTTGAAGACGGAGAATACCTGGACGGAGTAGATCTTACTGCAGAGGAGTTCTACAAAAAACAGGCAGAAGCCAAACAGCTACCAACAACAACTCAGCCTACACCTGCAGACTTTGAAGATGTCTACAGAAACGCTTTGGAAGATGAAGATGATGATATTATTGCCATACTAATCTCAGAAAAGCTCTCAGGAACTTTTCAAAGTGCAACCATAGCCAAACAGAGTTTTGACCGCAACATCTACATAGTAGACAGCGGCACAACAACCATTGGTCTCAGAATTCTTGTTGAGAGAGCCGTCTACCTAAGAAACCAAGGCCTCAAGACAAAAGAAGTTGTAGACATATTGGAAAAGGAAAAAAGCAGTATAAGACTCTATGCCTATGTGGATACACTGGAATATCTCCAAAAGGGCGGTCGCCTCTCAAAAGGAGCTGCATTTGCAGGGACTCTTCTGAATGTGAAACCATTAATCAGTCTGGCAGACGGCACTCTACATGCGTGCGGTAAAGCAAGAGGCATCAAGAAGGCCTACTCCCAGGTCATTGAACTTGCCAATGCCGACGGGATAGATTTCTCCAGACCCACATGTTTGGGCTACACCGGTGATCCAACTCCCTTTCAGCCCTTCAAGGATCTTGTTTGCCAGACTTACAACAACAAAATAACGCTTACAAGCACAATAGGGAGCGTCGTAGGTGCTCACGCAGGTCCCGGAGCTGCCGCCATAGCATTCTTCAAAAAGTAAATACAATACGTAGAAACAGATGCGCAATAAACAGCCAGTAGAAACTACTGACTGTTTTTGCATACAGGCGTGAGCTTTCAAGGCATAGTGAAGCTGGTGTTCCTTATGAACACATTAGAGGAACAGGAGAAGGGACAGGTACTAGGTAGGTCGACAGAGCAAGAATCATAGTTCGAAAGACTCGGACATGGTGCGAATCCTGGTGCCCTGCTTGTGGTACATGTGTCGGTGGGCGCCTGTGTCAGTGGGTGCCCGAGCCGATAGGGACTGGTAGGTGTCAGGCCGACAGAGTGAGGGATAAAGTACTATGCGATCGACTAAAGGCTTATATGCTCAGAGGTTCAAAGGCTCAGAGGCTCAAAGGATCACAGAATCACAGTATAACAGTAAAACAGTAAAACAGTATAACAGTATCACAGAACTTTATTCACATTATATTGTGAGGAAAGGACAAGCCACTGCTGATTGAAAAATGAGTTGATTGTCCAGTAGCTTACGCCGCCTAATCCGAAGCGGTCTACAAGTTCCAATCGGGCGTTGATGCTGCGCGCATCATCGAACCACACAACGTGGCGACGTCCGCTACTGTCGTAGTAGTTGAAAAACGGAGCTTGTGAATTCGTGTCGTACTGTATGTTCGCACCAACATTGGCTGCGAGATTTACAGCGCCGGTGTTAGTTACAGTCCTTGCTGCCGTTCCCGGAGTATATGGGAGGGTCCAGTCGTATCCGTAGTTGGGCATACCCATTAATATCTTTTCCGGGGGAATCGCCGTTACTGCATAGTTCAGCACACGTGCAACTTCATTTATCGGCGACACAGCTAGGGGTGGACCGTAGGT
>JAAYOS010000184.1 GCA_012520195.1 Clostridiales bacterium | reverse complement strand
CTTTTCAACGGTCAAATCCCTTGGAGCCCGATTGGGCTGAGGCAACAACTTGGCCATGGTTCTACAAGTGCCAGCCGCCAAGTTCAAATACAAAGACGCTACATGACTTATTAGGAACATCTTGCAAAATCGGTTGCGGCAACGATGTCGTTTAAGCAATGTGGCCAAATGGCTTGTGTACTGCGTTTCGCAAAGATGAGCGGTCGTAAAGGAAGGAAAACCAAGCCGCTTGACGAAGGTATTATAAGGATGAAGCGGTTAGTATAGGAGCGGATCCAGCGTGAGTGTGACGAGCAGGGCGTCAAGGTTGAGTTTCAAAATCTCGAGCAAGAAGAGCAATTTTCTGTAGTCTTTTATCGGCCCTGACCAGAGCGGTGTAAAGAGTTCCGCTGAAGAACCAAAAAGCATTTTCACCCAAGCCCGGATTATCTCCCGGGCTTCTTCTTCTCTAGGCACACCTTCCTCCGACTAGAATACTATACAGGGTAAAAAGGGGGGAATTCATGTGTCAAAAAAAGCATGGACTCTGTTGTTTGTAGCGGTAGGTATCATCGCCGTCCTGCTCGGAGCAAACGCCGGGGCGCAGGAACTAGAGACAGTCCGTCTCTCTGAAGTGGTCCGCTCAGTCTTTTATGCACCGCAATATGTAGCCATCGCTAACGGATTCTTCGAAGAAGAGGGCATCAAGATTGACCTTAGTACTGCATGGGGCGCAGATAAAGGAGCTGCCGCACTCATCTCCGGATCCGTAGATGTAGGTTTCTTCGGGCCTGAGGCCACCGTGTACATTTACCAGCAAGGGGCCACCGACCACCTGGTGGGCTTTGCTCAGCTGACCGCCCGCGATGGCTCCTTCTTCTTAACCAGAGACGTCGATGAAGACTTTGCCTGGGATAATGTGCGAGGCAAAACCATCGTGGGAGCCCGTATCGGTGGGGTTCCTCAAATGGCCTTAGAATGGGTCTTAAAGCAGCATGGTATCGAACCCTTCGTGGATGTGGAAATCATCACCAGCCTAGCCTTTGAGGCCGCAGTTGGGGCTTTCGAAGCAGGTATGGGAGATTACATCGCTCAATTCGAACCAGCCTTAAGCGAAATCGAGGCCAGAGGTAGGGGTAAAATCGTGGCCTCCATTGGTGCCGAGGCAGGACCTGTCAGTTACACCGTCTATCATGCCAGAAAAAGCGTTCTCGAAGAAAATCCTGGCTTATTTGAGCGCTTCACCAGGGCGATTTACAAAGGACAACTATGGGCCTTCGAGCACTCCGCAGAAGAAGTGGCAGAAGTCATCGCACCCTTCTTCCCATTGATCGATCACGAAATCTTAGTGAAGAGCATGGGCCTTTACCAATCCATCGACGCTTGGCCAACCTCACCTGTCATCTCCGAAGAACACTTCCTACATCTCCAAGAGATTATGATCGAAGCCGGCGAACTCTCCGAAATCGTACCCTTCTCCACCTTAATGCAAAACACCATCGCCAAGTCTGTTGTAGGCGAAATCGACTAAGCACAAGGTCTGCTCAAAGGGGGGAAGAACGTGGCTCGCGTGGAGCTTAGAAACGTAGATTTAAACTATCATACAGAGGCCGGTGAAGTGGTCGCCCTGAAAGATGTCAACCTAGAGGTGCAAGACCAAGAATTTGTAGCTATCGTAGGGCAAAGTGGCTGCGGAAAGAGCACCTTGCTTTCCCTCGTCAGCGGACTTCTCACTCCAACTCGGGGTAGCGTAACCATTGACGGAAACCTGGTCCAAGGTCCCAGCAAACGAGTGGGTTACATGCTCCAACAAGACTATCTCTTTGAATGGCGCACCATTTTAGATAACGCCCTCTTGGGACTCGAAATCCGAAAAGAGAAGACGCCCAAGGCAGTGGAAGAGATTAAAGAAATGCTCAAAGTCTATGGCCTGGGCGGATTTGAGGATTATTATCCCTCGCAGCTCAGCGGAGGCATGCGTCAGAGGGTCGCCTTGATTCGCACCTTAGCCACCAAGCCTGATGTCTTGCTCCTGGATGAACCCTTTTCCGCCTTAGACTATCAGAATCGGCTCTCAGTGGGGGAAGAAGTCGTCAAGATCCTGCGAGAACGGAAAAAAACCGTGCTCATGGTCACCCATGACATCCCTGAGGCCGTCAGTATGGCTAATCGTGTCGTGGTTATGACTCCTAGACCCGGCACCATCCGCTCCATCCATTCCATCAAAATGTGTGACGAGGGCTTGACACCACTGCAGACCAGGGACGTACCTGAATTCCGCCAGTACTTTGGGGCAATCTGGAAGGAGCTGAATGCAGATGTCCAATAAAGTACATTCCGCCGAACATCTAGACTACTTGCGTCGGCGCCGTTTAGAACGCATCTCGGTGCGGGGCGCACAGCTCTTGATTGTAATAGGATTTTTCCTTCTGTGGGAAATCGCCGCCTCCAGGGGTTGGATCAACGCCTTTATCTTCTCGCAACCCACGAGAATCTGGGCTGCCACCATGCGTCTAGCTAGGGATGGAGAGCTGTGGCGACACCTCGGCTGGACCGTCTGGGAGACTGTACTTGGCTTTTCCATTGGAACTGCCGCAGGAATTGTCATCGCCATTTTACTCTGGTGGTCGACCTTCTTCTCTAAGGTTATGGACCCCTACATCGTCGTTCTAAATAGCATACCGAAAGTGGCCCTAGGACCCATCTTCGTTGTCTGGCTTGGTACCACGATCACGGCTGTTGTGGCCATGGCCATTTCTGTTTCCATCATCGTCACAATCATGATGATGCATACCGGATTTAAAGAAGTAGATCCCAACCAGATCAAGCTCGTTAGAACCTTTGGTGGGAGCAAGGGTCAGGTCTTAAGCAAAGTCGTCATCCCTGCCAGTGTCCCCACCATGATTGCTGCTTTGAAAGTCAATGTGGGCTTATCCCTAGTGGGTACCATTGTGGGTGAATTCCTAGCTTCCAAGGCTGGCCTTGGTTATTTAATCATCTACGGCGGTCAGGTCTTTAATATGTCCTTAGTTATGGCCAGCGTCTTGTTACTCCTCATCGTTTCGGTCATTCTATATTATGGAGTTTCACTCTTAGAAGACAAAGTGAGTCGGGGAGGAGTCTCTTAAAGCAAATATCGGTCCATTCTGCCCTGGGGCTCCCCTAGGGCAGCTTTTTGTTACCTGGATTATGCAGGGATTCCATGGAGAAACTCGAATGGATTTAACGACACAGTTAGAAGAGGTGATCCCCATGATCCGAGTAGGAATCGTCAGCCACGCTACTGGGACATGCCCACCGCACGATCCTTGCCGGTGGCGGCGCCGTCATGGATCATACCGGCCATGTCGAACAATCAAGCCGTAAGCCTTCGCCCAACATTTTATGATCTATGATGATACCAAGAACAAGATCGCACAACATCGTAGAGCGCTCATTTGCGGAAGATATGGACATGGGACTGACCCTGGCCGCTTAGGAGTCAGCTCGCGTAAAAAACCGAAAAAACCTATTCGCCTTAATGTACATAGGGCAGGGGAGTGAGTACGATTAAGAGTTTTCTACGACTAAAGGACTTTCTCAAAGAACACAAACGCTATTATTTTCTGGGCATTGGTGCATTACTTCTGACCAACTTAGCCCAGCTCGTTATACCTAAGTTACTAGGCAATTTAACGAATCTAGTGGCCTCGGGTGATTTCGCCCGAGGTGATCTCTTGCGCTTTACAGCCCTCTTTGTCTTGCTTTCCGTTGTTATCGCGGTCTTCCGTTACTTCTGGCGGATTAATATCATGGGCACCGCCCGTAAGATGGAGTACACCTTACGGAACATGCTCTTTGAACATCTCCAGAGTCTCTCCACTGACTTTTTTAACCATCACAAGACAGGTGACTTAATGGCCCATGCCACCAACGACATTCAAGCGGTCCGGATGGCGTTAGGTCCCGGGATTGTGAGCTCCGTTGATGCCATCTTCTTAACGACAGTCATCGTAATCATGATGGCCCGCACCATTAGTCTGAAACTCACCTTGGTAGCGTTATTACCCCTACCCATTATGGTGGTGGTTGCTGTTGGTTTTGGACGGGTCATCCATGGACGCTTCCGCCGGGTACAAGAAGCCTTTTCTGGTCTCACCGATCGAGTGCAAGAGAACTTTGCCGGGATTCGGGTGATTAAGGGATTTGCCCGGGAACGAAGTGAAGAAGAGCGCTTCCGGGAAATCAACGAGTTCAATGTGGCCAAGAATATGGATCTGGTTCGGATCCATGCTCTCTTCCACCCACTTGTCGGTTATCTAGCGGCACTGAGCTTTATCATCGTCCTTGGCTATGGAGGCATCTTGGTCCTCGATGGTTCCATTACCATCGGTGACTTTGTGGCTTTCAACAGTTATTTAGGCATGCTCACTTGGCCTGTTATGGCCATTGGTTGGGTGATGAACATGATCCAAAGAGGTAAGGCCTCCATGGATCGCCTCAACGATATCTTAAACCAGCGTTCCGAAATCACGGATCCAGGAAGCGAAGGAGCCCTGCCTGCTTTGGCAGGAAAGATCGAGTTTAAAAGTCTAACCTTTCGCTATCCATTGGCCTCAAAACCTGTCTTAGAAGGAATTAGCGCCACGATTCTACCTGGACAAGTGGTGGGCATTATTGGCCGGACAGGTTCTGGCAAGACCACACTTCTCAATCTCTTGCTGCGTCTTTATAATGTGGAACCAGGCATGCTCAAGCTTGATGATGTGGATATTGATCAGATCTCCCTTGAGGTCTTACGTGATCAAATTGGCTATGTTCCCCAAGACAGTTTCCTCTTCTCGGCCACCATTCGGGAGAATATTGATTTCGCCGCAACTGGGGCTGATCAGAACAAGGTGAACGAATACGCCAAGATAGCCCAGGTCTACGACAACATTATAGAGTTTCCCCACCAATTCGAGACCGTGGTCGGGGAACGGGGGGTCACTCTCTCTGGTGGGCAGAAGCAAAGGATCTCCATTGCCAGAGCCCTGATCAAAGAACCCCAGATTTTGATCTTAGATGACAGTCTGTCCGCTGTTGATACGGAAACCGAAGAAGCAATCTTGCAGAATCTACGGCATGTCTTTCCTGGCAAGACCGTAATCATTGTCTCCCACCGCATTTCCACCTTGCAGGGGGCAGATCAGATCTTGGTCCTTGAGGAAG
>JAAYOS010000070.1 GCA_012520195.1 Clostridiales bacterium | reverse complement strand
TTGGGAAGATATATAGACATGCATATATAAGAAGATATCTAGGAAGATATATAACTAGGCGAATCCAAGATGATATTTATCAGATATATTAGAAGATGGGCAAACCTGAGCGAAATTGATGGGTAGAAGGGTAGTGAAATCAAAATGGCTAGATATGTAATTGTCGGCGGAGTGGCCGGAGGAGCATCAGCAGCAGCGAGACTCAGAAGACTGAACGAACATGATGAGATTGTACTTCTTGAACGGGGAAACTATGTGTCCTTTGCTAACTGCGGACTACCTTATTACATCGGTGGCACGATACAGTCGCGAAACAGCCTTCTTGTACAGACGCCTGAGGCTTTGCGAGCTAGATTTAATATCGATGTACGCATAAATAGTAATGTCACCAAAGTAAACCGTGACAGGAAAACCGTAACAGTCGATAACAATGGTGATATCTACGAGCTCGAGTATGATAAGTTGATTCTATCGCCCGGGTCCTCGCCAATAAAGCCGCCGCTCAAGGGCGTAGATAGTGAGAATGTATTCACAGTGTGGACAATACCGGATACCGATAAGATTTCATCGTATTTGAAATCGCATAAATGCAAAAGTGCGGTTGTTGTGGGTGGTGGATTTATCGGCGTAGAGATGGCCGAAAACCTAAAAGAAATTGGACTCGATGTGACCATTGTCGAGATGCTCGATCAGGCCATGAACAACCTCGATTTTGAGATGGCGCAGTTTGTGCACATGGAACTGAATGCCAAGGGTGTACACTTAGTGCTCGGAAAAGGTGTAACTGAAATTGCCGCCTGTAGTGATGCTAGTGGCAGTGCTTGTGTTGTAAAGGTCGATGACGGGCAAGAGATTCCTGCAGATATTGTTATAATGTGTGTCGGAGTGCGACCAAACAGTGAGCTTGCTAAGGATGCAGGGCTCGAAGTAGGTCCTAGGGGCCACATTGTTGTCGATGATACGCTCCGCACATCCGATCCGGATATCTATGCCGTAGGAGATGCAATCGAGGTTGTCGACTTTGTTACAAAGGAAAAGACAGCGGTACCGCTTGCAGGACCTGCTAACAAACAGGGGCGTATAGCAGCCGATAACATTATGGGGCTGGAGTCCCGCTACGCAGGTACCCAGGGCACCTCAATCGCTAAGGTGTTCGATAAGGCGGTCGCCTCAATTGGTATAAACGAGAAACGTCTGCAGGCAGCCGGCAAGAAGTTGCATGAGGACTATGAGATAGTATATGCACATCCAATGAACCACGCCAGCTACTATCCAGGAGGCTCCATGATCCACATGAAGGTCATATTTGAGCCAGCCACAGGCAAGATACTGGGGGCCCAGGCAGTAGGTGAAAGCGGTACCGACAAGCGGATAGATGTAATCGCCACTTGCATGCGCCTCGGTGGAACAACCGAGGACTTACAGGAGCTTGAGCTCGCATATGCTCCGCCGTTTAACACCGCGAAGGATCCGGTGAACTTTGTCGGATATATCGCGGAGAATATCCGTAAGGGCGTAGTTGAGCCGATTCATTGGCGCGAGGTTGAAACCCTGGATAGAGATAAATATCAAATAGTTGATGTTAGGACCGCACCTGAGAATGCAGCGGGGGCGATAGAAGGGGCAACACTCGCACCGGTCGATAATTTGAGAGAGATGATCTCGTTAATCGATAAGGACAGAACTGCTGTTCTGATTTGTCGCTCTGCAGTGCGCTCATATATCGCAGCGCGCATCCTGACTCAGAACGGCTACAACGCACAGAATGTTATGGGTGGCTGGCTGATCTACGAAGCTATAAACTATAAGCCGGTTTGACAAAACTATCAAGTATAAACTATAAGCCGGTTTGGATTCCAATCCGGTATGGACTCTATGCTAGTTCAAACTATAAGACGGCATGCACTATAGTCCAGTCTCAACTCTAAGTGGGCCTGATAAGTCCATAAGGCTAGCACATAATAGGGCTCCTAGATAATGAATGCCGTTGGATGTTCAACCGATAAATAGGAAAAACTATTAAATAGTAACTCCATTAGAGAGGAGCTACCATTCGAATAGGAGCAATCGCTTCATTGGAGCTATCGTTCAAATAGGAGCAACCGCTGCATTGGAGCTGCCATTCGAATAGGAGCAACTGCTACATTGGGCTGCCATTCAGATAGGATCAACCGCTGCAATGGAGCTGCCAATCAGATACGAGCAACCATTAGAAGAAACTACCGTGAATTTGATATGAAATATACTAGTGGCGATACTATGAAGTGGTGTCGCCACTATTATATCGTGTATACCATAGTCAGCGAAAAATGCGCAAAATTCTAAGTTATGTGTGGCTACTGAAGTGAAATTCGGCACTTTTATGCGGTATAAGTTATGAAATATGCGGTATATCACATTTTCCTCGAAGTGAGTTCACACAAACCTCAAGATTTTGCGCAGAATTTCAACTTTTTCCTTACACGAGCTCTCCTCACCGCTTATGACCACAGCTGGTCGGTTTCCAAGAATATCATCGCCGTTATAGAGTATAGAGTATAGAGCAGGATTTGACTAAATCCTATTGAAAATGTGACGAGTGCGTGTTATTATACTATGTAATAAGGAATAATATGGAAGCAACAAGGGGTAAACCTGCTGGGAAAAGAAAAAGGCGTAGACCTGTGGGGAAAGAGTAATAAACAGCGAAACCTCCGTGGAAAGAGTGATAAGTAGCGTAGACCTGAGCGTAAAGAGCTAAACGCAGGGGAAGCCTGAGTTGATAGCAGTAGGGGAAGCCAAAGTGGAAAGTAGCGGAAAGAGCGATAAGAGCGATAAGAGTGGAAGAGCGATAAGAGTGGAAGAGTGGAAGAGTGGAAGAGAGGAAGAGCGGAAGAGCGGAAGAGTGGAAGAGCGGAAAGAGTGGAAGAGTGGTAGCAATAGAGAGAAGAAAGCAAATGAGTCGAAACTCAAATCTCCTGTCCTTTGACGACTTCAAAGCTAAGTATATGATAGAGTTAAACCCGCAGCAGGAACGGGCTGTCCGAAAAACAGATGGCCCCGCACTGCTGCTTGCTGTTCCGGGGAGTGGAAAAACCACAGTTATCACTACAAGGGTTGCGTACCTCATCTACTGCAAGGGCGTGCCGCCTGAAAGAATTCTGACATTAACTTTTTCTCGGGCTGCCGCTGCCGAAATGAAGCAGCGTTTTTTGAAAAAGTTTGGTGGGGCAGGCACAAGTATTGCACGAGTAGGACTAGAAGGGTTAGGTACGGGTAATGCAGGAGTAAGGCCAGGAGAATCAGGCATAGACAAAGCAGTAAGGGGTAGAGTAAGTGCAAGCCAAACACGAGCAAAGCTAGAAGGATTAGATACGGGTAATGCAGGGGTTGGCTTAGGAGGATCAGGCACAGGTAATGTAGAAGTAAGGCTAGGAAGAGCTGGTACGGGCAATGCAGGAGCAGGGCTTGGTGGTGCGGGTTCAGTTGCCGAACGCGCAAGATTCAGTACCATTCACAGCTTCTGCTATTGGGTTATAAGGAGATATGCGACTCGATGTGGTTATCGCATACCTGAGCTCATAACTGACAACAGTCAACTAATCCGTAGGCTGTGCTTGAGCGTGTACCACCAGAAGGCTGACGAAACTGCCATAAATCAACTTGCTCAATACATTGGCTTCTGTAAAAACAGAATAACCGACCCTATCCAGCTGGAGGATATAAGTTTTGATGATATGGATTTTAGAAGGCTTTATGAGGCATACGAGGATACTCTTCAACAGAACGGTCTTATGGATTTTGATGACTTGCTAAGAATGGTAGATAATATCACTGACAAATATCCGCACATACTAGAGGAGCTTCAGTCGAATCACATATATATCAATATAGATGAGGCACAAGACAACTCCTCCTTGCAGCACCGTATCATCCGAAAAATATCCTCCGCTCCCCACCAGCGACTCTTTATGGTTGGCGACGAGGATCAAAGCATCTACGGTTTTAGGGCGGCATATCCGGAGGCTCTTACATCCTTCAGGAAGGAGTGTCCTGGCGCTGAAATTCTGCTTATCGAGACGAATTATAGATGTTGCACACCTGTAGCCGAAGTAGCACAAAGGGTGATTTCGCAGAATCATAACCGATATCACAAGGAAATGAAGACTGTCCAAGATAAGGGGTCGGTCAAACGGAAAAAACTAAGTGATTCCAGCAAGCAGTATCGCTATCTGTTTGGTGAGCTAAAGAGGCTTGCCCGGAGCGGTAAGCGTGCGGCAGTATTGTATAGGAACAACTCGTCGGGGGTCCCGCTATTCGATATGTTATTTCGCGAGGGGTTACCCTTTTCGGGGGCCATGGATTCAGAGTTTTTCAGTCACAGGGTGGTACGGGATTTTATTTGCGCATTGCGACTGGCGATGAATCCGCGGGATATCGATGCATACTCTAAGATATATTGGAAGATGGGGCTCGGTACGACGAAAACCCAGTTTGTTGCTGTTGCCTCGGACATTAAGCGAGGTGTTTCGGGAAGTATATTTGAGTTACTTGCGAAGAGATATGTGGGTGTTGCAGAGGCTATGATCGCAAAAAAAGTTGATCGTAGTGCGAATGTTGTGAGACGTAAAGATGCTAAAGGTATCAATAGTGCTGATATCATTCAATTTGGCGAAGATATGGAACTGATAGGTAGAATGCACCCATATAATGCGGTAGAGGAGGTTAACCGCCTGTTTCTTGGAAACTGGTTCAGCCTACAGGCAAAGAGAGGTCTGCAATCCGCCACAGCAGTCGAAGAGAGGCTTCTCGCACTTCTTGCTCTTGCGAGTGAACAGAAAAGCATACAGGCCTTTTTGGAGAGGTTGAGTGGTCTTGAGGCATTATGCTCCGGGGAGCGGGGCAATATCCAGTCGGAGGCAATTACAGTTGCAACTATACATCAGAGCAAGGGCATGGAGTTTGACAAGGTCTTCATCATAGACCTTTTTCGAGGGGTGTTCCCTTCGGAAAACAGCGCAGGAGTTTTCAGCCTGTATGGTGGAGATATATATGAGGAGGAAGTCCGGTTACTGTATGTTGCGCTCACAAGGGCAAGGTATGATGTAGAGATAGTAACATCCGGTAGGAGATATGGAAGGGAACGAGAGATATCGCCATTTGTGGATTTGGTGTTCGGGTCGTATTCAAGTGAGACGAGTAAAAAGAGCTGTGTTGAGAGAGTGAAAACAATGAAATCGAGAATGCTCGGAGTGAAGGGATTGAGTGAGGTGTCGGAATCTCCGGATTCGCCAGAGCTGTCAGACTACGCGCAGGTTTTTCAACCCGGGACAAGGGTGGTACATAAATATTTCGGTGCAGGCACAATAAAAAACCGTATCGGAGATACACTCTCAATACGGTTTGATGACGGAGAAGACAAGCGGATGTTACTTTCCGCGTGCCTTGAGTGGAGATATCTTAAATGTGATATCGATGAGATACTAAGCCGATAATTGTGCTGATAATTCCATTGCGCGATTGCACTGAGGAAACATCTAGCTATTTCGTTATTTGCTATTATTCATGGAAACATTTTTATCTATCTATCTATCTATTCATTTATCCTTCTTATCTATCCTGATTAATAAGGAGCTTTATCGCTTCAACGGCGCATTTGATGGCTGCAGAATTATCATGATGATCGGGCTCCTGATAGCCTGCAAGCTTCCGTTCCTGATTCCAGATTACATTTAGTACGGTGCCTGCGCGA
>JAAYOS010000069.1 GCA_012520195.1 Clostridiales bacterium | reverse complement strand
ATGTTGGTGGCATGGTTTGTGCTTTCGCTTATAGTCTATCGTTTTTGACTCGCTATGGCAGTGCTCACTCAAGACTGTATACGTGGATAGAAAATAAGCGTACCATTAGACCGGGCACAGTCATGGAGGACTTTCACCAGCTGTTAGGAAGTGCACTAACGGGTTTTGTTATAGTAGCTATGTGTGCGCTTGTGATTATCATATATCATTATGTTTATCACCGGCAGGGAAGTAAGAGCATCTACTTAATGAAGCGATTGCCAAACCGCTTTGAGCTCCATAGACGTTGCTTAACACTACCAATACTGGCAGCACTAATAAGCTTACTTGCCGCGGGAGTTCTACTATTGAGCTATTATGGAATCTACATGGCCTGTACGCCGGAAGAATGTCTGTCGCCTGGACAGTGGCAGAAGTTATGGAGTGTGTTACTATGATCGATATTAAGAATGTCAGTAAATCATATACCGGAAAGCGCGCTTTGGAGAATGTGAGCCTTAGTCTTCCCCGGGGTGAGATTGTCGGTCTTTTTGGAGAGAACGGTGCGGGAAAAACCACTCTAATGAAGTGTATACTCGGCTTTCTGCCCTTCAGTGGTGAAATCACCCTAGACGGTGACCCGATCACACGCAAGAATATTGCCCGTATATCGTTTGCCACAAGTGAACATTCATTCTTTCCAAGCCTAACTCCACTTGCTCATAAGGAGTTTTACGAAGAGCATTTCCCAGAATTTTCGGAGAGACGCTTTATGGGCCTTATGGACTTTTTTGAACTACCAATGCGTAAAAGTCTCAGGGGTTTCTCTACCGGCCAGAAGAACCAGTTTGAGGTTATCATGGCGCTATGCCAGGGAGCGGACTACATCCTGATGGACGAACCTTTTGCCGGTAACGATGTTTTTAACCGAGAGGATTTCTACAAGGTCCTGTTAGGTATTCTCGAACCTACCGAAACGGTCCTTCTTTCCACTCATTTGATTGAAGAGGTTTCCAGCTTCATCGGTCGCGCAATATTGATCAAGCGTGGCAAGATAGTTGGGGATGTCTCGATGATGGACCTGGAGGAGTCGGGTGCGAATCTGATTGGATATATAAAAGAGACCTACCACTATCGGGCTGATAGGGTAAGTCGGGCGCTAGATGAGTTGACCAGTAATTCCGAAAATGCTGATAATGACGAGTAGAAAGGGGCAGCCATGCGAAAAAGCCTAATCATAACTATATTGCTCCTTATAGTATGTATATGGGGCGTTACTTCTGCTCACGTAGCGGTGAATGCTAAAAAGGATGCTGTCACTTTAGATGAGACAGTTCTGTTTGGGGATAAATCTGAGGTGGAGAATCTGATTGTTAATACAAATATTCACTGCAATAATCGCTTGTTCTGGGATACGGAATACATCGTTAGCGAACTTCCGCAGATACGAACAGATTTCCACTTCTACCAGTCGGAGAGGCACAGTCGTAGTAGTGAGCGCGAATACTATGGTGTTCAATTGGATATCCACACTAACTTTGGTATTTCATCATCTAGAGGCATCGAGCTGGAGGACTTTAGACAAATTGAGAATTTCGGTGGTATGGAGAAAATCCTCAAGGATGTTGCAAGCCGAACTTTAGCGGGTAGCACCAACACAGAGAATGTACTACTCTCAGATTACTACGATTTCTACCCCCTTCTGGTTACGCTCGATATCCCGGCATATTGGGAAGAGGATATAGATGGAACTCTCAGCGTCCAGCAGGCCTCGATTGATCCGGACTCCTTTATCAGCCGAAAAATAGCAGACTACTTTCGCATACCCGTTATTGAGAACCACAGATTAGAAATATCAATAACCAAGAATGATATTGGGGATATCACGAATTTGAATGTTCGCACTTTGGATGACAACGGACCTTCTATATGGACAAATAGTGTTATTACTGAAAACGCCTGCTATTTTATATTCAATAACCGGACGTGGAAAGATGAGATTATGGATACGAGCTACATACCTGGAGGGTACGGTGTCTATTGCCTGCCGTTTACTTACGATCCGGAAAAAGACCAAAACTTCGTGTCTGCTGATACGCTGAGCACGGTCTATGCTCTCGATGAAGAGACTGAAATTGTAAGCATCACCAAGAGTGAGGATGGGAACAAGCTACTGCTGATAACCCGGGAAAAGGGCGCGTACTGGCTGACTGTTCTTGATGCAAGCTCTGCAGAAGAGCTGCAGAAGATACACGTTACGGATTGTATCGAAGAGGATTATATCTGGAATACTTTCTACTATGATGATTTTCTCGTGGTTTGTAGTGCAGGCTATCGTTTTTCAGTGATTGAGGTTAATGAGACAGGTGAGTATGAGCGCGTGTTTACAGGTGATGAGCTTGTAGCACAAGACTTAGGTATGCCCACATCCTACAATTCAGTTATGTGCTGGGACGGAGAAAAGTTAGCGGTGGCAACATATAAATCAGATGCTTTTCGTGATATTAGCTGCGGATTTTGGCTGTCTGTATATGATGAAACGGGGCCACTCTATATCGGTAGATATGATAGCAGCTTGGATCTCAATAGCAATGTTGAGTATTCGTATCGCTGTCGACCGATTGATTCAGACAACCTATATTTAAGCTGGGGTTCTTAGCCCCAGCTTAAATTATTTACATAAGCTGCAAATTATTGATGCAATCGGTATATTATCGTTACATAATAACGATAGTCCATGTTCGGTCATGACAGTTCCACTGATACAGGGAAGGTGAGTGTAAAAGTTGTGCCTTTATTTTCATCGCTCTGCATGTCAATAGTAATGTCGTGCAGGATCGCTCCATGCTTTACGATAGAGAGACCGAGCCCTGTCCCGCCAATCTCCTTTGATCTGCTTTTGTTCACACGATAAAATCGTTCAAATATGTGGGGCCGGTGTTCCGGCGGTATGCCTATGCCCGTATCGCTTACAATAACAATAGGTTTGCTGTCTTTATAAGCTATTGTCACTTTAGCGTTACCACCTGCAACATTGTATTTGATCGCATTATCACATAAGTTGTACAGCATTCCATCGAGTATCTTCTCGTAACCTGAGACTACAACATGTTCGCCCTGGAGAGTGAGATTAACCCCTTTCTTATCTGCTATCGGCTTAAGCCTACTTAAAACATTCTCGGCTAAAGAAAAAAGGTCAACATGCTCTCTATCAGGCAGCTCCGTTTTCTCATCAAGTTGTGACAGCTCCAGTATATCGTCTATAAGCGTAAGTAGCCCGCTTGCTTCATAATGTATACGTTCTGCAAAACCTTGCATATCTTCGGGTTTTGCAAGTCCTTCTTTCATAATTTCAGCAAAGCCCAGTATAGAAGTAAGGGGTGTTTTTAATTCGTGAGATACATTTGCAGAGAATTCTCTTCTGCTGCGTTCAGCGCTGTGTTTGTCAGTGATGTCAAGTAGCAGTATCACGACCCCGAGCACACTGGATTGTGATACTACAGGACTGCCTAACAGCTGAAAATGTCTGCTATTTATCGAAAGAAGTGCTTCCGTATTTATGCCGCTCAATGCCCCTTCAAAGACTTTTTGCATGGTAACAGAGCGGTTTACGGTTAGAATATGGCTACCAATACTCTTTTCAATGTCCGCCTGAAATATTTCTCCAGCGCTTTCATTTATAGAAAGTATGTTACCTTTAGCGGATATCAGGATCAGTCCTTCACGCATATTATTCGTCACGGCATTAAATTCGTGTTGCTTTTTGGTGATCTCTAGCATCTGCTTTTTTATGTCCCTATTCTGCCGATCTATACGCGTAAGTAGCGGACTTAATTCGTCGTAAATATCGTTTTCGAACGGCGAATCAAGATTCAATGCGTTTATTGGGGATACTATCTGCTTTGCCATATACCTCGCTATAATATAAGAAAGCAGGGCACTACTTATTAGAATGAAGAGCAATATTGGGAGTATATCTTGCAACATACCCAGCACGCTACTTTGTGTTCTTGATATGCGCAGCACATTACCGTCATGGGTTTTAAGCGCATAGTATATCGTCATTTGAGATAACGTATCCGAAAAGCGGCGACTTTCACCTGTGCCGGTCGTCAGCGCTTCTCTAAACTCCGGCCTATTGGCATGGTTCTCCATTGTAGATGCATCTGTGATGTTATCGTATTTTACTGCACCATTTTCGGCAATTAAGGTGATCCTATCATTGGAGAAGATCTGCCTCAAATGCTCCGACTCGGTTTGCTCTTGTCTAATTAGGGACGAAATATAAGCTGCTTCACTTTTGAGCGCATTTACTGCGTCGGTTTCGGATATTTTGTAAAGTGTTAGTACAATAAAACCTGAAGCCAAAATTAGAGCGGCAAGGGAAGTTAAAAAGATGCTCCTGAATATACGCTTCGTCACGTTGATAAACCTCCAAACCGATACCCTACGCCTCTCACAGTTTCTATCAGATTCCCGTACTCGCCAAGCTTTTGACGCAGCATTGTTATATGAACATCAACTGTCCTTGTACCGCCATCATAACTGTAATCCCATATAGATTCTAGTATGTGTTCTCGTGTTAATACAATTCCAGGATTGGACATTAGCAAGTAAAGCAGTTCGAATTCTTTTAGTGTAAGCGTTATACTCTTATTATCCACCGTAACTATGTGTTTCTGTCGATCTACAACAAGCCCCCCTTCTTTTAGTACTTCAGGGGGTGAACTTAGGTTAGACCTGCGCAGCAATGCTCTTACTCTTGCCACTAGTTCCATCATGCCGAAGGGTTTTGCTATATAGTCATCCGCTCCTAAATCAAGTCCAATAACTTTATTATATTCTGTACCTCTTGCTGTGACCATGATAACAGGAATCGCAGCGGTTTTTTTATTTGCTTTAAGGGATTTCAAAATTGATAACCCATCATCGCCCGGAAGCATAATATCAAGTAGCACAAGATCAGGGGACTGTTCTTTGATCGCGGCATAGAACTCATCGGCATCCCTGAACCCCTGCGCTTCAAATCCTGATTGGTTTAGCGTGTAGACAACCAGGTCTCGTATGTTGTTATCGTCTTCAACATAATAAATCATACCTGTTCTCCCTTATGTTTGCCCGTTATCGAAAACTCAACCCATTCGGCTATATTCTGAGCATGATCCCCGATACGCTCGAAATACTTTGCTACCATTAGCAAATCCATTGCCTGCTCACCATTTTCAACTTTATCATGTATAAGTCCTATGAGTTCGTTTTTTACAACAACAAAGAGGTTATCGATAATATCGTCCATATCAATGATCTCTTTGGCGAGGGCAAGATCTTTTTTAACGTAAGCATCTATACTGCCCCTGACCATTCTAATAGCTGTGTCTGCCATTTGAGGAAGATACTCAAGTTCGGTAATATAAGGTGTACCCGCTAGATAAATGACTATTTCAGATATATCTGCGGCTTGGTCGCCTATGCGCTCCATGTCGGTTATCATCTTGAGGGCAGCAGATATCTGGCGAAGGTCTCGCGCAACAGGTTGCTGCTGCAGCAATAACCTAAGGCACAACGACTCTATGTCCTTTTCCTTTTGATCCACTTCTCTGTCAAACTCTATAGCTTTTTTAGCAGAGACAACATCCTGACTAATAAGGGCTTGCGACGCACTTTCAATGGCGTGCTCTATAAGTGCGCCCATTTCGAGTAACTCTTTATTCAATTGATCAAGCTGCTCATCGAAACGGCTTCTCATCATCCAAACCTCCCTGTTATATAATCTTCGGTTCGTTTATCCTGGGGAACTGAGAAAAGTTTTTCGGTGTCTCCGAATTCTATTATTTCGCCCAATAGAAAGAATGCCGTCTTATCTGAAATCCTAACAGCCTGCTGCATGTTGTGTGTAACTATGACAATAGTATACTTTTCTTTCAAAGACATAGCAAGTTCTTCTATTTTAGATGTAGATATCGGATCGAGAGCACTTGTCGGCTCATCCATAAGTAATACTTCCGGTTCAACAGCCAATGCCCTCGCTATGCAAAGCCGCTGCTGCTGTCCACCCGAAATCCCAAGAGCGTCTTTGTTTAATCTGTCTTTCAGCTCATCCCAGATAGCGGCGTCCCGTAGAGAACGTTCAACGATATCGTCAAGCTTTGCCTTACCTCGAATACCGTGCGTCCGTGGGCCAAATGCTACATTGTCATATATACTCATAGGAAAAGGGTTTGGCTTTTGAAAAACCATGCCGACTCGTTTCCGAAGTAATGTAGTATCCATATTGCCATAAACATTCTCACCGTCAAGCAATACTTCTCCATCAATTTTACATCCTTCAACTAGGTCATTCATGCGATTGATAGTTTTAAGCAGTGTGCTTTTTCCGCATCCGGATGGCCCTATAAAAGCGGTTATATCATTGGCTTGTATAGAAAGATCAATATTCTTTAGGGCTTGAAATGAGCCATAGAAGAGGTTGAGGTTTTTTATATCAATTTTTCCCATATGTTCTCCTTCCGATCCTTTTTGCCACATAAGCAGAAAGGATGTTAATACCTGCAACTATTACTAGCAGAACGACTGCAGTTGCATATGCTTCATTTATATAAAATCCTTCGCTAGAGAGAGCATACATGTGAACGGAGAGTGTACGCACCGAGTCAAACAAGCTCCCTGGTATCTCTGCAACTGTACCAGCAGTATAGATAAGTGCTGCAGTTTCTCCGACAATACGCCCTATGGATAATATGATTCCCGATAATATTCCAGGTGTAGCTGAGGGTATTACGACTTTAAACACAGTTCGCAGTCTGCCAGCACCTAAACCATAACTACCTTCACGAAACTCGACAGGAACAGCAATAAGAGCTTCCTCCGTTGTTCGCATTATAAGAGGTAAAATCATAATACTGAGTGTTAAAGCCCCGGAAAGTAGCGACATGCGAAGTTTCAACGCAGTTACAAAGAACAACAGTCCGAATAGACCATATATAATAGAGGGTATTCCCGACAAAGTTTCGGCTGTAATCCTCACGAGTTTAACAAGCCTATTGTTTTTTCGTGCGTATTCCGTAAGATATACTGCCGCAAATATTCCTAATGGAGCAGCAAACAACAGGGCGAGAAATGTCATAAGTAACGTATTGATTAGGGCAGGGAAGAGCGATACGTTTTCTGTAGTATACTTCCACTCAAATAGTTTTGGAGATATATTCGGTATGCCTTTAAAGAGTATATAGCCTACAACACTTACCAGTATCGCCAATGTGAGCACTGTTCCCGAATATACTAAGATCTTTATTAGAACAGCTTCCTTCTTTTGCGAAATCATAGTTTTGCCCTCCTTTTCAAAAGAGAGAACAATATATTGATAGCTAGAATGAATACAAACAGTACAACTGCTGTAGCTATCAAGGCTTCACGGTGTAGATCAGCTGCATACCCCATCTCCATTACGATATTGCTTGTCAGGGTCCGCACCCCTTGAAGGATACCCTTCGGCATGCGGGGCTGATTACCAGCAACCATCATAACGGCCATAGCTTCACCTATTGCTCTGCCTACTCCGAGTACAACACTAGCGGTCACTCCCGATTTTGCCGCGGGCAATACTACTCTAAATACCGCTCGTTCATGTGTAGCACCAAGTGCCAGAGCTCCTTCGTAATAAGCATTTGGCACTGCATTGAGTGCCGGTTCGCTGATAGAGATAATAGTGGGAAGTATCATGATTCCAAGAACGATACTTGCCGAAAGCATACTTGTTCCACTTACGCCGAACAAATCACGTACCAAAGGAACAACAACGACTAGGCCAAAAAAACCATATACCACCGAGGGGATCCCAGCAAGCAAAGAAACTGCCTGATTCATGATTTTAACAGTTCGTTTTGAAGCAAATTTTGACATAAATACGGCGGTGGCGATTCCTGCCGGTACTCCGATAATGAGAGCACCCGCGGTGACGTAAATGCTCCCAAGTATCATTGGCAGTATCCCGTAGATATTGCTCCCAGGTTTCCAGACCCTACCGGTCAAGAATTTGAACACACCTATTTTGGCCATACCTGGGATACCATTTGCGAACAGGAATATACAGATGAGAGCAACAGCCAGTATCGAAATGCAGGCTGCTAACATAAAAATAATATTAGCAGCGATTTCTTTTGAATTCTTCATGTTCATCCTCTTGACAATTCTTCTTGGTGATGGTGCAGAGGTTGGGGTATATCCCTTTTTACTCATCTATCTCTCCCCAGTTAGTAATTTCGCCAGTGAAGATTGCCTTGACCTGCTCGCTTGTGAGCCCGCTCACAGCATTTTCATTATTTACGATTACTGCTATACCATCCATGGCCATTACAATAGGAGTTAGGCCTGCCTCAATTTCACTATCCTTAAGTTCACGGGACGCCATACCGATATCGCAGATACCTTCTTTTACTGAGTTCATACCAGTTGTCGAATCGTTCTGCTGTATCTCGATTTCCGCATTTGGATTAACAGCGATATACGCTTCCTTCAGCTTTTCCATAACCGGTGCTATTGACGAAGAACCTACTACAACAACCTTGCCTGATATTGCTTTTCCGCTAAAAGCTCCATTGTTACCGGCTGATATATATCCGTTTTCTTCAACAACCGCCTGACCTTCTGAACTTAATATAAAGTCTATAAACGCCTGTGTCGCGTCATTTACTGTTCCTTTAGTTGCAATGTTGAACGGACGAGATACTTTGTAAGTACCGGATTTAATGTTTTCAACAGTCGCTTCAGCACCATCGATCATGACTGCTTTTACCGAATCATTTAGCGAACCTAATGAAATGTAACCTATTGCTTTGGCATTCCCTGCGACTGAAGTCATCATAACTGAAGTACTATTGGTGATATCGGCATCCACGGTTGTATGATCAACTTTGTTTCCGTCTGCATCTTTTTCTTCGATGTTAAATAGCTCTATAAACGCCCCACGTGTGCCAGAACCATCTTCGCGCGAAACCACTGTAATCTGGTCGTTCGCAGTTCTCCCGCATCCTGCTGCAAAAGCAACGAGAGCCATAATTAGTAATCCCACAATAATAGTTTTTTTCATCTTAAAATTTTCTCCCTTCATATTTGTCTTCCTAAGTTTAGATTATTACTATTTGAGACATATACGGGGATTATTAAATGTTTGTAAAATACAGTAAGATCCGGAAAAATAAAGCTTGAAAAAAGCTGCTCACTGAAATTAGTAGTGAGCAGCCTCTTATAGCCAATATTCAATTTGTCAATATTCAAATGATAATGTTCAAATGATAATGTTTGGTCAAGGCATCAACAATAGTACCGCCTTTATAGCTTCGCTATCCTTCGAATCAAGAAACTCTTCAAACTCTTGGATTAGTTCGGCAATCCTTTCATCCAAACTCTTTAATCCTACATTTATCCACCTTCCGGTATACGCGAGCATTTTTACGGGCGACTGGTCTGGAGTAACGGTCTCCCAATGAAATTTCCAGCCTTCAGGGAGTTTATCTAATACCGACTCATTTATACGCCTACGCAAATTGATTTCGAGCGTCAGAAAGTACTCGTGGTCCTTTGCTGTACCCAACTCGGTAGCACCCCACATAGCCGTCGTAGGTACAATGCCCATTCCGTATAGCCTATCAGCGATCCCGACCATCTCTTTGTCGGCGAGCACCCAGCTATCCTTCGAGCATTTATGTGTATCGGAATCTTCGATCCACTCTTTGCACTCCATGCAGTATTGCGCGATTATTGGAATCATTCATTTCTCTCCTCTTATAGTATATTTTGCAAGATGTATATGAGATAATCTTACTAGTTCGTATAGTCAGCCTAACCAGCAATAATCATATTTTACAATAATTCCGTTTGTTCAGCAATCTCTATTTACTACACATGATTTTTTAGAAACAGGGCGAGTTGTAATATTAAATGAAACACAAGAAGAGAAATACAAGAAGTGAAAAAATTGGCCCGCTAGAGCTCCTCTGTTTTAGTGTTAGTTCCTACTACAAACAGAAACGGAGAAGCTTCCAAGTAGCCCGCAGAGACGTGATCTAGACGCCAGGCGCATAAATGACCGCCCACAAATGGCGTATGATGACCGCCATACTGGGGGTAGGGAGCTAGGACGCAGATTGTGCGCAAAATCTTGAGCTATGTGTACCTCTGCACGAAAAATCACGGTTTCTGCGCAGAATTTTGAGTTGTGTGTGGATTCTCTCGGGGTGATATATCGTACACAGTATATTCTATAACGTATACCGCATAAAAGAGGCGATTTCCTCTTCACCATTCACACATTACTTCGATTTCTGCGCATTTTTCGCATAATATGTGTCTCCCTCTTTGCAGAGTATGCGACTGGCCGCATATTTTCACATAGCATTTCCGAATTATATCTTATTGCATATAACTAGATATCTTATTAAATATAATTAGGTTGGAAGTCTCAAATAAGTTGTAAGGCGCATAAGTAGAATAACGTGCTGAAAGTAAAAAGATGAAAAGATGAGAACCAGAGCACCAGAGAACCAGAGCACCAGAGGACCAGAGGATCAGAGCACCAGAGGACCAGAGAACATACCATTCACTGTAGTTCTACGGTTGCGATCCGCGGTTCAAAGCAACAACAGGGGCGCATACAAACGACGTGCGCGCCGAGTGCTCTTTGAGGACCAACTTTCATAAATGTAGCAAGAACGGTGTTGTTGCCACCGAGTCCAAGTGCCCCGGCACCTGAGTCATTGACTTCATCTGTTATTCTTTGCTCCAATTCAGACTGCTTGTCATATGTGCCATCGACCAATGCCTGTAGCATCAATGATGTCGCCTCATAATGTGACCGCCCGATTCCTACAGCAATCGTACTGGGAGTGCACCCGAGCAGTTTTGTCCCTTCCCGTGCCCACTCTATAATCTCATCCATTACGTTGTCTACATTGGACCTATGAAACACTCGGTATGTTTTAGCCCTGATAGCAGGACCTCCACCGAACATCAATATATGAAGTTTGATTTTATCCTCTTCAATTGAACGAATCAAAATCGGTGCTGCATCAAGTGCACCTGGATCCTCGTCCAGTCCGAGAGACTGATCAAGCCTTTGCGTATCATTCCCTTTGATTGCCATCGGACGGCCAGGCAGTTTTCGGAGACCCTGTCTTACCCCTTCTTTGATAGACTCTAGCATGTCACCGGTTATTGCACAGTTAGGACCTACATCAAGCACAAGGTGTGGTACACCGGTATCGTCACATAGGGGACTGCGATTTTGCTCAGCAACAAGAGCGTTTTCAAGAATTGTCTCCAACGTCCACTTTGCGTGATTACTTGCTTCCTTGGCTATCGCTCTTTCGTATACAGCCTTTTTACCGTGAAGAAAAGATGAGCCCGCTGCAACAAGTCCATTACTTACTATATCAATAATTCTATCGTCCATTAGGCACCTCTCAATATATGCTTTTGTTATGAGCGGCTGCTATTATGCAAGGATATTTCTCCACTTCCAACTCATAAAAGGCTTCCATGCCAAGCTCCGGAAATGCGACTAATCGCTTCGATATGGTTTTACTCCCAAGCAATGCTGTAACAGGTGGAATAATAGCATAGACTGAATTGAACTCATTCAGCTTTGCAACAGTATCTTTGTTGATAGCCCCTTTGCCAAGATGCAGCTTAACCCCCGCTTCAGACAGTTTGGGGATGCTACCTTCGATTTCTACTTTATTGCTTGATGTGGGTCCCACACCAGCGGGGCTCACAGCTGTATGAAAGATAACAGAACCACGTAAGTCAATATCGCCAAGGTCAGCTTCTTCGAATAATCTACAGATTTTTGGAAGCACCGCATCTCGGCCGCAAAATATTTTTCCAGAGATGTAGATCATATCGCCGACTTGTAGTGATTCTATGTATTCTTCTGTTATTGGTGTATGTAGTATTTTCATGAGCCTATCCTCTCCGCTAAAGCTGTCAATGGCAGCTTGACTGATAAACATTTTCCATGACCTATGACACATTTTACATTAATTCTGCCTGGACAGCAATAATAGACCTTGCTATTTATGACAGCCTGTGATCAGAGACTGGTCAATATTCTGTATAAGATATTGAGTGTTGAAGAAAAACTCTTGGAAACAGTGTAGTTTTCCAAGAGTTATATCTTATTGCGATTCTTTTACAATGCATATAGTATGCTAACAACTAGAATCTTCTTTTGACGGTCAATTTTGCTTTATTATATCTGCTGTTTATTCAGCGGTCTTTGGCCAATTATACGAAATCTGGCACATTTCCGCTTCATGCCACTATACCCTTTATTGCTCTTAAACCAGGCGCGTCTGGCTTTAACCGCTATTTGACGGTACAAATCGTAACTTTCTCCAAAGAGTTTTAGAGCCGTGCTAAAGTATTTTTGATAGGTTGCTTCAAGAAACTTATTTTTGTTTGTTTCCAACAAAATCAAAAACCATTGAGGATCAGAATCGATCTTACGTAGAATAGTATCGTGAGCAAAATCCTGAACCTGATGTCCCTCGTAGCGAGTAATTGTCTTTGCGCCCCATCCAAGAAGAGTAGAGAGATCGAACTGGCTAATACCATATTTGCTTCTAATGGCTTTGATTTCATCGGAAGTGAGCAAACCAACAGCTTTCCTATAAGCGTTTTTTACAGCTATATCATTAAGCGATATCATTTCTTCGGTTGAATTAAACTCATTATAGTCATCGCAATACTCATACACAGCATCATATTCAACGGTTATTCCCTTAAATACAGTGCTTTCATGTACGCGAACAATTAAAATTTCATGCTCATTCATACAAATTAAGCATGTCTTCATTATTCTATCAATGATTTTCATTTCACACTACCTCCTTTTATCGTGCGATAAGGAAGTCCCATGATAGACTTTCCCGAATTCGCGCATCTCACTGAGATTAGGACGACTTATGTCTCTTACTGTTCGTAAGTAATTCTGAACTGTCAATGTTCGAAGCTCTCGTCGTAGCGCATCAACCGGATTCTCATCGGGAAATAAGGCTCTAACAGTATACCCATTTGTATACTTGATATTTCTGTTTTCATCGACTTGACGCTTTTCTTGAAAGTTAATTTCAGCGCCATTATCAAGCGCATACTTTATTTTCGCTATATAATCCTTTACTTCGGTATCTGACTCAATCCTTGAATTACCACTTATCATATAGTTCACTCCATATGATGTGGTATCAAATGATACCGCATCATTATTATAGACTTATTATTAGCCAAGTGTCAACCCTAATATGAAAAAATTCACTATACAAGATTTTGAAACAGTGAATAATACCAATTTATGTAAGATTGTTTTAATAAACTAATACTCAGGCCGGAGCGCAATCGTATGCGTGAATAGAGCAATAAAATCGCCTTGTATCCTCAAGAAATAACATCCATCATGTATCTAACAATAACAGCATAACCCAATTATTACACAAAGTCAACAATAAAACAGACAAAATAACATGAACTTATGACGCAATCGACATAAAAGTCAGTAGCAAAACCAAATATTGGTTTTGCTACTGACTTTCCAGCAGTTTTGATAACGTGATCTGGATATCGGTTATCTAATAGCTATCTACAAGTGGTATACTCAAGGGTTGCAATCACAACCTGATGAGGTCTTTATGAATAACTAGGATTAAGTCCAAAGTCTAGCTACTACTAATCATAGTTTAGCTACTTCTAATCGAAGTTTAGCTACTTTTGATCAGTACGTTTGAAGCGGAATACATTCCAAGATATCTTTTTGAGCTCAGATGTGACCTTGCCATTCTCAAACTTTGCAGCTTTGCTTATTGATGGCGCGATTGCATCTGGATTCTCTAGTGTTATCTGTGCTTCGATGTCATCGGTGTATAGTTGGATGTGTTCAATAAATTGATACCCAACGAATCCTGAGACATCGAGTTCGATCGTATTGTCAGTTTCCCAACTGCGGTTGATCACGAAGACATTCAGTTCATTGTTCTCTTCATCTATGGCAGCTGCACTCTGAATATACTTAATACCTTCTTTAGTATCGTACTGAGTGTAATCGTCGAGAGCATAAGCTGGAACATCATATGTATCGCAATCAACGCTAGTTTGTAGGGCAGTGCCCTTACCGTATTTGATCAGGTCGGTAAACGGATAATACAGTGCTGTACGCCATACGTTATCCCGATCAGTTGCTGCGAGTGCGCGGAGTCCACCAGTCATACATCCAATCTTGATTCGGTCAGCATGGTTAAGGAAAGTCAGCATTGTTGAAGCGGATGCGATCGTATTCATTATTTCATAACTCTGCATGCGACCATAGCGTCTGCCCTGACCCATATTATTGGGGTCGTGGCGCACGAACTTGCGATTTGGATTATATGAGTTGAACATGGCATATATGTTGTGAGGACCTCTTCCGTAGTGGATTTCTCCTCTTCCGGGACTTGGATGTGCACCATACTCATCGAAAGAAAGCATTATTTGATGTGGTGAGCGCATCTTTGTCTGTAAGAAGTCACACAACGCGATCTCAGTATTGATATAATCTTCAAAATATTCTCCGGATCCAAGGAGTGCGCCATAATTGTCCGGTGCAGCTGCGTGATAATGGTGCAGTGATATGTAGTCCACGTTTTCATAGCACTCCTGAAGGACTTCAAGATCCCATTGAGGATAGTGCGCAAGGAAGGGAGAGGATGAGACACATACGATCGTCTCAATAGTGGGGTCCACCCATTTCATCGCTTTAGATGCCTCATTTGCAAGTATTCCATATCCACGCGGGTCTCTCTGCCAGGAAGCGATTTGCCATGGACCATCCATCTCGTTTCCTAGATACCATATCTTAACACCATATGGGTCCTCGCGTCCGTATTCACGGCGTAAGTCTGAGTAGTATGAGCCACCTTCATGGTTTGTGTACTCTACGATGTCTATGGCGTCGTTGATATCTCCAGTGCCGAGGTTTATTGTGTATAGGGATTCTGCGCCTACTAACTCTGCCCACTGTAGATACTCATCATGCCCGACTTCGTTAGTATAGTACTGCGCCCAAGCTAAATCAAGACGAGTTTTTCTTTTCTCTAAAGGCCCAATGGAGTCCTTCCAATTCCAGCCCGAGACAAAGTTACCTCCCGGGAGTCGGATCGCGGGTAGTCCGGTATCCTTAAGTGCATTGATATAGTCCCTGCGGAAGCCCTTTTCGTCTGCTGTTGCTTGCTTCGGATTAAACATACTTCCGTTGACCATAGTGCCAATCGGCTCAAGAAATGCTCCATAAAGACGGGGTGATATTTCGCCTATCTTAAAACTGGGATGAACTACAACTGTCGCTTTTTTAGGCATGGATTACTACCTCCAAGTTCTATTTTTACTACATATTTTTATTCCAATTCTATACTGACTTTCATTATGTATAAGAGATTATCTTGCGAGATAATTATCGTATGCGGTCTGTTGGATCTCTATGGCTCGAGCGATGTCCATCGATTTGATTTTGTCAACATACTCATCCCATTCAGATTCAAGATCTCTTAATCCCATAATAGTCTGTACTGTAAACTCTTCAACAAGTGTATTGATATCAACAAGAATTCCTGATAGCTCCATCGATAGGTCACCGGGTAATGACAGTCCTGGTAATTGGCCGGGATATTCAATTTCCCATAAATCTACGTACTTAGCAGCCTCGCCGGTTGCGGTCAAATCCTCTCTATCCTGGATCCACAGATGAGGTCCCGTATGCATGAGGTAGCGGAACTGGGCTCCATTGAATAGCATACCTTCTGGGTTGTTGACGATGATATCTTTTGCCCAAGGTTGCCCGTTCTCATCGTACTCAAAGGTTTCACCCTCCACACCATAGTTACATAACAGAGCACCATCTTCAGAGTAGAAATAGTCAAAAAGCTTTATTGCTATCTCAGGGTACTTACAATCTGTAGAAATTGTGCCACCCTCAGTGTTCATAATACGTGCCTGTGTCATACCAGCCCAAATAGGATCGCCGATGTTTTTCACCGGTCGTGGAGCGAGCCGCAAATAGAAAGATGGATCCTGGACGACGCCGGTATCATAGTAGAACGAGCCAGCTTGATTGTATATTCCAATGTAGCCACCAAGCTTATCAGCACTCAAAAGAGATGTAACCGGGAAGTTTGACTCTGTACGAGTAACGAATTCCTGGTCAAGTAATCTCTCACTGTACCACTGACGCATCAACGCTAAGTATTCTTTATAACCTTCTGTCATTGGACCATATGTTACTTTGTCTGGGTTTTCTGGGTCTTTTAAGAAAGTGCTGGATGAATATAGTGATCCAATTAGGAAGTTTCCGGGAAAAACTCCTGTTGAACCGAGCTGAAGTGGACCGGCTTCTCCTGTAAATTGCTTAAACTCGACTAAAGTGTCATGTAACTGATCTATAGTTTGTGGCATTTCATGTCCGATCTCATCGAGCCAGTCACCACGTATAAGTAGTCCTGACCAAGATGCTTGTTTGCGATCATGAACTTCAATGAACGATAAGACTCTTCCATCGTCAGTGTAACAACCACGTCTGTAGTCGTCGGCACTATTAATAAGTGTAATATAGTTAGGAGCATACTTATTCATAAGGTCTGTGGGATCTATGCAAACTCCATCCTCAACTGCTTTTACTGTTCCGCCGGAATAGTAGACCATCGTCTTAAATACATCGGGATAGCTCTGTCCCGCTATTAACAAATTGAATGTTTCTCTTATTCCGACCGGTGATGGTGTTATGAATTCGAAATTTACACCGCTAAGTTTCTGAAGTTCACGGAAGACGATATTATCGTTCATATCTTCAATGAATGTGACAACTTCTTGCGCTAATGGCCACCACCATGTTAAAGTGATGTCTCCATCGGCAAGAGGAAAACCAAGGGCTTCTGCGTCTGTGAGTGGAATATCATCTTCTTCGTCCTCGGTTGCACTGGGTTCTGGGGTGCTAGTTACAGGAGCAGCGCTGGGTTGGCTGGGTTCAGGATCCTTATTAGAAGTATCCTGCGAGCATGCAAACAGGGAAAATGCCATTATCAGCGCCACTAATAGAGCTAGCATTTTTTTCATTGCTGTTTCCTCCTTTTCAGAATTTGTAGTGTTTACTCGAAATGACTTTTGCTATAAACCCCTAGATCCCTAGGATGTCTATTCATAGCATAGACTTGAGATTAGTCAGTTTCAATGATTTATAGTGAGGTATTATTGATATTTTGTGCGCAATTTGTATAGGTGCTATAAAAATCCCCCATGACAACAAACGTTCTGTTGACATGGGGATGATTAGATTCTAGCTCTTTTTGCCTGTGTTAGCGAGCTAGTACTTTTTTGGAGTCTGTAGACATAAATTGAAATAAGTATGATATGTTACAAAACACAATTGTGAAGAATACCATAATCCGAACTGACACTAAAGACGAAGGAGAGTAGTTACATGAAGAATAAGCTTTCAATCAAAAATCTTTTCTTGGTTTCTCTAGCAGTTTTCCTGGTGGGGTTATTGATTGCTTCATTAGTCTCAACCAACAATGGTAAGGTTGAGATGAGACGCCTGTACGTCATGACAGACAGAGGCGTTGCAATCAGCTTGGAAGTCTACAAGCCGAAAACGGCTACAAGAGAGAATCCTGCTCCGGCGGTCATGCTCATACCTGGCGGAAACGCAAGTGTTGAATACATGTCTGATTCCGGTATGGAGCTGGCCCGTAGGGGGATCGTTGCCATTGGCATCGAGCCCTACACAATCGGTAGATCCGACGTTGAAAAAGACAACGAGGGACTTGGTTCCATCGATGTGACCGATTATGTGTATAACCTCGATTTCATTGATACTACCAATATTGGTTACATCGGCTGGTCAATGGGAGCATCCCGTGTCAATGCTGCGCTGTATGTTCCCGATCCGGCGGGCGAAATGACCACAGATGCGAAGGGGAATGAAGTCCCGAAGATGGTCATCAGAGATGGCGTCAAGGGCGTTATGTATGTTGGTGCAGGCGGATTGCTCTCTGATGAGTATAAGATCAACAGCGCGTTGTTCGAAGGGCAGTGGGATAACCTGTACAGAGGCGACAGACGTGAAATGTACAAAAATCCGCAGTACGCAGGCGTTCTAGGCCTCGAACAGTTTGAGTTCTGGAAATGGTATGGTGATCCTTCCAACGGAACCGGAAGAATATACTACGAAGGCTGGACGGGACATACGATAGGTCTTTCGAGCTACAGTTTCGTAAAAGCTTCCTGCGATTTTTTCACAACAACATTCGGGTTAAGCAATAATTACCCTATTCTGTTCCTGTGGAAGGAATTCGGAACAGCGCTTGCCTTCGTCGCGATTGTTGTCGCAATGATCTGCTTGATCCTGCTGATTGTTGATCTGGACTTCTTTAGGAAGGATCTTGAAGCGAAAGAGAGGACCGTTTTAGAGACAAGTCCGAAGAAATGGGTTCGCTGGGTTGGACTTCTTTTGCCGGCGATCTTCGGTGCAGCGACTGCCGCATGGGCAGTACCTACAGGTCAGGGCATTCTCAATAAGTGGGTGTCCAAGGATCTAATCCATGGAACGAATATTCAGAATGTCAACGGTCTTGTTTTTTGGCTCTTTTGCCTGCAGCTGTTCGGTCTTGCCCTTTGGGCACTGATAAACTTCGTAATAGTGAAGACAGATAAAAGGGCGTTGAAAGAGCAGATTACTCTGCCTGGGACAAGAAAGGGCATTATGTTCCTGAAGGCACTCCTTTTGAGCTTCATCTCCCTGCTCTTAACCTACTTCATAGTCACCTTCGGCGAGCAACTGTTTTCAATCAGTCCTAGATTCTGGAAGGTTCAGATCAACAGTCTGACAAGACTCAGGATGGAGAAGTTCCTGATCTACTTCCCGCTGTATCTGGTTCCATTTCTTATTGCCAATTACCTGCATTCAACAAGCTATTACAGCAAGGATAAGCCTGTTCTTTCAACAGTGCGCTTCTGGTTGGCGAACGGCCTTCCTCCGATGTTCTTCCTGCTTTATGCATATGGAAAGATCGCACTCTTCCACACAACCCCGATCACAAGCCTTGGCATGTCCAGAGCGAACGGCTCGTTAGTCGACGCCTCGATCATGATGATACCAGTCGGGATTGTGGCGAGCATGCTGTACAGAAAGACGAAGAACTTCTATCTGCCAGCAATTTTCAATTCAATGTTCTTTACCTGGATGGCTACTGCGACAGACCTAATATACATAGGACGTTAGTCCAACGGGATCAAATCAAAAGGGCAATAAAATGACCGGCTCAGGAGGCTATGCTAACGCTGCGCTTCCTGAGCGGGTCCTACCGTTTCTAAAGTAAGAGAAGGATTGGGAATCAAACACTTTATCCATTTGAAATGCTAATGCTTCTATTCACAGTTTCGCGTGACTAATACCTGAATAGATCGATAAGCCATCATTAACGCAATTTGTATCGTTAGAGATACCCAAAAATAACTCGCCAGTTTCTTTACAACGGTAAGATATTACTCCCATTTCAGGATGTCTGTTTCTATAGGCTTCTAAAAGCTCCTTTTTTCTTTTTATGTCCATTTTGTCCACCTCGACTCTAGTATAATGCTATATATTTCAAAAAGTAATCCACGCTCCGTAGACCAAATGAATGCATAACGCGAAGAATCCTCATCAGATCATCACAACCTGATGAGGCCTTTTTGAATAACTAGGATTAGGTCCAAGACTCTTCATAAGAAAATATCACCTAGAATCTCTAGCATTTCATCAAGACTTGTTCCTCTAATGCCTAAATTCTTCAAATCAGGTATGTCTTCCTTGATTTGTTCAATAAATTGCATAACATCATTTTGAATATCCCGTGAGGATTCAATCCTGCTTGTAGGAGATACATTGGCAAGAAGCCTAAAGACGTCATTTTTGTGTTTCCTTATATTGTTCGTATCGACACTTTCTCCTGCTTCTTTTCGTTCTTTCATATCTAACCATGCTTTAATCTTAAACAGGATAACTGTTTCCAAGTCAATGATTGAAAAACCATTCACAATACGTTTACCTTTGGCTAATAGATCGTAATAATCAGCATTTAATAATATTGCAGAGAGACTAACGATGCTTTCATCTATATGAATGGGAGTCAGTCCAGTATCGAATGCAAGATCAAATTCGTTCGGAAGCTTACTGAAGAGCTCAACCATTTTTGGAAAGGTTTTATCTTTCGGATTTGAAAAACGGTAAAATTGATTCTTGTCCGTTCCCTTCTCGCGATGATCATAACCCCCATCTTCTATGAACCTCCAGAAGGTTTCTCCAAAAGAGGCATCGAGAACTTCAATGATGAGCACTATATCAAGATCCTTAGTTGCTCGAAATGAAGCTCCAAGTTCATCCATAAGAATATCGCAAGCTGTTCCTCCAATAAAGACGTATTGACTTGTGTGGTCGCAGAAGTACTCTTTGAATTTTTCTAGTCCATGTACCATGGCTCTCCTCGCAAGACTTTTTCCAAAGCTTGCTCAACCCTTTCGTCAGTTTCTTCCTTCAAAGATGCATACAAAGATAGTAGATCTACATGTTGATTGTTTGAAAACAGTCCAGGATCATAGTCCCAAAGCTCTAGCTCCACCAGTTTTGAATCTTTTATAAGGTCTTTATTTTTCACAACTTCAATCTGTTCTCTATTTAGCTTTTTTCTATCTATTGCCATAATCGGATGACCAGGTGGATTGATTATGGAGAGTTCTGCCAATGCATCCATTCCAGCAGATAAAGCTTCTAAAGGTCTTGTCTTTGTGTATATGATTTTTCTCACTGGAGTCTTTAGATAGTCGCGTCCCCTAAGAAAATAGTCCGGGTCTTTAATCCTCTTATACTCCTTGCTGCGGCCAGTCATCCCACCAATTTCATAGGTGATGAGATTCGCATGGTATAGGTTATTTAATGCTCTGGAAGCTGTCATCATATTAAAGCCTAGCTTATTGGCAAAATCAGTCGTGTTAACAACTTCATCCTTATGATACAAGAAATACAAATACGCAACCTGCGTAGGTGTTGTGAATCTCTTTACTTTTTCTTCAACGAGTTCTTCGGCTTTTTTCAAATCAAGCCCCAAGAATGGCAAATACATCTGCCCATCTTGAATCACAAAAGCAATCCTATTTTCGATAAGACTTTTTCTTCTATATCTTGTTATAGCTTTGTAAAATAGAACAATTTGACTATCTGTCAGGTTTTTTATTTGTTTTATATGCTTTTGAAGCTGATTGATATTTGGCATCTCGTCAACCGCTTCTAGTAAGATACACCGAGTTCCAAGAATCGTCAGTTCATAATAATTATAGTTCTCTCGTAGAAAAACTGTTAAAATATTTTTTTTCTGCCATGGTTTAATGATAACCTGCTCATCTATATTTTCTCTCAAGTAACGTTCAATTGTCGTGACCAACAAGATCACCTCCCAAAGTAACATATTGTAATTCTAACATAACACAATTGATGTTACATTGCAAGTAATATTTGTTATATTAAGTCAATTTAACTTTTTGATGTTCATTTCTAACAACTATGATGTTATATTTGAAGTCATATGTGTTACATTAATTCGTTTTTTATGGCGGTTAGTATCACCACACACTGTGGAGCTCAATCAACGATACTCATAAGAGTACAGCAAATACTAGGAGCGTTTGGACGAACTCAGCTACATTAGCTTTAACAGATATCAGTCTGAGTTGCTGTTCAAGGTTATATCTGAATGAAGCGAAAGGGGTAGCGTGAACATTACAACAAACCTTCCCTTTTTACAGTGGACAGAACTATTTGTGAATACGACAATACCATTTGAAATGCTAATGCTTCTGGTTTATAAAATCGGTGACAGATGTCTTTTTGTATTCATATTCTATCAGCCTTATTTGGTTGTTTGGTATAATAATTCTCTTATCATTTTTACTGTTATGTATTACTGTGAAATTATCGATGATTTTTACTTCTTTGGTTACATGGCATTCTCCATCAAGGGTATAAACAACGATTTTGTCAAAGACTCGTGTAACCTCAGATTTGAAATATATGCTGAGGATAAACAAATTAGTGTACAGTAGGAATATTAGAGTACATGATATAAGTGTTGCTGTATCGCCAAGAGACTTTATGCTGAAAATGGATAATAAGGCTGAAACCCATAAAGATAATATGGTGAGAGAGATTATTATAAGCCAGTATCTTGTTTTTCTATTCCGGAGAGCATCTACAAAGTATGAGCTATAGTTGTGCCCGTATAATGGTGTAAATTAAAATAAAAAGAGACAATGTCTCTCCGTTCGGTTAAAATGTAATTACCCCAAACAAATTACCGTAGGAGGAGAAACATGTCTCAGATTAATATTACATT